>CAZYDV010000004.1:0-61065 GCA_964646405.1 uncultured Granulosicoccaceae bacterium | reverse complement strand
CCCGCCGCTCCACCAGCAGCAGTTCTGATGCATAGAGGATAATCGCCAGCACCACCACAAACACGTTGACGTTGAAGGTGCCAAACTGCAATGGCGTGCGGGAGAACAATAGCGATCCAACGATCAGGAACAGCAGCAGGTAGTCGAAGGAGGTGACTTTGAATTCCTCCTTGCGACGCCCCGGAGAAAATTTGATCGCCAGGAAGATGGCAAGACAAACCGACGCATAGAAGGCGATTTCCAGACCGACGGCCCAGGGGTTCTGCCAGGTGACGCGGTCAATCGTGGACAGGTAGATCGCAAATACGACGGTGATGTAAATGATGCCGCGGCGAGTGTTCACCCGAAACGGATAAATATTGAAGTTTTGAATCGCCAGCAGCACAGCCAGTACCACTGCGACGATGCCGAAATCGCGGGGGATGTCGTTGATCCATACCGCCAATGCGATCAGATAACCGGGGATGGCAATTTCCAGAAAGCGTCGAGAGCTTTTCATCAGCACCTGATTTTGTTCAACCGCGTCCAGACTTTTCGAGAACGCAGAGAACAATCCGGACTTGCCGGGACGCCAATTGTTTCGCTCGGCCCAGTTGAGCAGGAAGAAAGCACTGCCGCAGACAAACAGATAGAGGGCGGCGATCAGCCAGTCGTTGCCTTGCTGCAGCCAGATACCGCAACACACGAGAAATGTATGCAGCGAATAGATGACGACAACCGATTCTTTATGGGCAAGCCCAATCTCGAGCAAACGATGGTGAACGTGGTTGCGGGTTGCCTGGAATATGTTCGACCCGGACATCGAGCGCTTTTTCAGTACAACCAGAATGTCTACCACAGGCAGGCCCAACAGCAGCAACACCACGCTTTTACTGATTTCGGTATTGGTGTGTTGGGTAAGTAGTATGGCGAGAAATCCGAGCGTAAACCCGAGGAACTGACTGCCGCCATCCCCCATGAACACCATCGCCGGATGCGTGTTGTAGCGCAGAAAGCCCACCAGGCCGCCGATCGCGGCCAATGCCAGTACGATCGTCAGATCGCTGCCAGGAGAAAAGTAGGCGATCAGCGCCAGTGCGCCGAGCGAGATTAGTGCTTCACCGCCGGCCAGACCGTCGAGGCCATCGGAGTGGTTGATCGCATTGATCACACCGATCATGGCTACGACCGTGAAGGCGCGATGGAACCAGTCCGGCAGATCAAACCAGATGAAGGGAAATTCCAGTACGTAGAGATCAGCCCAGTAAACCATCGGTAACACCGCGAGGAATTGGCCGACGAACTTGGGGTAGTGGCCCATCTCTCGTCGATCGTCCATCGCGCCGAATACCAGCAATACGAGCGAGCCTGCGAGGTAGCACAACACCAGCGGTTCCATCACGTTGGTCAGTGTGATGACCGGAATCAGCGCACCGATAATGATGCCCCAGCCGCCGACCCGGGGAATCGGGTTGGTGTGCACCTTGCGGCTTTCAGGGATATCCATCATGCCCAGAGTGGGCGCGAGGCGTACCATAATCGGAATGACGGCCAGACTGATCATGGTGGCCGCGGCGATCAGAAATAGGTAGTTCATGCAGTTCGCCAGTTCTGGATCATGGAGGAGGTGTGATAGCTTTCAGCTCTGGATGACCAGACAGCGTTTGAGGTTTTGGGTATCAAAGGAACCGCTTTGGATACTATCATTTATAGTACTGTCACCCGTTTTGAGCTTTTCTAGCTGTAATAAAGTTGAGCGCTAAGGCTGTTTGATCGCTTCAATGCGGATCAGCTCGAACGTCTTCTGGTTCAGCACCAGATGTGCCATTCCGTACCTGCCTTTGAGCGGGTAGCGATTTTCAGATGGGGCTTTCTCGTCCGTGCGGCTGGCTGCAGGTACCTCGACGACGGCGCCATCGGTTGCCATCGGCGCGGTGTCCGTAGATGTGTCTACGGCGAACGCTTCAATCTCTGCGCGTCCTTCAATCAGCGGCAGGTAGCGATCGCTGCGTTCTCTAAGCTCAGGAAGGCCGTTCAGTAGGTTTGCCAGGTATTGTCCATAGGATTCGGGTGTGTGGCTCTGGGCATAGATCAGCCGTGGGGCACGATCGCCAAACAATTGCAGTGTTTTGGGTTCCACATCGAGTGTGGTCAATTCGGCCGAGGCTGCCTGATAAGCCGCGTGTGAAAGCGTCTCGAACCGTTCCTGGGCAAACACCAGAGCCACCGGACGCTGTTGAAACACCGAGTAGACGCCATAGCTGAGCGCCAGGACCTGCACCATTGCTATGCAGCACATATCCATCTTTACGCTCTTTTTGGTCGGCCGGTAGAACAGCAATGTCAACACTGGCCCCAGGACCAGATCAATTGGCGCCAGGATTGACAAACCCTGCACCCCACCGTCCATAGTAAACAGAGCGCCGGGATACCAGATACGCATCATCAGGTACACCAGCACAAGGAAAATGGCCAGACTCGCACCGAAATGCAAAAGCACCGCGTTTCGCAGAGAGGGAAGTCGCATGAGGGCTGCAGAGGTTGCTCAGGACAAATGTCATGAGCGCTGTGCAATTTTTTTTCCACAACTCGGCGGTTCGCGGGCGTTGTTGCCCGGATCCGTGAAGCAGGTTTAGGCCGCCTGCCAGGCCTGGCAGTAGCGTTACCGCAACAGCAGGAATTCCAGTAGTGCCTTCTGAGCGTGAAGGCGATTGCCGGCCTCCTGCCAGACCGCGCTCTGTGACCCGTCGATTACCTCGGCGCTGACTTCTTCACCGCGATGTGCCGGCAGGCAGTGCAGGAATATCGCGTCCTTGCTGGCCAGATCCATCAGCCTCTGATTAACCTGAAACGGTAGCAACAACTGCGCGTAACGTGCCGCTTCCTGTTCCTCGCCCATGCTGGCCCAGACATCTGTCACGATGACATCTGCATTTTTCGCCGCCACCTCGGCGGTGTCGCAAAACTCGATGTGGTCGGCGTACTGGCGAGCCAGATCGGCATCGGGCGACAGTGCTGGCGGACAGGCGATCGCCAGTGTGAAGCCCAGCAGTTGCGCCGTGTTGATGTACGAATTGCACATATTGTTGCCTGGACCGATCCAGGCGATACGCGCACCTTTGACATCACCCCGAAGTTCGACGCAGGTTTGCATGTCGGCCAGCAGTTGGCACGGGTGCAAAAGATCCGACAGGCCGTTGATGACCGGAATCGACGAGACGCTGACAAACTCCTGCTGAGTCGCGTGGCTGTGGGTGCGCAGCATCACCGCATCGACCATCTCGCTCATCACGCGCGAGGTATCGGTAATCGGTTCGCCGCGGCTGAGCTGACTGTCTTTTGGCGACAGATTGATTGCCTGCCCGCCCAGTTGCACCATACCCGCCTCGAAGGAGGTTCGGGTGCGTGTGGAAGCCTTCTCGAATATCATTGCCAGTGTGCGATTGCGCAGGGTGTCGCGCGTCTCGCCGCTCTTCCAGCTGGTTTTGATCTCGATCGAACTGTCGAGCACCGATAGAAACTCATCGGCGCTTAAGTCGGACTCACTGATGAAATGACGCAGGCTCATGCCGTTGCAGCGTCAGTTGACTGGCAGATGCTTTCGATCGAACGGGTGACGCGATGGGCGATTTCGTCAATCTCGTTGTCGCTGAGATTGTAAGGTGGCAGCAAACGCAACACGTTGCCTGCCGTGACGTTGAAAATCACGCGCTGCTTGAGCCCGGCCTTGACGAGCGTTGAGCAATCGGTGTCCAGTTCGATGCCGATCATCATGCCGCGACCACGTATTTCGATGACTTCGGGGCGATTGTGCAGCGCCTGATTAAGCTTACTGCGCAAGCGCTCACCGCCCTGTCTGGCGCGCTCAGGCAGGTTGTCACGCTGCAGTGTATCGAGCACCTGCAAACCGACACGGGTGGCAAAAGGATTGCCCCCGAAGGTGCTGCCGTGATGGCCGGGTTGAATCAGGCCGGCAGCGATGCCTCGAGTCAGGCACGCGCCTATCGGAATACCGTTGCCCAGCGCCTTGGCTGTGGTGATGACATCAGGGATCACGCCCATCCCGATACTTGCATACCAGTGTCCGGTGCGACCCACGCCTGTCTGAATTTCATCGGCCACCATCAGCCACTCCTGCTGATAGCACAGCTCGCGCAGGGCCGGCAGATAGTCGTCGGCTGGTACCACGATTCCGCCTTCGCCAAGGATCGGTTCAACCATCACGGCGACGATGTTCGGGTCGTCGGCGAGTGCTCTGACTGCCGCTATATCGTTATAGGGAACATGGACAAAGCCACTGACCAGCGGCTCGAAACCGGCGTGCACCTTCGGATTTCCAGTGGCGCTCAAGGTACCCATGGTGCGCCCGTGAAAGCTGTCGTTAAAGGTGACTACCTTTGGGTTGTCGATGCCACGGCTGTGGCCGTACAGGCGGGTCAGTTTTATCGCTGTCTCGTTGGCTTCGGCGCCGCTGTTGCAAAAGAACACAGCCTCCATGCCGCTGACTTCGCACAGTTTCGTCGCCAGATTCTCCTGGTGCTCAATACCAAAAAGATTGGATGTATGCAGCAGCGTGGCTGCCTGTTCACTGATGGTTCGAGTGATATCCGGGTGCGCATGCCCCAGCGCGCAAACGGCGATGCCGCCGAGTGCGTCCAGGTATTCATTGCCCTGATCGTCCCACAGCCGCGCACCTTCGCCACGCACAAAAGACACCGGCAGTCTGGCGTAGGAGGGGATGAGAGAGCTGTTGGTAGGCGATGACATGCGGGGTCCTGAAGGTTCCTGTGTGCCTGGCGTCAGGCAATCATCTAGGGTAAGAAACTGCCGGTGTGAAATCAATCGCTGTGTGATGCCAACGCTGCCTGCGGTTGCATCCGATACCTTGAATCACGTGCGCTAAACACCAGACTCTATGGCGAAAACTATGTAACCATAGTGGTTCGGTGCCGCAGGCTTGTGCCGCGGTGTTACTCGTTGGGTCAGACAGAGACAAAGCAAGATGGAAGTGGAAGAGAGAATCAAAGATCACGTGTCGAACAACAAGGTGATCCTGTTCATGAAAGGCACGCCGCAGATGCCTATGTGCGGGTTTTCCAGTCGCACCTCGGCGGCGCTAAAAGAATGTGAGCGTGAATTCGCCTACGTTAACGTGATTCAGGATTCCGAGGTGCGCGAGCGTTTGCCCGCCTACTCCGACTGGCCAACGTTTCCGCAGCTGTTTATCGACGGCGAGCTGATCGGTGGATGTGACATCGTGATGGAGATGCACGAATCCGGCGAGCTCAAGCGGATGATACAGGCGGCTGTCCCTGCCAGTTAGGAACGGGTCTCCAGGTGTAGCGCCTCCCAGCGATTGACCACATGGCAGAATAACTCGGCGGTTTTTTCGGTGTCGTAGACCGCCGAGTGGGCGTCGGCCTGATTCCAATCCAGTTGTGCTGCCTGCACCGCGCGAGACAGCACGGTTTGACCCAGTGCCAGACCGCCCAGGGTCACCGTATCCAGGCAGCTAAACGGATGAAACGGGTTGCGTTTGATCCCTGAACGCGCCACGCAGGCATTCAGGAATCCCAGATCAAAATGGGCGTTGTGGCCGACCAGCACCGCGCGCGTGCAACCCGCCTCTTTCACTGCTTTGCGAATGGGTGAGAATATATAGCCCAGTGCATCACGCTCCTGGCGCGCAGCGCGCAACGGGTGCCACGGGTCAATACCGTTCACCTCCATGGACTTCGGGTCGAGGTTGGCACCGTCGAACGGCACCACGTGGGTACTGACGCAGGCTGATGGTTGCAATAACCCGTCTTCGTTCATCTCAATTACCACGGCCGCTATTTCCAGCAAGGCATCGGTGCTTGCATGGAAGCCGCCGGTCTCGACATCCACCACCACGGGCAAAAAGCCTCGAAATCGGTTTCGCATCGTGGTCGGGGTGCCGGGTTGGTAGGGGTTGTCAGGCATAAGCTGGCTAGGGCTGGGGAATAGACTGGTTGAAGATAAAATCGTGTCAGCGTCGGCAGGGCAAAAAAAATAACTACGCGCGTTTCGCAGTGGCAATGCAAACTGGAACACCGACCCGTTCTGCACCCTGCAAAAAGGAGTTGACTACCTTGGGCGCGGCCCCCATTGCTGAACACGCATGGTATCAGTTTAATACCGGCCGGCACGGGCAATCCTCGAATCCGTGCCGCCCCGTTTTCCGTTTTGGCACCGTCGCATGGTGTTGATCTGAGCTATATTCCCGACTCTGGCCAGAGCTTACCCGGTGGGACGGAACTTTGTTGAGCCTGTTTAAACAGTTCGTGGCACTTGCGTTCTTGCGCTGCAAGCCGCAGGACCTTCCCTCGCACCCGATGGCGCTCCAGGTGACGGTGTTCGCGGCACTCGCGATCAGCACGATCAGTCTGGTGTCCAACTATGGGTTGCTCGGTGCCTTTGTTCGCAGTGCGCTTGCGATGGCACTGTCGGCGGGATTTCTGCTCGGGGTGCTGATCATTCAGCAGCGCCAAACCCGGTTCAACCAGGCGTTTACCGCAATCTGTGGCGCTTCCACTGTGATTTATATCGTGGCGCTGCCGCTGTTTCCATCCCTCGGGTCCGGTAGCGGCAACATCAACGGTTTGGTGCTCACGCTGGTGTTGTTGCTGGATATCTGGTCGCTGATTGTTACTGCCTTCGTCTATCAGCACACCTTTGAGGTTCCGTTTGCACGCGGCATTGCACTGGCACTATTGCTGATGTTCTTGACGCTTTTGCTGTTCGGCTTGTTTCCAGGGCCGGAATCGCCTGAATTTTCCACCGGGGGCTGATCGAGTTGCATCTGCACATCATTGGCATCTGTGGCACCTTCATGGGCGGTGTGGCGCAACTGGCTATCGCCGCCGGGCATCGGGTCAGTGGCTCTGATGCGAATGTCTATCCGCCAATGGACGGGCAGTTGCGCAAAGCGGGCATTTCCCTGATGGAAGGTTACGCGGCGTCTAACCTCGACCCTCGGCCGGACGTCGTGGTGGTTGGCAATGCGATCAGTCGCGGCAATCCAGAAATAGAGCGCGCGCTTGAATTGGGGCTGCCGTGCACATCCGGACCCCAGTGGCTGCGCGAAAATGTACTGCGCAAGCAGTGGGTTGTGGCCGTTGCCGGTACCCACGGGAAGACCACGACCAGCAGTATGCTGGCGTGGATTCTCGAGTACGCGGGTATGACGCCAGGGTTTCTGATCGGCGGTGTGCCGGGCAATTTTGGCCTGTCTGCCAGAGCGGGTGGAGGCGCCTTTTTTGTCGTCGAAGCCGACGAGTACGATACGGCGTTTTTCGATAAACGCTCCAAGTTCGTCCACTACTGGCCGCGCACGCTGGTGCTGAACAATCTCGAATTCGATCACGCCGACATCTTCGACTCCATCAGCGATATTCAGCGGCAGTTTCACCATCTGGTACGAACGATTGCGGCGCAGAGCCTGATTGTCGTCAATGGTGCCGACCCGCAGTTGGCGGGGGTATTGGCGATGGGATGCTGGAGCCGCACTGAGACCTTTTCTGCCGATCCGACAAGCGACTGGCAGTTTCACGATCATAGCGACGGCAACAGCGTTCGGGTGCCGGATGGCGCCCGGTTTGCGCTCGATGCGGGTCTTGCCGGGGTACACAATTTGTCAAACGCGGTCGCTGCAATCGCCGCGGCTCGTCACACCGGTGTGCCGGTGTCGGTATCGATCGAAGCGCTCGCGCAGTTTGCCGGTGTCAAGCGTCGGCTCGAGGAAGTGGGCTGCATAGGTGGGGTTCGCGTGCTGGACGATTTTGCCCATCACCCGACGGCGATCGCTGCCACCCTCACGGCGGTTCGGCCGCAATTGGCCGCCGGTGCAAAATTGATCGCGTTGGTGGATTTCCGCTCCAACACCATGGCCGCTGGCATACATATTGAAAGCATGCCGTCCGCTCTGCAGTGCTCGGATTGCGCGTTGCTGTATAACGCGCAGCCGGACCGACTGGACTTGTCAGGGTTGTGCGAATCTGTGGCGATTTCAACCACCGTGCACCACGACACCGACGACATAGTCGCGAGGCTATCGACGATTGCAGCGCCAGGAGATGTCATCGTTTGCATGTCAAATGGTTCATTTGCGGGCATTCATCGACAAATATTGACTATGCTTAGCGGTAGAGACGGCTGATTGCTGGCGTTCTACGGCACTACTCGGAAACACTCTCGTTGAGACAAACTGCACGCGGCACCGAAATGGTGAAACCACAAAGCACGGTTAAAGAGCTGGATTTTGCTGTTCCGGCCAAGGTGAGCAAGTACCAGCTGCTCGACAGAATCGGCAGCGGCACCTGCGGGATCGTGTATCGAGCCTACGATGCGATTCTGTCTCGCGATGTGGCGATCAAACTATCCGAAGTCCAGGCGCCAGACGCCAAGACTGGACGTATGCCAGGCGCGCAGCGCGCGTTTGTCACCGAGACGCTGTCTGCCGGCCGGCTTTCGCATCCGAACATTGTCAGCGTCTACGACGCCGGCGTCGACGGGCCGCTGAACTACATCGTCATGGAGTACGTCGAGGGCGTGTCACTTAAGCAGTACGGTAAGGGCAAGCAGCAACTGCCCCCGCACCGCGTGATTCAGATCATCACTGAGGTCTGCGAAGCGATCGATTTCTCACACCAGATGGGCATCGTGCATCGCGATATCAAACCGGCCAACATCATGGTGTCCACTGCTGGCGACGTCAAATTGCTCGACTTCGGCATCGCGATCAATACATCGGCAGAAGATGCCGCTGAGAACGGTCGCCCGTCACTGGGCACACCCAACTACATGTCACCCGAACAGATAACCGGCAAGGAGCTGGGGCCAAGAAGCGATATTTACTCGCTGGGCACAGTTCTGTTCGAAATGCTCACTGGACAACAACTGTTCCGTGCATCGAAGGTGCGCGAGCTGTTCCGCGCCGTGGTGCACGATGTCGCCCCGCCGCTGCGAACTATCCGTGAAGACTTGCCGCCCGAGCTTGAGCGAATACTGGCGCGCGCGCTTGCCAAGCATCCGCAACATCGGTTTGCCAGTGGCGCTGAGATGGCGCAGGCGCTCCGCGATGTAGCAGAAAAAATCGCGCCGCCAGATCTGTTGAGCCCGGAGCTGGAAACCTGGATGCCGATTGTCAATCAGCTGAAGTTTTTTCAGGGTTTCAGCGCACGCAAGGTCACGCGGTTCGTCTCCATGTGCACACTGGCACGATTTGAAGGCGGCTCGGCAGCGCTGGGTCGCGATACACTCGACAACCATCTGTACGTCATACTCGAAGGCATCGCCAGTCTGCAGGACAACTCCGGTCTGGGCGCCGTGCTCGGCCCCGGTGATTGTTTTGGTGAAGGCGGTTTTGTGCGCGGTGACAAAAATCCGGTCCAGATCGATGCCATGACCGACGTGGTGGCACTGAAGGTTCGGGCGGCAGACGTGCACGACTTGCCACCGGCCGAGCAACTGGGACACTACCAGATGATTGCCAATCACCTGTCGCAGAAGACGACGCCTGCAGCGGACGAATTGCTGCTGGACCTGGCGCTCTAGTTCCAGTCAGCCTGAAGAACACCGACATTGCCGCTGAAACCGGCAATGTCGTGTCTCGATTGGTTATGATGGTGATCCTCGAAGACACAGCGGATCGACCATGGACACGCGCGATGCACTGAACGGTGCGTTGGTGGCAGATGCCGCCGCGATGGGCTTGCACTGGATGTATGATCAGGAGCATCTCAAGCGCGTCGCTGGCAGCGGTGATGTGCTGTTTCGCCAACCTGATGCCGCCATATTCGACGGCCAGAAATCCTATTTCGCCCATCCTTCCAAACGCACTGGCGACGCGTCGCACTATGGTGAATCTGCGCGTGTCGCGGCGACCGTGGCACTGGCCGAAGACGGCTACCGCCGCGACCAACACGTCGCCCAATACATGGGCACTTTCGGCCCCTGCGGCAGCTATTGTGGATTTGCCGATCGGCCAACCAAGGCGCTGGTCGCGGCTGTGCTGGCCGCGGGTGATGCGCTCCCGGAAACATTGGCGGCAGACGATACACAAATGCCGCCGCTGGCTGTGGTGCCGGCGCTTTTTGTCGCCGATGCTGATGCTGAAGCGCTGGCGCAGGCGGTCAGCCTGTTTACGCAAAATCCGGTAGGGCTCAATGGCGCATCCACTGTGCTTGCGTGTCTGCGTGCGCTTGCCGACGGTGCGTCACTGGGCGATGCGCTGAGATCGAGCGCACAGACGGTTGCAACCGGAGAACTGCAGGAGAAACTAATTGAAGCGCTGGCGTTTGCCGACGGCAGCTACGATCCGCTCGCGGCAGCACTCCATTTTGGTTTGCCCTGTCATATGGTCCAGGGACTGCCGGTCGTATGGCATACGCTGCTGCACAGCAGCGACTATGAATCGGTAGTACGCGACAACATCCTGAGCGGGGGGGATTGCTGCGGGCGGGCGATGGCGCTCGGCGCGATCGCCGGATTCGTCTATGGTGTCCCGCAAACTATGCGCCAGCGGGTCACCGGGCAACTTTTCTAATCAGGTTCAGGCGGCGCTTTTTTCCAGCAGCCGGCGTTCCCAGTCGATCGCGGTTCGAACGATCGTCTCCAGATCGTCGTATTGCGGCGTCCACTGCAGTGTCTGGTGGATTTTATCGACGTTGGCAATCAACTCCGGCGGATCGCCGGCGCGTCTGGGGTGTTCGACGATCTTGATTGGGCTGCCAATGACTTTCTGAACCATGTCAAGCACTTCGCGTACGCTGTAGCCGTGTCCGTAGCCGCAATTCAGGCGAGTGGATTCGCCGCCGTCACGCAGATAGTCGAGCGCCTCGATGTGTGCAGAGGCCAGGTCGGACACGTGAATATAGTCGCGAACGCCGGTGCCATCCGCCGTCGGGTAGTCAGTGCCGTACACATATATTTCCGGCCGCTTGCCCACTGCTACTTCTGCCGCAACCTTGATCAGCAGTGTGGCATTCCTGGTTGACTGGCCGATCTCGCCATCCGGATCGCAGCCCGCGACGTTGAAGTAACGCAGGATGACATGGCGCATGTTGCAGGCTTTGTCGAGATCTTCGAGCATGTACTCTGACATCAGCTTCGACATACCGTACGGGTTGATCGGTGCGGTCGGCGTCTCTTCGGTGCACGGCTTGCCGTCCGACGGAATCCCGTAAGTGGCGGCGGTGGAACTGAAGATGAAATGACTGACGCTGTTTCGCTGGCAGCATTCGAGCAGACTGCGCGTGCTGCTGGTGTTGTTGCCGTAGTATTTCAGCGGATTCTCGACTGACTCAGGCACCACGGTGTGAGCGGCGAAGTGCAGCACCGTGTCGACTTTGTTGTCGGCCATGATGCGGTCGACCAGTTCAGTGTCGCCGGTCTTGCCTTTGACGACTTCGCCAAAAAGCACACTTTCTGTGAAGCCGGTTGAAAGATCATCCAGAACGATGATTTTCTCACCGCGCTGGCCCAGTTGCTTGACTGTGTGGCTGCCAATGTAACCGGCTCCGCCCGTCACCAGTATTGTTTGTTTTGTCATTGATTTGAAGCTCGTTATCGCGAATCGATTCGATCAAACCTGCCCGTCGACCCCATCATAGCGCAATGCTCGTGCGGGACGTGCTGGACATTGCCGGTTGCCGTCCAGGGCGGTTCTGCAGGCGCGCGAAGGTTTTTTTCGCAGTGCACCAAAGCCAAATTATCGGCCTTTTTCTCGTGCGGCTAAGCCTGATCACAATGTTTAACAGACTGGTTTGTTCGGTGTTTAATGACCGTGTCGACCACTTGATGCGGTAAATTAGCGTTCGGGTCAACTATTGCGAGGCAAGCTGCCCCGGCGTTAACAGGCTTTTACCGGTGTGGTCATGTCAATCTGGTAGAATCCACGAGTTTAGGGCAAGGGCGAACAGTTTCAAGTGCTTGAAATTTTTCTAAAAGTTGGCAGTTTTCCCGGGTTGATGAACGGATGAGCGCGGCAATGCCCGATTTACTCAAGAAAACCATTGGAATTGCGGTGCTGGTGCTGTCAGTGGGTGGGACCTCCTGCAGCGCCTTCCTGCACAGTTGGCAGGGCAGTCACACCGGCAGTGCCACCGAGTTGTCCCAATGACGCGCAAGACGACGCCAGGCGGCGCTCGCCGGGTGGGTGGCCAGACCGGACGCAAGCCGATCTTCAAGGCCAGCCGTGCCCTGTTGCTCTATCTGCTGCCGCTACCTGTGTTGTTTGCCAGCCTGTACGGCGTGCTGTACGGCAACGTGCGCATCGCGATTGGTGGGGGCATAGGCTTCGCCCTGGCGATGCTGGGGGCGCAACTGGTTCGCCACGGCCTGACACTTGAAATCGAATCGCGGCGTCGCAAGATCGTGCGCCGCCTCAGCACCGTGCCCTACAAACTCCTGGGGCATGCCGTGGTTGGCTGCTCGATGGCCATCGTTGCGCTCAGTGCGGTCGGCCATTCGATTCCCACCGCGCTGCTGGTGGGCATAGCATCATCGCTGGGATCGTTTCTGGTCTACGGGTTGGACCCATCGCGCTCAATGCCCGATGCTCCCGCCATCGGCGTCACCTCAGAGGAGGTGATAGAAATCCTCAACGAAGCAGATGGCAAAATCGCTGGTATCGAAGCGGCCGCAGACCAGATCCGCAATATGGAACTCAAACAGCGCCTGCAGGGCATCGTGGGTGGCATACGGGAGATCACTGATATCGTCGAGGACGATCCCCGAGATCTGCGTCGGGCGCGAAAATTTCTCAAAGTGTATCTCGATGGTGCACGAAGGGTGACCGAGGGCTATGCCGCCACCCACCCGAGTAATCAAAGTGGCGAGTTGGAAGATAACTTCAGGGCAGTGCTCGGGACAATGGAAACGGTCATTGCCGAGCAAAAAGAACGGTTGCTCGAAAACAATCTGACCGAACTCGATGTTCAAATTGAAGTATTGCAGACGCAACTTGAGCGTGAAGGGGTCTGACCCATTTTTGTCGCTTCACGCCGCCCAACACAATCGTCAGGAGAGTAACTTATGTCAGAGAATAAAGTGGATACCGCTGAGCGCGAGCTGGCCGAAAGCGTTGAGTCGCTAAAGGGGATACTGGCGCCCGACCTGAAAAACGAGATGGTCACACTTGAGACGGCAAACGCCGAAGACCGTTCCAAGATCGAGAATCTGATGAGCGATATTCAGCTCGGTGATTCGAACAGCATCCTGTTTTATGGAAGCAAGGCGCAGGAGCGTTTGACCACCATCAGTGACAACATGCTCGAAGGGGTGCGCAACAAGGATGTCGGGCCAGCCGGCAAATCGCTCAACGATATGGTCACTGTGTTGCGCGGATTCGACGTGGCGGGCCTGGATCCCAATCGCAAGCCCGGCTTTTTCGCCCGGCTGTTTGGTCGTACCCGACCGATCGTACAATTTATTCAGGAATACGAGGGTGTGCGTCGACAGATCGATGCGATTACCGACAACCTCGAAGATCACAAAACCAAATTGCTGACTGATATCGCAAGCCTCGATCGTCTCTACGATGCCAATCTCGATTACTTTCACACGCTGGAACTCTACATTGCCGCCGGCGAGGAAAAGCTTCAGCTGCTGGATAGCAAAGAAATTCCAGCCCTGCAGGAAGCCGCCCAGGGATCCGAAGAGGTCCTGAAATCACAGGAGCTGCGCGATATCCGAACCGGTCGCGACGATCTTGAACGTCGAATCCACGATCTGAAACTCACGCGCCAGGTGGCGATGCAGAGCTTGCCATCGATTAGAATGGTGCAGGAAAATGACAAAGGCCTGGTGTCGAAAATCGATTCTACGCTCGTCAATACTGTGCCCTTGTGGCGCACGCAGTTGGCTCAGGCGGTGACTGTTTTTCGCTCGCAGCAAGCGGCCAAGAGTGTCAAGGCTGCGACCGATCTGACCAACGATCTACTGGAAAAAAATGCCGAGACCCTGCGCGAGGCCAACCGTGAAGTTCGCGAGCAGATGGAGCGAGGCGTATTTGACATCGAGTCCGTCAAGCGGGCAAATGAAAATCTGATCGCAACCATTGAAGAGAGTTTGAGAATCGCTGACGAGGGCAAGCGCAAACGCCGCGAGGCCGAGGTGACACTCGAACAACTCGAAAGTGATTTGAAAGGTAAGCTCGCGTCAGCGAGTGCGGCAACTCAAGCGAACGCGGGAGCATAACGTGGGACTATTTGACAAACTTTTCGGTGAATTTGTCGATGTCATTGAATGGACTGACGACACCAATGACACCATGGTCCACCGCTTTGAACGATACGGCAACGAAATAAAATACGGTGCCAAGCTGACGGTCCGTCCGGGCCAGGCAGCTGTGTTTGTCAATGAGGGGCAGGTCGCCGACGTACTGGGTGAGGGCATGTACGAGCTCGAGACCCGAAACCTGCCCGTGTTGTCTACGGTGCTCAGTTGGGATCACGCATTTAGCAGCCCGTTCAAGGCCGAAGTGTATTTTGTCAGCACCCGGCGTTTCACGGACCTGAAATGGGGAACAAAGAATCCACTGATGATTCGGGATGCCGAATTCGGTGCAGCGAGGGTACGGGCGTTTGGCACCTATTCTGTCAAGGTCGATGAGCCCGAAAAATTCATTCGCGAGATCGTCGGAACCGACGGCAGTTTCCAGGTCGATGAAATCAGCGATCAGTTGCGCAATCTGATTACTTCGCGATTTTCCTCTGCCGTTGCCTCGGCGGGAATTCCAGTGCTGGATCTGGCGGCCAACTACGAACAACTGGGCGATGTGATCGTGCAGCGTATCGCACCGGAATTCGACGAGTACGGTCTCGAGCTGACCAAGCTGCTGGTGGAGAACGTATCGGTTCCGCCGGCGGTTGAAGAGGCGCTGGATAAACGTACCAGTGCCGGTATGGTCGGCAACCTCGATCGCTACATGCAGTATCAAACCGGACTTGCCATCGAGGCGGGTGCCGAGAACCCTGGCGGCGCCGCCGGCGCCGGCATCGGTTTGGGCGCCGGGCTCGCCGTCGGTCAGCAAATGGCCAACAGCATGCAGCCGTCAGTCAGTCGCGAAAGTGCCACCGACGCGCTGCCACCGCCACTGCCCGGCAGTCGGCGTTTTCACATTGCGATCAATGGCCAGGCCAGTGGCCCGTTTGGCAACGAAGGCCTGCAACAGAGAGTCGACTCCGGTGAGTTGACAGCGACGACACTAGTTTGGTCGAAGGGCATGGAGGAATGGGTAGCGGCCGGTAGCGTCGGCGAGCTTGCCGATCTCTTCGAGCAGGACCAGCCGCCGCCGATACCCTCGGCCTGAGACACGTCCTGTCAGACTCGGTAACTGAAGGTATCTCTTGGAAAAACGGTTTTCAGTGAATGACTGGCCGGAGTCGATAGCGGTTGGCAACGACGCGCCCGTTGCCAAAGACGAATCCCGATTCCCGTGCACCCAGTGTGGCGGCATGCTGGTCTATGCCATCGGTACCGACACCATGGAGTGTCGGTACTGCGGGCACGACAATCCGATTGTCGATGCCGATACAGACATTCGCGAACTGGATTTGCCATCAGGACTACAGCGGCTGGGGACGGCGCGCAAAATCGGCGCCACGGAAACTGTACTCAAATGTCCTAATTGTGCTGCCGAGTTCAGTATGGCCGCGACGCTGCACGCCAGTGACTGTCCCTTTTGTGGAACCGCGGTCGTCACCAGCACCGGCGATGTGCAGGAGTTCTCCCCGCAGGCATTGCTGCCGTTTTCAATCACCGAGTCGCAGGCGCGCGAGGCCTATCGCAAGTGGATCAGCGGGCGCTGGTTCGCGCCAAGTAAGCTCAAGGCCTTTGCGCGAGAGGATCACGGCCTGAACGGAATCTATATTCCCTACTGGACTTATGACAGTGATACCTTTACCGCCTACGCCGGGCTGCGTGGCGATACCTATTATGTACAACAGAGCTACACCACGATAGAAAACGGGCGCAGTGTCAGGCGTACCCGAATGGTGCCGAAGATTCGCTGGACACCCGTGCGCGGACGCACGGACCGCCACTTTGACGACGTATTGATCGGCGCTACCCGCACGCTGCCTCGCAAGATCACCGACTGGCTACAGCCGTGGGATCTCGAAAACCTGGTGCCGTACACTGAAGATTACCTGGCGGGCTTTCAGAGTGAGGTCTATCAGGTTGCTCTGGACGAAGGCTTTGGTTACGCCAAGAAGGTGATGCTGTCGATCATTCGCGATGATGTCAGGCGGCATATCGGCGGTGATCATCAACAGATTCAACGCGTACACACTGAGCACAAAGACACCACGTTCAAACATGTTCTGCTGCCGCTCTGGAGCGCCGCATTCGAATTTCGAGGCAAGCACTATCGCTTCGTGGTCAACGGCCGCAATGGAAAAATTCGCGGTGAGCGGCCCTACAGTGTGGTTAAAATCGCGCTGGCGGTTGTGGCCGGTGCTGTGCTGTTGGGGGGCATGGTCTACGTGATGCAGCCGATTATGCTGGAGCGTTCCGCGTTCAGTGGGCAGATTATTTTCCCCACCGAGTCCTATCGACACTTCGATCCATTCCGTGACTTTTCCCGCTAACAAAAAAACCTCTGGAGACTGAATTGGAAATTGCCTGCCTCGACCTGGAAGGTGTGCTGGTGCCGGAAATCTGGATCGGCGTGGCCAATACGACCGGCATCGAGGCGCTTGCTGCCACCACACGTGACGTACCGGACTACGATGAACTCATGCGCCAGCGATTGGCATTGCTCAAAACCCACAACCTGCGGCTACCGGACATTGAGGGTGTGATTGCGGGCATGGCGCCATTGCCTGGAGCCAGCGACTTTCTGGCCTGGATGCGCGAGCGCTTTCAGGTGGTTATTCTGTCCGATACCTTCTATGAATTCGCACAGCCGCTGATGCGCCAACTGGGTCATCCCACCTTGTTGTGTCATCGCCTGACCATCGACGACGATCAGAACGTGGTCGACTACCGGCTGCGGCAGGTAGACCCCAAGCGCAAATCGGTGCAGGCCTTCAAAGCACTTGAGTATCGAACCATCGCGTCGGGCGATTCATACAACGATTTGTCGATGCTTGAAGAGGCCGACGCGGGTATTCTTTTCAGTCCGCCTGCCAGTGTCGTGCGCGAGTACCCGCAGTATCCCGTGGCCCGCGACTATCAACAGTTGCGCGATCAGTTTCTGATTGCCAGCGATCGCTTCTGAACGCGAGATCTTCAGGCAGTTTTCAGCCGCAGTTCGGTCATTAAATCATTGGCGATATTTTCAATCGCCAGTTGGACTTCATCCAGATCGATATCGCGGTTGGCGGTGATGTGCGCGGTGGCTCGAAACACCGGTGCTGACGACATTGGCGCCTCGGAAAACTCGGTCGATATCTCCTCGATGTTGATTTCAAATTGCGTCAGTACGGCGGCGATATCTCTGACGATGCCGGGCCTGTCCGTGCCCACTACTTCCAGTTCGAGTTGACGCAGCCCAACCAGATCGGGGGTGCTCGAGCTGGTTTCGCGAGCCACGATGTGCAGTCCCTCCGTCTGCAGGTCGTGCAATGCGCCGAGCAGCGTCTTGTAGTGCCGCGCGTCGATGTCAGCATGCAGAATGCCGGCAAACTCTCCCTGAAGATTAGCCATTCTGCTTTCCAGCCAATTGGCGTTGTGCGCCAGTAGCAGTGCCGACAATCGATTCACAATTCCGGGGTGATCGCGGCCGACCATGGTGAGTACAAAAGACTTGCGCAGGCTCATCGATGCTCCCGGGTGGATGTTGTAGTCGGGCTATTGTGATCCAGTGGCATGGCCGTCGCCAATGCCCTGCGGATGTCGCTGCAGGTGCGGCTGATGCGCGCTGGACTGTCGCGACGATAGCACGTGGCAGCGGTAATAAATCGATGCTTGCTTTACAATGCGCTGCATCCCGTTGCAGGACCCGAACCGCATGAGCTCCTCTGTCACCGTCATAGATCACCCCTTGATTCAGCACAAGCTGACATTGATGCGCCGAACCAGCGCATCGTCGTCAACTTTCCGCACCTTGCTGAAAGAAATCAGTCACTTGATGGCCTATGAGATCACGCGCGACCTGCCGGTCGAACACACCGAAATCGAAACGCCGCTGACCAAAATGGATGCACCGGTGCTGGCCGGCAAGAAGTTGTGCCTGGTGTCGATTCTGCGCGCTGGCAATGGTTTGCTGGAGGGTATTCTCGAGCTGATCCCGTCGGCGAGAGTCGGGCATATTGGTTTGTATCGGGATCCGAAAACGCTCGAGGCAGTCGAGTACTACTACAAAATGCCATCCGAACTCGATCAGCGTCTGGTCATTGTGGTCGACCCAATGCTGGCGACCGCCAATTCTTCCATCGCTGCTATCACCCGTCTGAAAGAAGGTGGCGCACGCAATATCCGATTCCTTTGCCTGCTTGCAGCGCCAGAGGGAATCGAGTCGTTTCACGCGGCGCACCCGGATGTGCCTGTCTACACTGCGGCGATCGACGATCATCTCAACGAACACAAATACATCGTGCCGGGACTGGGTGATGCGGGTGACCGAATCTACGGCACCCGCTAGCCATCCGATCAGCACCGGCGGTGACGAAACGTTCGCCGCGGTGTCCAGGGTTTATGGCCGCGATGGACTACAGCGTTTACAAGGCGCACATGTTTGTGTTGTCGGGCTCGGTGGGGTAGGTAGCTGGGCGGCCGAGACTCTGGCGCGGACCGGTGTCGGGGCGCTCACCCTGATCGATCACGATGACATCGCACGCTCCAACATTAATCGTCAGATTCACGCTGACCAGTCGACCATTGGCGAGCCCAAGGTCGATCGCATGGCCGAGCGCGTTCAGCGCATCAACCCGGCCTGCCAGTGTACTGCAATCGACGACATGCTGGTGACCAACAATCTGCAACGCTATATCGGCAGTGCGTTCGACTACGTCGTCGATGCGATCGACAACATCAAGTTCAAATCGGCTTTGATTTATCACTGCAAACGCAACCGCGTCCGCATTATCACCACCGGTGGTGCCGGTGGTCTGACCGATCCCACACAGATTGCCATTTGCGATCTGTCGCGAACCTGGAACGATCCGCTGGCCGCAACGGTACGCAAACGACTGCGTACCGAATATGGCTGGAGTACGAATCCGAAGCGTCGATTTGGTGTGGAGTGTGTATTTAGTAAACAACAACCGGTCTATCCTCGCGCCGATGGTTCCGTCAGTCACGAAAAACCCGGTGTGGCTGGCGCCAGTCTGGATTGCGACTTCGGTTATGGCTCACTGGTTGGGGTCACCGCGGTCTTTGGCATGGTGGCGGCCTCGCGCGTGATGGATAAACTGTGTCGCTAGATTCGTCTGCCCCCGAATGATGGCCAGGTGCGGTAGTTAGCGGCTACAAGAAAACCCAACTTATGACAACAATGAACCTGCAACCTTTTCAATGTCCGTTGAAAGGTGGCCCGACACTGCGTGGCTGGAAAACCGACAAACCCGGCAGACCAGTGCTGTTTTTTTTGCATGGCAACGGATTGTGTAGCCGAATCTATGAATCGTTTCTGGCGCAGTTTGACGAACAGTTTGAATTAATCCTGCTCGACATTTCAGGGCACGGCACGAGCGAGTCACTGTCAGGTTTTCCAGGCTGGAATCGCATCGCCGAGCAATGTGCTGAGGCCTTGAGCCTTTGCTGTGATCACAGCAGAGAGGTGATTGTCGTTGGCCACAGTTTTGGCGGTGTTCTGTCGATACTGATGGCGGCGAGCACCCCTGGCCGATTTAAAAAACTGTTGTTGCTCGATCCGATCCTGTTTCCCCGGCGCATGCTATTGGCTTTTACCCTGTTGCAGTGGTTGAGGTTGACTGATCGAGTGCATCCCATGGTTCGCATGACAAAAAAACGCAGGTTTGAATGGGATTCACGGGACGATGCACTGGCCTATTTCAAAAGCCGCGGTGCGTTTGCAAAATGGGATGAACTGGCGCTGACAAACTATGTTGAATTCGGCCTTAAAGACGGGCCGGGTGATAGTGTCGTATTGTGCTGCGATCGGAGGCTTGAAGCCGAGATCTTCGCGACCTGGCCGAGTGGACTATGGCGTTCAATCCGTGCCGTTGCCGATCCGACGCACATTCTGATGGGGCAGGATACTTTTACGTTTGCGCTGGACGCTGCTGCCGCCGCGCACCGATCCAACCCCCATATCCGAACGAGCCGTGTCGAGGGTGATCATTTTTTCATGCTGGAAAAGCCAGAGGATACAGCCCGGCGCGTGTTCGCCGAGTTGAAGCGTTTATGAAAGAGACAGAATAACCTGTTGTTGCAGGACGCTTCCCGCAATTGCCGCAAAGCCGGATGTAATCGGTTTTACGGTTATTAAAGCAAGCCCGCGCGCTGTGGCCCGTATTGCGCTTTCAATTGATTGGCCATCTGTTCGGCGGCAAGTTTTCCGTCCGTATCCATCGCTTGTCGACAAATACCTTTAGCGCCCAGGTGATCGTTGTAGCCGTTTGACACTGCCACGTCGACCCACGCCGAACAACGGATGTAGTCGACCGGGGTGCCAAGGCCGTCGTGGAAAAGGGTGCCGAGTGTGTACTGCGCGTGCGCGTGACCCTGCTCTGCCGCCATTTTGTACCACTTGAACGCCTGATCGTAATCGTGTTCGATTCGGTTGCCTTCGTGCAACAGAGAGCCGAGCAAAGTCTGTGCTTCTGCGTTGCCCATTGATGCAGATTTCAGGTACCAGCGCTGCGCGGCATTGTAGTCCTGAGAAACGCCAATTCCCTCACTATACATATACCCCAGTTTCAACTGTGCCAGGTCATTGCCCTGAACGGCCGAGTCGAGCCACAGGTTGCGTGCCATGTCGTAGTCGGTCGGGTATCCGCGGCCATTGTAGAACAGTTGACCGAGGGCATACTGGGCGCGGTGATCACCGGCCTTCGCCGCCTTGGCCAGCCAGTCGGCAGCCAGCGGCAGGTTCTGTTCTACCTGTACGCCGCGCTGCAGCAGATCACCCAGTTGATACTGCGCATCGATATCGCCCTGTTGAGCTCTGTCCTGCAGTGGCTGTAGATCAATCGCTGTCAGCCGGGGTGGCTCCGGCGTGGTGTCGATACTGGCATCAGCTACCGGCTCCAGCGGATCTGCTGAGGGTTGTGGGTTGTCGGCGAGTTCTGCGGCCTCGTCACTGGACTCGCTGGCAGGGGGCTTAGCTGTCGGTGGCAGTAGCCTGTTGGTCTGAATACCTGTTTGCGCGGTTGTGCGATTGAGGGGCTGGGGTTCATACAACGTGTTAGGCCGCGGTTCAGGTGACGAAGAACAGGCGCCAAGCATTGTGAACAGGCAGACAAGGGCTGCCAGACGCCCGGTGATACGGCGATTGCGGGATGGGTGAATAGCAGGGTTTGGCTCTATATGTCGGGTCATGTGAGATTGGAGCGAGAGAATAAATTGGGAGAGCGTACGCATCTTTGCATCAAACTAGCAAAAGGGAGCGACGCGAATCTTTACAATTTGGCACACCCGACTCGAGTCCGGGCGTGTTGCGGATCAGGCGATGCCTGCATCCAGGCTTGCCGCCATCAGCATGCCTAATTCTTCGCACTGCGTTTCAAACTCGGATCGGTAGCTGCCATGGCACAGTGTGGGCGCTGTGATTGCACGCCAACGCAAACCCGTGACAATGCGCTCGACGGCTGTGATAGTTCCTGTGCCATCCAGTCCTGCTCTGACATACAACGCGTACGGCGTCCCCTGCTTTTGCTCCAACACTGGGTAGTAAATTCGATCGAAAAAATCTTTCAGCGCGCCACTCATGTAGCCAAAATTCTCGGTGGTGCCCAGAATGATTCCATCCGCTTCCAGCACGTCGTCTGCAGTGGTGTCGAAAGGGCCCAGCAGCCTGCTGTCTACCTGCTCGATGTCCGGGTGTTGAGCACCTCGTAGCGTTGCCTCACCCAGCAGACGCGTATTCTGCGATGGCATGTGCGTGACAATCAGTAGCTTTTTGTTCATCAGCGTTGCTCGCGCATCAGTCAGTCTGGCACGTTTTGCAGCTTGAGCATGAGGCTAACTCGCGGTCATATGCGCCACGATCACTCCTCAGCCGCACCGCCGAATACTTCGATCATACGTGGAAACAGTGTCGAGAATTGCAATGCCATCAGCGTCATGTTGGCATCGAAAATTGCAGCCGGATCGAGATCGGCTGTATCCGACTCGTCTGTCTCTGCGGTGTCCAGAAATTTGATCTTGCTGAAAACAAACTCGTTGTCGAGCACGAACGACAGTGTCTCGGCAGATTCAATCGCTATCTTGATCACTTGCTTGCCGCTGGTGGACAGCGCGCGAATTTCGTCACTGGCCAGGTCCTGCTTGTTACATCTGACGATGCCTGCGATGTTGTCTTCATCCTGCAGCACGCACTCGTCTCCCAGCGCCAGATCAGCCGGCGGCTTGCGCGTGCCTTTCAGCCAGCGCGTAAAGAGCTTTGCCGGATCGGTTGCGGTTTGCACCGGTTTGACGTAGAGGCTGCCGAGTGTCTCGCGCAGAAAGGACGTGCACTGGTCCACTTTCTTGGTACTGGAGCTGTCTACCACCAGCAGGCCCTGCGCCGGCATGATCAGGATCTGGTCGTAAGTGGAGCGGGTGAAGGCCTGGCCGGTCAGCTCCATCACGACGTTATCGCGTATCTCCAGTTTCTCTCGGCCGCGGATCTTGCGATCGACTTTTTGCTCAAGTGTCTGGATGCGTTCGGCCATGTGTTCGGCAATGACACTGGCCGGCAGAATACGCTCCTCGCGGCGCGCTTTGAGCAACAGGAAACCAGAGCTTGAGTGGACCAGCAATTCGGCGCCGTCGAGTGGTGAGACCCATCCGTAACTGTCCAGCTGCCGCCTGGAGCAGGGGGAGAACAGTTTGTCCTGCAGCAATTCGTGCAATGACTCAGCATCGTGCTCGAATTTACTCTCCAATTGATAGAGGCTGGCGGCCTTGAACCACATGGGCGATCCGGTAGAGTGGGGGGAGGGGAATTGTAACGGAATCGGCGCCGTTGCAATGCGATTCCACCCATTCTGAACGCCGCATTGTCCCGGGAAGAATCATGAGTACAGCGCTGTTTACCCATCCAGACTGTGTCAGGCACGAAATGAGCGCGGGTCACCCGGAGCGCCCGGCCCGCATCGGTGCCATTCTCGATGACCTGGAGCGCGAGGGACTGATCGCCCGGCTCGAGCACATTGAGCCAACGGCCGCCACGCGTGACCAACTTGCCCGAGCGCATGGCGGCGACTACATCGACAGGTTGTTTGAGCACTCACCGCAAAGTGGCATGGTGCAGCTCGACGCCGATACCGCGATGAATCCGTACTCTTTGTCCGCTGCGTTGATGGCTGCCGGTGCCGGTGTGCAGGCGGTGGATCGAGTGCTCGCGGGCGACAATCGCAATGCCTTTTGTTGTGTGCGCCCGCCCGGGCACCACGCAGAGCGAAGCACAGCGATGGGGTTCTGCTTTTTCAGCAGCATTGCCGTAGCCGCACTGCATGCACTGCAACAGGAATCTATTGATCGGGTCGCGATTGTCGATTTCGACGTTCATCACGGCAACGGTACCGAAGACATCGTCGCCGATAATGACGCCGTTTTCTTTTGCTCGACGTTCCAGTACCCGTTCTACCCGGGCAAGTATGGCGATAACGTTGCCGGCAGGGTGGTGAATATTCCGTTGCCCGGCGGAACTGCAGGCAGTGTATTCAGGCAAGTAATGGAGCGTGATTGCCTGCCGGCACTTCGCGACTTCAACGCCGACCTTATCTTGATATCAGCCGGTTTTGATGCGCATGCCGATGATCTGTTGGGCGGGCTGAATTTTGTCGAAGACGACTTCGCATGGATAACCGATAAACTGCTCGATATCGCGGCCGAGCAGTGCTCCGGCCGCGTCGTTTCGATGCTTGAAGGTGGTTATGATCTCGCGTCTCTGGGCCGCAGTGCCAGCGCGCACGTTCGGGTTTTGCTGGATCACGGATAACCGTTGGTGAACTAACTGAATTGTCGCCGGAATGCCTCGTTGAATCGCGTGACATCAGCTTTTGGCAGACGATTAATTCCGGCCGCTGCCTTGCGGCCGCCACCCGTGTCGAACTGGCGACAAAGTTCGTCTGCTCCCTCGCGTCGGTTGAGTGGTGCTCTAACACTTACCTGGAATAAGTCTTCTTCGATTTCACTCAGGAGTGCGTGTGCGCGATCGGGGTAGTCGCGTGCCAGTTCATTGCCATAGACACCACCGACGCGTCGCGCCCAACGCTGCATTGGAAACACAAAAGTCGCGCACGATTCACCAAACAGTTGCGGCTCGACTGCACGAGCATTGTCCATATCGCTGGCGTAACCTGAACGCAGTGTATCGAACACCTCGCTCTGGCCAATGAAATCGAATGGGTCTGGAAATTCGAGTAGACGCAGAAACAGTTGATCGGGTGCGAAGAATAGATCCTCTACTGTGGCCCCATAACCGTTGTAGTTCAGCAGTGTGCCCAGTTCCTCGAGTTGCGCCAGTTGCTCATTACTCAACTTGAGCCTGGCAGCGGCTGTCGTCGCTGCCCGGTGCAGGTTGTCGCCAAACGCGGCGGTGACGGCCCACGGCAGATAGGCATCCTGCAAGTGTCGGTTGACCAGCAGGCCCGTACAAATTTCTGCGTCGGTATCGATGGATGCTCGCAGCGCCGGGTGATCCGGAATGTCGCCCGGAAAGTGGTGATCAAAGTACTCAACACTTGAACCACCCTCAAGGATTTTCTGCAGCGCTTTGCTGTTCTTGTCCATTGAGATATCCAACACGGTAAAGGAGCTGTCGGTGACGTGAGTCAGTTGCGACAGCAAATCGATGTCTCGTTTGACACCTGTCAGTAGTGTCGATGTCGTGGGCGCGTGCAAACGCAGTTGCAGCAGTGAGCAGATACCGTCGGCATCGCCGTTGAATACGTCGTAGTGGCTCATGAGGCGTTTGGTTCTTGTAGAGAGAGGTTGTCGACGATGTCTCTGATCAGTTGCGGTCCACGATAGATAAAGCCGCTGTAGATCTGTACCAGCGTGGCGCCAGCCTGTAGATGATCGAGGGCATCTTGAGCATGCATAATGCCACCGCAACCGATGATTGGAATTTTACCCTGCAACCGATTGGCCAGGTGCCGAATGGTGCCGCGGGACAGGGCTGTCAATGGCGCGCCGCTGAGCCCCCCGGCTTGCCCCGTATGGCGTGAATTTTCAACCCCGTTTCTCGATAGCGTCGTGTTCGTGGCAATGACGCCGTCGATCTCGTGCTGAATCAGGAGATCGCAGAATTGATGGATCTCATCTTCGCTCATGTCGGGTGCGATTTTTACCGCCAGTGGGACGTGGCGGCCGTGTTCGTCAGCCAGTCTGGCTCTGTTGGTTTGCAACAATTGCAACAGTGCGCCGAGTTGCTCGCCGAGCTGCAATTTGCGTAAACCAGGGGTGTTGGGCGATGAGATATTCACAGTGATGTAGTCAGCGTGCGGATACGCGAGCTTTAGCCCGGTAAGGTAGTCATCGTTTGCGCGCTCAATTGGTGTGGAGAGGTTTTTGCCAATGTTGATGCCGAGGACAGTCGAATGCCGGCGTTTTGAGACCTGCTCGATCAGGTAGTCGATACCTTTATTGTTGAAACCCATCCGGTTGATCAGCGCGCGCTCTTGTGCCAGCCGGAACAATCGAGGTTTGTCATTGCCGGGCTGCGCCTGCGGTGTCACTGTGCCCACCTCGACGAATCCGCAGCCGAGCCGACCGAGTCCATCCAGGTGATCGGCGTTTTTGTCCAGTCCCGCAGCGATACCTACTCTATTCGGAAATTGCAGGCCCATCGCGTTGACAGGTTGCGCCGGTTTGTCACTGGCTGGCAGCATGGCCTGTGGCGTTTTGTCGAGCGCTGTCAGTGCGAGCTCGTGAGCGATTTCCGGCGGCAGACAGAACAGCAGTTGGCGCAATGCCGAATAGATCAAGGGTGGTGCTCCGAGGAGGTTGCTGAAACTTACAGATCTTCGCTGTTGGCTGGGGTGGCGCTGGTCAGTGAGTAGCGCAATTCCAGATGATCGGTATTGTCCCAGATCAGTTCGAGTTGCCAGTCACTCTGTGGCCAGCGCATCGCGGCGCGGCCTTTTTTTGAGTTGATCGCGTTGCGACGCGAGCTGCGCGAGGTGGCATAGGCGGGCAGAGTCGAGGTGTCTTCACCCTGACCGTAAATTCGGATGATTCGCTTTTTCCAATTGGTGTAGTTGATCCAGCTGCCAGGTGACTCGAGTCTGGATATGGTGACGATCACCCCGTCGCGCGCAGCGACCCGCAGCTGGCGATCATCGAGCTGATAGTCGCTCAGTGTTAGCTCTGGATCGTCATTGTCGGTTATCGATTCACCTTGCGCGCTGATCGCCGCGGCGTCGCCCCCGAGGCAGAATGTTTCCGCAACCTGCTTCAGACAGGTGGATTCGGCGTCCCCCCGGCTGATGCTCGGGGTGATCAGGACGACAGCGGTGATCAGGCACCATAGCGCTGTAGTTGGAGTGGTCATGATCTCTATAAAAAGTGGCGATAGTGCAAGTCTACTGTGTTTAAGCGCAATTGAGAAAAGAGACCGGTGAATTTGCGAAACAGGATTTATTGTCTTTGGGCATCCGTGTTCAGGGTAAAATCCGGTCATGAACATTCAGCCGCACAAACTGGTCGATGCACTGGGTAAAAAGTTGCATCCGGTGTATCTGATATTCGGCGAGGAGCCGTTGCAGGTGATGGAGGCCTGTGATCAGGTCCGCGGTGTTTGTCGGCAGAGCGGCTTTGAAGTTACCGAGCGTTTTCAGGTCGACAACGCCCGCAGCTTCAATTGGGATGAATTGATGATGGCTGGCAACAGTATGTCGCTGTTCGGCGATCGCAAAATCGTTGACCTCAACATCCCGTCTGGCAAGCCCGGCAACGAGGGCTCAGCATTGCTCAAGCGCTGGTGCGAGGATCCACCACCGGACGCGGTGATGCTGATCAGTGCCGGCAAGCTGGAGGGGCGGTTTCGGAATCTGGCCTGGTACAAGGCGGTCGACGCCATTGGAATAACCGTACAGACCTTGCCTTTGAGTCGGCAACAGACCGCGCGCTGGATCGAAAATCGATTATCACTGGCCGGTATCAGTGCCGAGCCTGACGGTGTCGAAATGCTGGTGCGCATGGTCGAGGGCAATTTGCTGGCAGCCAAACAGGAGATCGAGAAACTCGCCATTCTCTATCCACAGGGGCAGATCTCGCCGGCGCAAGTGCTCGCCTGTGTGACCGACAGTTCCCGTTATACGATTTTCGATCTGCTCGACAGCGCGCTGCAACGGCAACCCGGTCGTGCCCTGAAAGTACTCGATGCGCTGCGCGTCGCTGGTGATCCGCCGGTGCTGATCTGCTGGCATCTGGCCAGCGAGGTGCGCAAAATCGCATCAGTAGCGGCCAGGACCGGCGCCGGCGAGAGCGCGTCGCGCGCGATGATGCAGGCGGGTATCTGGAAGAATCGGCAATCGCTTGTGGCCTCGGCCATGCGCTCGCGACCCGATCAGTTCTGGGTGCGCTCGATCAGCGATTGCAGCTACCTCGACCGACTCTCCAAGGGCCAGTCAGCAGGTGAACTGTGGGATGAAATTTCGGGTTTTGTCGCCCGTCTGGCAGGGCTTGACTGGCCGCTCGCCAGCGCCGCCGAACATCCTTGAACACGATAGTGACAGGCAAATTCGAATGAAAAGTGAACACCTGGATGTCGCAGCCTCCATACGCCAGTTGGGGCAGCGTGCGCGCGAAGCCGGGCGCGTGCTGGCGGCAGCGGATACCAACGCCAAGAACGCTGCACTGCTTGCCATCGCCGATGCTTTGCAGGATGCCGGTGCGTCGCTCCAGCGAGAAAATAAACTCGATATGGATGCCGGGCGCGAGCGCAATCTGGACGCCGCACTACTCGACCGGCTGGAGCTGAATGACAGCCGCATTCAGGGCATGGCCAACGGCCTGCGCCAGGTGGCGTCGCTGCCCGATCCGGTGGGCGAGATCACCGACATGCGCTACCGACCGTCCGGTTTGCAGGTGGGCAAAATGCGTGTGCCGCTGGGTGTGATCGGCATCATCTATGAATCGCGGCCCAACGTCACGGCCGACGCCGCCGCGATCTGCCTGAAAAGCGGTAATGCGTCGATTCTGCGCGGTGGCTCCGAAGCCCTGCACTCGAATGTCGCGATCGCCAGTTGCCTTGCCCAAGGCCTTGAACACAGTGGCTTGCCCAGCGCCGCCGTCAGCGTAGTCGGTACCACAGATCGCGCAGCAGTCGGCGCGTTGATCACCCTGACAGACTATGTGGATGTCATCGTGCCACGCGGTGGCAAGGGATTGATCCAGCGCATCAGCGCCGATGCCAAAGTGCCAGTCATTAAACATCTCGATGGCATCTGCCACACCTACATCGACGATGAAGCCGATATCGACAAAGCGATTGCGGTGGCCTTCAATGCCAAGACCTATCGCTATGGCATTTGCGGTGCTATGGAAACGCTGCTGGTTTCAAGTGCCATTGCGGCAGATGTGTTGCCCCCGCTCGCGGCGCAACTGCGTGCCCAAGGGGTGGAATTGCGTGCCTGCGAGCAAGCGCGGGCCCACCTGCCCGATGCCACTGCCGCGACCGAAGAAGACTGGGCGACTGAATACCTCGACGCTGTGTTGTCGATTCGACAGGTGGATGACATGGACGCTGCGATGGAGCACATCGCCCGTTTTGGCTCTGGTCACACCGACGCGATCATCACTGAAAACCTCTCGCGTGCCAGGCGCTTCATGCGTGAGGTCGATTCGAGTTCTGTCATGGTCAACGCAGCAACCTGCTTTGCAGACGGCTTTGAGTACGGCCTGGGGGCCGAAATTGGTATCAGCACCGATCGCCTGCACGTTCGTGGTCCGGTTGGTGTCGAGGGCCTGACCTCGCAAAAGTATGTCGTCATTGGCGACGGCACCACGCGTTGACCGCGCCGCTGACCCGGATCGGGCTCTATGGTGGTTCGTTCGATCCGGTCCATTTCGGGCACCTGCGCACCGCCTTCGAGGTTTGTCGGCAGTTTGACCTGGACCATCTGCGGCTGGTGCCGTCCGGCAATCCGCCGCATCGGGCCGCGGCCAGGGTAGACGCCAAACATCGAGTGGCGATGCTGCGGCTGGCGATCGATCGGGTAGATGGGTTGCAGGTTGATGATCGAGAGACGCACCGCACCGAGCGCAGTTATTCGATCGATACAATCCGATCGGTGCAGGCGGATTTTCCTGCTGCGCGGATTGTGCTGGTGATCGGTATGGATCAATTTTGTGTATTCGATACCTGGCACGAATGGCAGGAGATACTCGCGACGGCAGAGCTGATTGTGATGGAACGGCCGGGTGAGACACTCAACGCCACGGGCCGTGCTATGCTCAAACACGCCGGATCGATGCCTGTACAACTTTGTTCTGTGACTCAGCTCGATATTTCGTCCAGTCGAATTCGACGAGATTTGCAGCGGGAAATGGAAATCGATTTTCTGCTTCCCTATGATGTGCAGGCTTATATTCAACGGTACAAACTCTATGGAGCCCACTCTGATTGACAAGGAAACCAAGAACCTGACCCCCGAACAGTTGCGGCAACTTGCCTGCGATGCATTGGAATCAATGAAGGCGGTTGACCTCACTGTGATCGATGTCGCCGAGAAATCCTCCTTCGCTGACTGGATGATTGTCGTCAGCGGTACGTCACAGCGCCATGTTAAGTCGCTGGCCAATGAGGTTGTCGAGCAGTCGAAACAAGCCGGTAACCGACCGCTCGGCGTAGAGGGCGAAACCGATGGTAACTGGATTTTGGTCGATCTGGGCGATGTGCTGATTCATGTGATGACGCGCGAGGCGCGCGATTTTTACTCCCTGGAAAAACTCTGGCAGGTCGAGCTCGGTTCCGGGCAACTGCAGCCGGCAGAAAGTGTTGGCAGTTGAGTTGGATCGTCGTTGCTGACCATTCATCTTCTCACCGTCGCCGGGCGGATGCCGGATTGGGTCGAAGCCGGTTATAGAGAGTATGCAGAGCGTCTGGGGCGCGAATGCCAGCTATCGCTGAAGTCACTGCCCACCAGTCGCAAGAGCCAGCGCCAATCAAGTGCTGAAGTGATTCGACAGGACGGCGTGCGGTTGCTTGCCGCAGTGCCATCCGGTAGCCACGTGGTCGCGCTGGCCGAAACAGGCGACCACCTCAGCAGCGCCAAATTTGCTCGGAGGCTGCAACACTGGATCGACAGTCATCGCGATGTCTGTCTTCTGGTCGGTGGTGCAGACGGGCTCTCCACAGAGTGTCGGCAAAAGGCAAAAGAGAGCTGGTCGTTGTCTGCGCTGACGTTCCCTCACGGCCTGGTTCGTGTCATAGTCGCTGAACAAATCTACCGCGCTTGCAGTCTGCTCAATAACCATCCCTATCACCGGGCCTGATTGATGTCAGACATCGTGCTAGCTTCCGCCTCTGCGCGGCGCGTCGAGTTGCTGGCGCAACTGGGTTTTCGCGTTACCCAACAACCGGCGGACATCGATGAAACGCCGTTGGAATCGGAGCAGGCGGTCGATTACGTTCGGCGCCTCGCACGCAGCAAAGCGCTGTCGATTCCGGCCGCTTCGGACGATCTGGTGTTAGCGGCGGATACCACCATCGAGTGTCAGGGCAACATCCTGGGCAAACCTGATGGCTTCGACCACTTTGCGAGTATTGTCAAACAGCTATCGGGTGCCAGTCATCTGGTCAGAACCGGCGTGGCGGTGAGAGAGGGCTCCCGGATCGAGGTAACCGATTGCGTCACCCAGGTGTGGATGAGAGCCATCAGCGTGGATGAATGCGAGGCATACTGGCGATCGGGCGAGCCGCACGGCAAGGCAGCGGGGTACGCGATTCAGGGAATCGGCGCCGCCTTTATCTCGCGCATCGACGGGTCCTACAGTAACGTAGTGGGGCTGCCATTGTTCGAGACGGCCGAATTGCTGGAACGATTCGGGCTATCGTTTGCCGATGCCTGCGGGCACGCCGACCCGAACCGAGAAAAATAGGCTATGTCCGAAGAGATTCTCATTAATGTGTCACCGCGCGAGACCCGCGTCGCGATGGTCGAGAACGGCGTGCTGACTGAGGTGTCGATTGAGCGACTGGCACGCACGGTTCTGGTGGGAAATATCTTTGTCGGGCGCGTGGTCAGAGTACTGCCCGGCATGGAGGCCGCTTTTGTCGATATCGGGCTGGAGCGCGCAGCGTTTTTGCATGTGTCCGATATCGCGGGCAGTACGGTGGTGGACGAGGCAGGCGAAAAGCAACAGAAACCCATTCGCGACGTCTTGCACGAGGAGCAGAAAATCGCGGTGCAGGTGATCAAGAATCCGCTCGGGACCAAGGGCGCGCGGCTGACCACTCACCTGACCGCACCGTCGCGTTATCTGGTCTATTTGCCGGACGAAAATACCGTCGGGGTGTCGACCAAAATCGAGGGCGAGGACGAGCGCGAGCGGCTTAGAGAGGTCATTCGGCAGGTACAGGAGGATCACGGCGATGGCGGCTATATCGTCAGGACCGCTGCTGAAGGTGTCGATAGCCAGATCATCAGCAACGACGTGGCGTTTCTGCACAAGCTCTGGGCACGCATTGCGAGCGAAATTCCGAACGCCAGCCCCGGTGACCTGGTCTACAGCGAACTGCCGTTGATGCAGCGCACCCTGCGCGATCTGGTGGGTGTCAGCGTCGAGCGCATTCGAATCGACTCGCGTGAGTCCTATGTCAAGGCGCGTGAATTTGCATCGGAGTATTTGCCTGAAATGTTGCCGCGCATTGAGCACTATCCGGGGGAGCGGCCTATATTCGATATCTATGGTGTCGAGGACGAGATACAAAAGGCGCTTGAGCGCAAGGTGCAGCTTAAATCCGGCGGGCACCTGGTGTTCGATCAGACCGAGTCGATGACCACCGTCGATGTCAACACCGGTGCGTTTGTTGGTCATCGCAACCTTGAAGAGACCATCTTCAAGACCAATCTCGAAGCCGCACAGGCGATTGGTCGGCAATTGCGGCTCAGAAATCTTGGCGGCATCATTATTATCGATTTCATCGATATGGGCGTAGACGAGCACAAGCGCCAGGTGATGCGGGCGCTCGACAAGGCCCTTGATCGAGACCACGCCCGGACGCAGGTTTGTGAAGTGTCGAGTCTGGGGCTGGTCGAGATGACGCGCAAACGCACTCGCGAGAGTCTGGAGCAGGTGCTGTGTTCTGAGTGTCCTACCTGCAATGGTCGTGGCTTGCTTCGGACAGCTGAAACAGTATGTTACGAGATTTCGCGTGAAATCATCCGGCAAGTCAGGCAATTTGATGTCAAATCACTCACTGTTGTGGCCGCGCCGGAGGTAGTTGACATGTGTCTGGAAGAGCAATCCGACTACTTTGCAGAATTGGAAGAGTTCATTGCTGTGCCGATTCGACTGCAGGCCGAGAGCATGTACAACCGCGACCAGTACGACGTGGTGATCTTGTAGAGTTTTTCTCTGCAACGCTGATTCAATGTGCAGTCCCACTCAATCATGATGTGCAATGCAGATATCGCCGCAGGCAGCCGGGCTCGTTGTATGCGTCCGCTGAGTGAGATGGTGTGAAGAAGAGTCTCAGGTTCACAGCAAAATTTCTGCTCTACAGCTTTTGTGCGCTGCTGATGCTGGCGGCGCTCGCGCTGGCCGGTGCGCGCGTCGCGGTGTTTTATGTGCACGATTACAAAGAACAGATTGCGGCACTGGCGGGCAGTTATCTTGGCAGCCCGGTGCAGATCAACGATATCGAACTGGTCTGGAATCGATTCGATGCCAAAGCCAGCCTGACCGGCGTGCGGGTGAAATCGCCGGATGGCAAGCGCACCCGGCTGGTGCTGCCTAAGCTTGATCTGCAACTCAATGCACGGGATATGCTGCTGCAGCGCAAGCTCACGGTGCGCAATGTCAGTTTGCATGGTTTGTCGTTGGTGGCCGCCTACGAGGGCAGTGGTCGCATTAGCGTACAGGGCTATCAGCGATTGTCGCTGGCTCGAAGCTCGGGTGGCGAGTCTGGTGGCAACAACGCTAAACGCGGCGCCAGTGCGCTCGAGTGGCTATTCAACGCCGAGAGCATCGCCATACTCGATAGCGAAATTCTGCTGCGCGACGAGGCGCGTGATCGCGACTACAAACTCGACAAGCTCAACATCAGAGCCTTCAACGACGGCAACCAGCACAAGATCAGGATCAGTAGTGCGCTGCCCAATGATCTGGGCGATGTCTCCGTTGCCGCCTTTGATTTCACCGGTAACGCGAAGAACATAAAGGGGTGGGCCGGGCGGTTTTATCTCAACGGGCTAGGGCTGGATCTCGAAGAACTGGCCCGTTTTGCCGGCATGCGGGATTTCGATATTGCCGGCCTCGGCGATGCGCAGCTCTGGGGCGAGTGGAAGGGGACGCGGCTGATGCAGGCGCGCGCGATTCTGGCGGCGGAGCCGTTACTGGTAGCAGATGAAAATGCTGAGCTGGCAGCCCGACTGGCGTTGGACGTCGACTGGAATCGTAACAGCAATGGCTGGCACGCTCGTTTTAATGAGTTCGTGGCCCACTTTGACGACGGGCAATACGATTTGTCCGGCCTCGATGTCGCGCTCGAAAAGCGGACCCGTCAAGTACGCGATATTCGCGTGGCAGGCCCGGCATTTGACCCGCTTGCCTCACCGTCGCTGCGGGCTTTCCTGCAGGCCCGACAACCCGAATCGGCTGGTTGGCTCGACTCGGTCAGCGCGGTCAGACTCAGTGACTGGCTGTTGGGACTATCCACTCAGCGAGGGGGCAAAACCAGCCTTCGCACGCTGGTGGCCGAAGTATCGGGGTTGACCACCCAGGCGCACGGCAGGATTCCGGGAGTGGAAGATTTGCGCGGTGACGTCTACTTGCGCGATGGGGTCGGACGCCTGACCATTCCGCGGCAACAGATTGTGGTGGATGGCGGGCGCTTGACCGAACACGAACTGCCACCGGTATCGCTGGCTGGTACCTTACGCTTTGCACTCGGCGATGGCCGCTGGGATCTCTCGGGTCAGGATCTGCAAATCGAGACGGTAGATTTTGCCAGCCGCTCCTCGCTCACGCTGGCTGGCCGCAAGAACGGCAGCCTGCCGATGGTGTTGCAGACGCGACTGTTGGGCGGTGATCTCGCGCAGGCCGACAAATATCTGCCGCGGCCGTTCATTAAACCCGGGCTCTATCGTTGGCTGAACAGCGCGATCATCAGTGGCAATCTGGTCCATAGCCAATTTGATTTGCAGGGCGATTTGCGCAACTTCGCGCCGATCAGGGGCAAAGGTACGGCCTCGGCTCAGTTTGAGTTCACCGACGCACGCGTAAAATACCGTGACGGTTGGCCCGACCTTGAGAACGCCAGTGGTTCATTGTATGTGGATGCGTCCGGTCTCAACGGCAGCCTGAACAGCGCCACGATTCGCGATGCGTCAGTGCGCGGTGGCAGCCTGACGCTCGACAACTACCTAAAACCGGTGCTCGAAGTGCAGGCTCAAGCGGATGGGCCAGTGCCAGATATGCTCGACTTTATGCAAACCGGCCCGTTGCGAGACAGTGTCGGCCAGCACTTCGGTGACGCGGTGGGCACTGGCAGCGGCCGCCTCAACCTGGATCTTGAGATCCCGTTGCAAGGTGCAATTGGCGACGGCCTGGTTGTCAATGGTGACGTCAGCGTAGACAACGCCAGTGTGCACGCGCGCGAATACGGGCTCAATCTGCAGAACGTCACCGGTCGGATCGGTTTTACCCGCGACGGTGTCGATACCAAAAACCTCGCCGCGCGCTATCTCGGCCTGCCAATGCAGATAAACGCGGTGCGTCGCAAGCCTGGCGGTGTGAAGACCAACAGCGTTTTTGTCAGTGGGCAGATGTCAGTTGCCAGCATCCTGAGTTCCTATGATATTGAGCTGCCGCCGGCATTCACCGGTATCTCTCCGTGGCAGGTTCAGCTCGATGTGCGACAGCCGGACAACGCGCCAGTCGATGTCTCGTTGAAAGCGACCAGTGATTTGCAGGGCACGGCGATCCTGCTGCCTGCGCCCCTCACCAAAAGTGTGGATACACCTCTGGAGACCACCGTCGAGGTGAATTTTTCCGCACCGGATAGAGATTGGTGGGTGCGGGTGCCCGACCTGGTGGAAGGGCGCATCCGGGTGGTCGACGAGAAAGTGGAGAGTATGGCTTTCGCGATGGGTGGGTCAAATAACACCGTCTTGCCGTGGACAGGTATTGCAGTCAACGGCAACGTCGAGGTAATCGACGCGCAAAGCTGGGTAGAATTTGCGCTGGAAATCAGCGAATCAGAGGATGATACGCCAGGCGAAGAGGTCTTTCCGCTCTTCGCCAACCTGCACGCCAAGCAGGCGCGTGTCGGGTCGCAGTTGTTCGGTGAAATGCACTACACAGCGTTTCGGGACGGCACGCATCAGGTGCATCGCGTCGATAACGATTTCGTCGCCGGTGAGCTGCTGCTGCGCAAAACGACGCAGGAGAGCGAACCGTTACTGCTGCAGCTCGATTTTCTGGATCGAGAGCTACTGGCAGCCCTGGGCGAAGAAGAAGACGAAGACAACGTGACAGATCAGCCACTTGATCCACGTGAGCTGCCGCCATTCAACATCAGTGTTAAGAAACTGAAATGGGATAATTGGCAGTTTTCCCGAGTGTCGCTGCGCACTCGCCCCGAGGACTACGGGATGGCGATCACCGGGCTGACGGTCAGGCAGGACGCCATGCGCATTAGCGGCAGCGGCCGATGGAGCGTGCGCGAGCGGGGCGACAAGCTGGAACACAGCACCTCGCTGGATGTGAATTCAACCTTCCTTGATGTGGGGCGAGCAGTGGCCGAGATCGGTGGCGGTCAGACGCTGGCTTCCGGGGTGGGCGAGGTGGCGCTGTCGCTGCGCTGGCCGACTGAGGCTTACTCGCCTGATCTAGCCGAAATGACAGGGCAATTGTTCTTTAACCTGAGAAACGGCCGCATTCTCACCGTGGATCCAGGAGCGGGCAGAATTCTGGGTCTTTTCGCTTTGCAGGCCCTTCCGAGGCGTCTGATACTTGATTTTCGCGATTTATACGAATCCGGTCTCGAATACGGGGCAGTCAACGGCAATTTTTCGATCGCAAACGGGGTGGCCAGCACCGAATCGCTGCGTTTGTCTGGTCCGGTTGCAGAGATCCTGGTGCGTGGAAAAACTGATTTTGTTGAGCAACGCTACGATCAGAATATCGAAGTATTGCCTCGCGTCAGTGGTGCGTTGCCGTTGTTAGGTATCCTCTCCGGTGGTGCCGCAGTCGGGGTTACCGCCCTGGTCGCAGACGAAATCCTCAAGGGTGTGGGGCTTAATCTCGATGAGGTTGGGCGCCGCCAGTATATTCTTGGCGGAAGCTGGGACGAGCCCAGTTGGAACCTGGTGCCCCCGGCCCGCAGCGCAACCGTGACACGAGCGCAGTAAGACGCAGCCTAGCCGCTGTGGCTTTGAAGTAGTTGCAGCAGGTTCTTACAGGCCTTCACGTGGGCCGGCTGCGCGGGTTCGTCGGGTCTGATCTGCCTCAACAGGCGCGTCACGCGCTGCAGTTCCAGTGTCGGGTACTCATCGCGCAGCCTCCTAAATCCTTCGGTCTGGTCGCTACACAGCAGGGCGAGCATGTCCTCGTGCCGTCCCTCTTGTGGGTCCGGGGTCGGTTTCGTGCGGCCTGCGGGTTGTTCCAGTTGGTGTCGAATTTCTTCTACGTCAGCCTCTTTGCGCAGCAGTTTGGCCAAGTATTGAGTATGACGTTTTCTGGCGCCGAAGCGATTGATCTGGCGTCCTTCGGCGATCGCGGATGCCACCGGCTCTGGCAGATCCAGTCGCGCTATGTCGCTTTGGCGCGCGTCGAGCAATGCCGCTGCCAGATCCAGAACCGATTTGGCATCTCGTTTGAGCTGCGACTTGCTGGGTGGCTCGACATCGAGCGGAGCCGGCTGCGGTTCTGACTCATCTGATTTTGACATTAATGGGACAATTCACAGTTTTTTTTCAAAAATGATACAACAGCATCGGCGGAGGCTATTGATGATTATTAACTTTTATATAGAATCTCCGCTTGTAGTTTCCTCAATGTAGTGATAAAAAGATACCAAAAATACAACAAAAGGTTGTTTAAGCCCTTTGTCGCCAGGACGGCGCGGGTTTGTGGTTTAAAAACAACATAGTTTTGATCTTTACCCGGCTCAATGAGCCCGTTGCAAGGTGACTTGTGGCGCCAGATAGACAAAGGGACGACCGATGACAACACAAAGGGCCTGTGCTCTGATCGCGCTGCTTTGTAGCGCCCAGCCCGTGCTCGCCGAAGTCGACTATAGCATTCAGACTCAATCCAGGGATCGCGCCCCTACCGAGCGATTTCAGGATTTTACGTTGCACAGCAGTGCTCAGCTGAAGTTGGCGGTGACACCTGACGCGGGTAATGGCGAATGGGCTGCAGAGACCAATACGTTGCAGACTTTCACTCCGGGCGAGGTCCCACTGCCCAAAGTGCGCAGTGGCTTTTGGTATTTTGCCGGGCTTGAGTTCGAGCGCTATCAGGGGCCTTCCGGGCTTGAAGGGCGATCGTCAGAATTCGTCAGCAGTCGGCAACTGGGCGTGCATTACGGACGTCTGGGATCGATCAGCTACAGTGGCATCGATTTCGGCTTTGAACGTCAAAGCGGCAATCTCGTCGATCGGGTTGGCGATGACAAAGAACTCTGGTCACTCGGCGTGACGACGGGCAAGCGATTCTCTGCTACAGGTCTCGACGCCACTGATCCGGTCTGGACGTTTTCGGTGCGCGGAAGGTTCAACTTCGAAGATTCTGAACGTGAAGAATTAATGCTGGACAACCAGTCGTGGTATGTCTCACCAGGCCTTCATTGGCAACGAGAGAGTTTTCAGCTAAGCGCGGATTTGTTGATGCCATTTATTCAAACTGGCGAATTCGACGATGAGAGCGACTACAGTATTCGCGCGCGAATTATTAAGAAATTCTAGAACCTGACCACGGTCCAATCGTCCTGTTCAAATGCAGTGTTGGTGAGCAGGTACTTGTGCTGCGCGTCTGAATCGCTGTAGAGGCGAATGAGGTTGTCGGTGTTCAGTTTGCCGAAGGCTGTGCGAAAAATCATTTCCCGCGATTCCAGTTCAGTGAGCTTGCCAAGGGCTGCCTTGTCGGTGCCCACCTGAATATTCTTGTAGCGTGCGCCCGCTTCGAATTGATCAAGCCATTGGCGCACCTGCGGGAAGTTGTTTTTCATCGAATAGGAGGTGTCGACCACCAGCAGGACATCGCTTCTGTTCTGCTGCAGGTACCAATGACTGACTGACCAGGCGAGCACGTGCAGCAATAAAAGCAGGCCAAAAATGTGTAAGTAGCGCAAACTGGTCTCGTCTACATTTCAGCGTTGAGCAAATTGCCTATTCGAAACGAGGCTGATTCCGCACTCGATTCTATATAGGCGCCTTCGGCAAGACTTGCCATCGCCTTCAGATGATCGGAAGATAACTCGTAGGCGATCGAGTGTATCGGTATCCCAACCCATTCCATCACGCTGGACACACTGTCGTATTCAAGGCCCTTGTTGGTATCGCCATCAGACAGCACAAAAATCACCAGCTTGTGATCGGGATGATCCTTCGCAAAGCGCAACAGTTCTTGTGCGGCGGTCAGCACCGCGTTGTTGGTGGCGGTTCCACCCCCTGCGGACAGTCGCTCGACAGCGCCGATGAACAACGATTTTTGTTGAACGTTGAAAGGGCGAATGAATAGATCGACGTTGACGTTGTCGTTATAGCTGACAAGACCGATGGCGTTGCCAGTGCTGATCAGATCAGAAGATTCCTTGAGCGCGCGTTTGAGATTTTTAATTCGGGTTCCGTCCATTGAGCCGGATACGTCCGCTACGAAAACCGCGGCTATTGGCCGACCGCCGGATTTCTTTTCTTTCCAGAGTTTCTGTGCATTCAGAATGACCGCACCGTTGTCTATGCGGTACGCGCTGTTATAGCCAGACTGTCTGCCGAATCCGTATTCGCTCACTTTCTTCTGATTCGATTCGATGAACTCAGCAAATAGACGCAACACTTCGCGTTCGCCCTCGTCTGCCTCAGTCGTTGCGTACAACGGGCTGTCGTGACGCACACCAAACGGGATGAACTCGTAGTCTCCCATGCCTTTCACGTTGACCCACGACTGATGTTCCATAACCAGTGCATCGAGCACGCCGCTGTTTACCGCAGCATCGCGCATCTGTAGCGTGGTTTGCGCCACGAACGGCACGCCAGTTTGAAATGCCTCGAACGCGCTGGCGACGTCGGGTGCCAGAAATTGCTGTTCGTCGCCTTCGGCGAAGGCATTGAGAATCGTCAGCAGGAAGTTGAGGCCCGTGCTCGATTGGTACGGATTGGTGTAACCCATCGCGAAGTCGCCACTCGTCACTGCCGTGAGCAACTTTTGAATATCCAGCTTGCCATCGCTTGTGATCTCATCCTTTTTGGATGAGCGCACGATCACGCCAGCGGTATTCGGTGCCGTGCGTTCGGAGATGGTTTCAAGTTTAATGCCCTGCGCAATCAGCATGTCCCCCCAAAGTCGATTACTGGGAGAAAATGCCTCGGGAACTTCGCGCTGCGCGAGAATGAACTGCGCGCCGACGCCAGATGCGATCTTGCGTATACCCACCTGGGCAACCTTACCGCTTCCAATTCTGTTTTGCTGTTGATTGAATAGCTCGGCCATCTCGCGATAGAAGCCGTCGCGACCCTGGCCCGATTTTTCGGAAGACGTGAATATCTCCACCGCTTCGACCGAGCTGCTGTCTCTGGCATTCAGTGCGATGGGGTACTCGCTGATTTCGGGCAGCAGTGAAAGGAGATTGGTGTTCGTAAGTTCTATGTTGGCGCGATAGCTGTTTTCACGTCGCGCCGGTTTTATTTTCTCGTCGACGAGCTCGGTCAATCGCGTGACTGCGGCGTCGTGGTTGTCGATATCGCCGGGCCCGCAAGCGCTCAACAAAGTGGCAGTTAGCGCAAGCACGCCGAGTAATCGAATGCGACCGATCACGACTGTGAGCCTCGGTGCTGCGGCTATGTTGCGAGTATGTGCACGAACCTTTTTTCGTTCGCGAGTGTAAAGAGAGCCAAATGAATTCATCATGTACCCTGTTGTCGCGCAATGATCGACAGGTCTTTCAGACGGGCGAGCGTTTCGGTGCGTTCGAACTCGCCAATTTCCTGAATATTGGCAACCTCAACTGAGGTGTCAATCAGCGCTTGAAACAGCCTGTCGTTATCGTCTGTCAATTGTGTTATTCGCTGCTCTTGCGTGCGCATGGCATCGGCGTCGGTCGAGTGTTGTCGCTGCAGGCTAGCCAGACTGTGGCCGATGCCTACCATGTCGGAGAGGTTTTGAATTGCCTGATTTTGAACGCGTCTGGCGGCACTGAGGTAACTTGACGCGCTGAGTTGTTTGCCGGCAAAACGATTTTCGATCACTTCGTGAAAATCTTTTAGTAAATCGACCAGTGATCTGGCTTGCGTCGTCGCGCGCTCATTGCCTTGCGAGTTGAGGTCGTTTTCCAGGCGGCGCAAACGCGCCAGCATCTCGTCGTGTTCACGCTGCTCACGTGCGTGAAGGTCTGAGATGACATCGTAATCATGGTAACCGAACCAGCGATACGACAGCGGAACCGCCAGCAGTGCGGCGAGTGAGAACACCACATAAGCCAGCGTGACCATCCACGATGGTTGAAACCACCAGACATAGAGGCCAACCAGTGCCAGCGATGCGCCGGCGGCTATTGCGACAGCTACTCTCAAGTTTGTCATTCCAGTCACGCACACCGCGGGATATCAGGGGTGCCGAATCGCTGCCCGATCGCGGGATTCGAGGCGGTGCCACAAAACAATATGATGTATCCGGCTTGCCTATTCAAGCATCGTCATTTTTGTCGCCACCAGCCGCAGCGACAGCTTGCCCTTCTTATGCTGCTCGATTCGGATCGGCATCAGTTGGGATTGCCCGTTGTGCTCCAGTTCGGCGAACCAGGTCGTCGTGACCCGGTTGCTGCCCTCGCGCTGGCGCTTCAGACGGATCGCCGAGTAAGAGCCAAGCGGTACGGTGATCTGGTGGCGCCCCTCATTGACGTAGCTCATGGTGCGTAGCTTGCCGCCGTCGAGTACATTGAATTCGATCGTCTCGGCGTCTGGTTGCCGAGTCAGCAGGTCGATCATCTCGAGTGTCATTGACAACCGGTCGCGAATCTCGCCCTCAAACGAAAGCTCGCGGGCGCCGCTTTGCTGATTGATACGCACGATGTGTCGCTCGTGATCGATTTGTGCGAGGTAGCTTTTCTTTTTACTGCCGCGCAGGTTGTACTCGTATCGGAATGCTGCAAAAGGTGCCGCAGCCTGCGCCAGGTGCGCCGTTTCCACAACGATCCCCTTGCCGCTGAATTTCAGGTAACCGGCCGGTTCGGTCTCGAGCTGTAGTTTGAAAACCGAATCGTTGAAACGGGTCAGTGCCAGTGTGGCCGAACCGACTCTCAGATAGTCGTTTTCAGCTTTGAAGCGGATTTTAAACGGTGAGAGTACGTCGGCCGCCAGTGCATGGCTAAACGCAAGCAGCACGAGCATCGAAGCGATGATGGAGCGCGTGCCATTCATTGAAACTGTGCCGTGTTGTTGAACTTCATCATGTTTGTGACTGGATGGGCCAGAGCTCGTTCACGCCGGTTCTGAAGGTTCAGGCAGCAGCTCTGGCGGGCAGTTGGGCGATCAATCTCGGCTTGTTCGAATGTGAGTGCCGGGGTGGCGTCACGACCCGGCGCGTCCTTGCATTTAAACCAGAATTGGAAAATCCAGCGACTTTCCCTTGTACAGTACTCTACCTGCTCGCAGCTGAATATTTCCGTTAATACACTCGCTGACCACATGGGGGTAGAGTTGATGTTCACGTGGGAGCAGGGCGGCAGCGAGCTCATCGCTCGTCCGCATGTCTCCTACCTGCAGGGCTGAACGTGCGACGATCGGGCCACCATCGAGCTCGCCGGTCACAAAGTGAACACTGCAACCGTGCCAGTTTGCGCCATCGTCGAGTACTCGCTGGTGTGTATCGAGCCCTTTGTAGCGCGGCAGCAACGAGGGGTGGATGTTAAGCAGTTTCGACTCATACCGGCGAGTAAATTCGGCGCCCAGCAGTCGCATAAACCCGGCTAGCAGAATGAGTGTTGGCTGGGCGGCGTCTATGGCCTGAGACAGATGTTTGTCAAATTGCGCTCGGTCGGCAAATTGGCGGTGATCGATGACTTGCGCGGGAATCGCATGGTGTTGGCAATAGTGCAACCCGGCAGCATCTGGATTGTTCGATATCACCAGTGCGACGGCGGCGTTAATGCGTCCGGCGAGGCAAGCCTGATGTAGGGCTTCAAGGTTGCTGCCGCGGCCGGACATCAATACCACCAGTCGCGCCACCTCAGTCACTAAAGGTCACGCGCTCACCGTTGCTGTCGGCGCTGTGAATTTCGCCGATCAGGTAGGTGGTCTCTCCGCAATCCTCGAGCAGGCTTCTGCTGCGATCGACATCGCTCGCGTCGACGATGATCGCCATGCCGATGCCACAATTGAATGTTCGGCGCATCTCGGCGGTGCTGATATTGCCGGTCTGTTGCAGCCAGGAGAACAACTCGCCAGGTGTCCAGCTCGATGCATCGAGGGCTGCTCGCGTACCCGCCGGCATGGCGCGTGGCAGATTGTCGGTCAGGCCGCCACCGGTAATGTGGGCCAGTGATTTCACCGGGGTCGTGGCGAGCAACTGCAATAGTGGCTTGACATAGATGCGGGTGGGTTCCAGCAACATCTGACCAAGCGTGCTTTGCGCCAGCGGTTGATCGAGGCTCGCGCCACTGACTTCGAGTACCTTGCGCGCCAGAGAGAAGCCATTCGAATGCAACCCTGAAGAGGCAAGGCCGATGATTTGATCGCCGGCCGCGACCTGGCTGCTATCCAGTATCGCATCCTTTTCGACCACCCCGACGGCAAAGCCTGCCAGGTCGTATTCGTCTGCGTCGTAGAGGCCCGGCATTTCAGCCGTCTCGCCACCGATCAGCGCGGCTCCGGCCTTAACGCAACCGTCTGCGATTCCGGCGATGATTGCGGCGGACTTGTCGACCGAGAGCTTTCCGGTTGCGTAGTAATCGAGAAAGAACAATGGCTCGGCACCACAGACCAGTATATCGTTGACACACATGGCCACCAGATCGATACCAATGGTGCTGTGATCGTTCATCTGTTCGGCCAGCATCAACTTGGTGCCGACGCCGTCGGTACCCGAAACCAGTACCGGTTGTCGGTAGCCAGTGGGTAGTTCGAATAAGCCACCGAAGCCACCGATGCCACCGAGTACGCCTGGCCGCGTGGTTCGGGCGATATCCGGTTTAATCTGGTTGACCAGGCGTTCACCAGCGTCAATATCGACGCCGGCGCTGCGGTAGTCCAACGGTTTTTTACTGACGGTATTCATGCAGCGAGGCGAATTCAGGCGGGGCGATGAGTTTACACGCTGCGCGTCTGCTGCGGTGATATTGCCACTTTGATTGTGCGCTACAATGGCAGGTTGTGGAAAGCGTGGTGTCGCTATGGTTCTGAACGATCAGTGGTTGAAACGGGCGATGAAAACAATACTTGGCCCGCTGGCTTGCCAGCACGCCTGGCCCGTTCGGCGAGGTAGTTCGCCCGCGGTCGCGCCGATGGGCGGACCGGGGTTCGCGACCGGCCGATTGCGCGTGGCTCTGGGATGGCTCGCCTTTGCCTGTCTGCTGCAAGGTGCAGTGATTAAGCAGGTAGAGGCTCAGGAAACACTCAACGCTGAAGTTCTGGTCGCCGACCAGGGTGGCAGCGAGCGCAACCAGGCCTACCGTCTGGCGCTCGACTGGCTGTTGCGCAATGTGTTGCCACTCGACACGGTGCCAGACGGTGAACAACGCACTGTCATCAATGCCGCCGGTGACTACGTGCAGAGTTTTCGCTACGGTCGAGCCGATCCGGCTGTTATCGGCCGTACAGCTTTGGCGACCGTCAAGGCTCGCGAGCCCGCGGCCACTCCGAGCCTGCTAACGGTGACTTTCCCGGCAGAACTTGCAGAGCTGATACAGGTAAAGCTGGCACCGGAGCAATTCGAGCCAGCCGTCGAACCCGAGAACGAGAGTATCCTGGCATTGATCGCGGTCGATCAACAGGGGTCGCAGATGTTGATCGGCGGCAAAACCGGTGTGAAGTTTCAAAATCGTGCCGTCCAGTTGGCGGCATCCAGTGATCTTGAGCTGTTGTTTCCGCGTATGGACCAGCCTGATCGTGATGCGCTGGAACCTGCTGATGTGTTGTTTGATCAGCGCCCGGCGCTGGATCTTGCGTTAGAGCGCTACGCGGTTACCCGGCGCCTGACCGGCGCGCTGATTCGGCTGGCCAGCGGCGCCTGGCAATCGGAGTGGCGCTATTCACGACCCGGTGCGGCAGACAGTACCTACAGACTGACGACCAGCAACCTCGACGAAGCGCTGGTTACTGTGATTGGCGAGATCTCTGAATCTGGCCAGAATGGCGGCAATGAGCTCGACCCGCTCGCCCGTTACGGTGCATCGACAGCGCCTGCAGGCGTCGCCTTGCGCATCGACAACATCACCACGCTGGCGCACTATCATCAGGTGCTTGAACTGGTACAGGGGATCGATGCCGCTGCCGTGCCGGAATCCGTACAGGCGCGCGTGGTCACCTTCCGAGTGCCGGGCACCGATACGTTTGCGCTCGAGCAAGGATTAGCCGCCAGTCGGCAATTCACACCTTTCACCGATCCGGCCGGCGTATCCTTCGAGCCCGCTGCGTTGAACTACCGATTCATTCCGCGTTGACCTTGTCGCGCCATCCGCAGGCTCCCCTGGCGCTTGAGCGAGGCACTGACTTCTCGTTCGAGAATTTCCACGTCGGCGAAAATCGCCTGCTGGTGGAGATATTGCGCAACCTGGCAAATGGGGCTGAACGGCAGGTCTACCTTTGGGGGGCCGGCAACAGTGGTAAAACCCATCTGCTCAATGCCTGTCACCGGGCTGAACTGGCGCGACATCGTAAATCCTTTTACCTGTCGCTGGATGGCGAGCCGGTATCGACTGCGGTTTTCGACGCGCTGGATGGCGTCGACGTCATCTGCATCGACAACCTCCACGGTGTCGCCGGCAAGCCCGATTGGGAAATTGCCCTGTTCAATTTGATTAACGACAGTCGAGCGTCGGGCGCGCGCTTGGTGATGTCGGCCGTTGCGCCGCCGGCATCCAGTGGGTGGCAATTAGCGGATTTGACGTCGCGCCTGAGCTGGGGGCCGGTGTTGCAGTTGCATCGTTTGCAGGAAGACGCCTGCCTGGCGGCGCTGATTGAGCGTGCGGAGGTGCGCGGCATGCAATTCGACAGCGCTGCTGCGCGCTACCTGATGCAACGCTACAGTCGCGATGTCGGTGTTTTGCTTGAGCTGGTGCCGCTGTTCGACCGCGAGACGCTGGCCGCCGGCCGCCGCCGGATCACGATTCCTTTTTTGCGTCGTTGTCTGGCGCTGGACTGACTTCGTCGCTCGATTTGGCCGCTCTGGCGGCGAATTTGGCGTAGAAGATAAACCCGCAGAACATCAGCAGGCTCAGTGCGGTCAGCACCATGCCCAGCCAGTTGTCGCTGTTGCGGTGCACGGCCGCGTCTACGCCAAACGCAAAGTACGGCATGGTCAGAAAGCTCGCCCACGCGTGGGTATACGGCTTGCCGTGCAATATGCCGCGCATCGGCAACAGCAATGGCAAAAGCGCGATGGCAAGCGCAATCGAGCGGGGCAATTGCGTTGGCGGTGCCAGCCAGATAATCCAGGCCAGTAGAAACGCCATGGTGCCGAAAAAGCCCAACAGCGACATCCAGCGCCACAACGCGATGTTTTGCCGCCAGTCAGTCATGGCCTGGCCAACTGGCTGGCAATGGTTGCGACGCGTTTACCAAGTGCGATGCACAGAGCTTTTTCATCGCGATCAAGTGGATTCGCGTCCTGGCTGCCGGCCACATGGCCTGCGCCATACGGAGAGCCACCAGCGGCGGTTCTGGACAGCGCGGGTTCGGTGTAGGGCAGGCCGACCATCAGCATGCCGTGGTGCAGCAACGGCAGCATCATGGTCAGCAGCGTGCTCTCCTGCCCGCCGTGCTGGCTGGAACTCGATGTAAATACCGCGCCGGGTTTGTCGACCATCGCACCGGCCAGCCACAGATCGCTGGTGCTGTCGAAAAAGGCTTTCAGCGGTGCGGCCATATTGCCAAAGCGCGTCGGGCTACCGACGATCAGAGCCGCCGAATCCTGGAGCTCGGCGCGCGTCAGCCACGGTGCAGGGTCAGCGTTGGGCGCGGGTGAGGGCGATTCGGCGTTTTCGGCGCGGATGGCCGGCACGGTTCGCACCATGGCCTCGCAATCGGCGATCTGCTCGACACCGCGAGCGATCTGATTGGCCATGCGGCGAGTGTTGCCGCCTCTGGAGTAATACAGCACCACGATCGGGATCAAGATTCCAGCAACTCCAGCACGCGTTCGGTCGGGCGCCCGATGACCGCCTGCTCGTCGATTACGACAATCGGCCGCTCGATCAGTATCGGATTCTCCGCCATGGCCTCTATCAGAAACTCATCGTCGTCGAGATGGTCTTTCAGTTCGAGCGTTTTGTATGGCTTTTCGCTGCGCCTGAGCAACTGCGCCGCGCGGATCCCCAGTTGATCCAAGAGTCTTCGGATCTCGCTGGCAGTGGGCGGGGTGTCCAGATAGTGGATTACGGTTGGCTCAGTGTCAGATGCCTGCAACAACTGCAGAGCAGCTCGACTCTTCGAGCAACGCGGATTATGGTAGATCGTGGCCATTTTAGGCTTGTCCGGTGCGGGTGTGACCAAGGAGCTCCTGACGCTAGTCTAGCGGGTTTGTGGCCTGGCCGCGGCGAAAAGTGGCACTGTGCCGCACAGCTTGGAGCAAGAAGAGTCGGCTGCTGCCGACTTAGATCCTATCGGGTAGGCCCGCGCGGGATTTGGACGCCAATGTTTGGTAATACAGCACGCTCTCTCAATGACGATACGCCGGACTTTGCCGACGCCGCGACGGGTTTGTTGAATCTGCAGGCGGTGCTGTCGGCCCTGCTGGCAGATGGGCTGATCACCCGCGAAAACAGTGAAATCCTGACGGCCGCTCGAGCCAGCGCCAGCAGCAGTGACAAAGGCGCGCTGCAGGTGATCGCCGGTTGTGGATGGGACAACGCTTCGGCCCCCGGCACGCGACTGACACTCGATGCCCTGATGAGCTGGCTGTCCGATCGCATCAGAATGCCGTTGAAAAAGATCGACCCGCTCAGCATCAATGTGAAAGCGGTGACCTCTGTGATGTCTTACGCCTACGCAAAGCGGTTCGGCATCATCGCGATCGAAGTGTCTCCTGGTTCGGTCATCATCGGCAGCGCCGAGCCGTTCCGCGACGATTGGGATCGAGAACTGTCATCTATTCTGGGCAAGCGCATCGTCCGGGTGCTGGTCAATCCCGACGACATCGATCGCTTTCTGCAGGAGTTCTACGCGGTATCCAAATCAGTGTTGGGCGCCCATCGCGATCAGGGGGCGGAGGCAGCCGGCAACATCCAGAATCTGGAACAGATGATGGAGTTGGGACGCAAGGGCAAGCTAGACGCCAACGATCAGCACGTGGTCAATATTGTCGACTGGTTGCTGCAGTATGCATTCGAACAGCGTGCCAGTGATTTGCACCTGGAACCCGGTCGCGATCAAAGCGTGGTGCGCTTTCGCATCGATGGCGTGTTGCACAAGGTTCATGAGGTGCCGGCCACGGTCATGGCGGCAATCACCAGTCGGATCAAGATTCTGGGGCGCATGGATGTGGCGGAAAAACGCCGTCCACAGGATGGCCGGCTGAAAACCCGCAGTGAGGACGGTCGCGAAGTTGAATTGCGTTTATCGACCATGCCGACCGCATTCGGTGAAAAGCTGGTGATGCGGGTGTTCGATCCCGATGTGCTGCTCAAACAGCCGGCTGAACTCGGATTCACAGCCCGCGAGCAGGGCCTGTGGGAGCAGATGCTGGCCTCGCCAAACGGCATTATTCTGGTCACTGGTCCGACAGGGTCGGGCAAGACGACAACGCTCTACACGAGCTTGCAGCAACTGGCCACCCCGGAGGTCAACCTGTGTACCGTGGAGGATCCGATCGAGCTCATTGTCCCGGCGTTTAATCAGATGCAGGTCCAGCAAAACATCGAGCTGGATTTCGCGACCGGTGTCAGAACCCTTTTGCGGCAGGATCCGGACATCATCATGATCGGCGAGATTCGCGATTATGAGACGGCGCAGATGGCGATGCAGGCCGCGCTGACAGGCCATCTGGTGATCAGCACGCTGCACACTAACGACGCGCCCTCCGCCGTGACGCGCCTGCTCGAGCTTGGCATTCCCTACTATCTGCTGCGTTCAACGCTGATCGGCGTCATTGCGCAACGGCTGATCCGCACCCTGTGCAGTGACTGTGCGACGGCAGTTGAACTGGGCGGCGATGACTGGAGTGCGCTGGTCAGCGACTGGTCACTGGAACATCCACCGACCATCAATGCGGCGCACGGCTGCAATCGTTGCCGCAACACGGGTTTTCTTGGCAGAACCGGCATCTATGAACTGATGGAGGTCACTCCGACGCTGAAGCAGACGATCGTGCCGGAGGCCGATATTGCACAGATTCGCAGTCAGGCGATCGCTGATGGCATGGAGCCGTTGCGCATCAGCGGAGCGCGCAAGGTGGCGGCGGGGGTGTCTACCATCAAAGAAATCGTGCGCGTGGCACCGCCCGTTACCGACTTTAGCTAGACGCCTGCACGACCTGGCTGAGAGACTCGCGCAGCATTGCGCGGGCGTCGAGATTGTCGGATGTCCGACAATTCTCAAACAAGCGACGAATCAGCGCTCAAGTTTCTGTTTGACGAATTCGATGATGTCGCCGCGCGCGACATCCTGCGATGATTCGTCGGTTCGGCCTTTGTATTCGATCATCCCGTTGCCCAGGCCCTTGTCACTGATCACCAGCCGCATCGGAATGCCGATCAGCTCCATATCGGCAAACATCACCCCGGGGCGGTTGTCGCGATCGTCGAACAGAACCTCAATACCAGCGGCCTGCAGCTCGGCATAGAGGGTTTCCGCCGCCTCGCGCAGGCTGTCGGAACGGCGCATGTTGATGGGCACCAACGCGACCTGAAACGGTGCGATTGGCAGTGGCCAGATGATGCCGCGGTCATCGTTGTTTTGCTCGATCGCCGCCGCCGCGACACGAGTGATACCAATTCCGTAGCAACCCATGCTCATGAGTTTGTCCTTGCCGTTTTCATCCAGCACCGTCGCGTTCAGTGCGGCACTGTACTTATCGCCTAGCTGAAAGATATGGCCGACTTCGATGCCACGCATGATCGCAAGCTCACCCTTGCCGTCAGGCGCGGGGTCTCCGGCTTGCGCATTGCGCAGATCGGCAACTTCCGGCAACGGCATATCGCGGCCCCAGTTGATGCCGAAATAGTGCTTGTCGTCGACATTGGCACCGGCCCCAAAATCGCTCATCGCCGCCACGGTGTGATCGATGATGACCGGAATCGGCAGGTTGATTGGGCCGAGCGAGCCGGGACCGGCGCCGGCTACCTGCCGAATCTCATCTTCGGTGGCAAACAGCAGTGGCGATTGCACCAACGGGTGATTGGCCGCCTTGACTTCATTGAGCTGGTGATCGCCGCGCACCATCAGCGCGACGAAATCAGCCTCGCACGCCTCACTGGCATGACAGATCAGAGTTTTTACAGTTTTTTCGATCGGCACGTCGAAGTTGTCGACCAGCGCTTGGATGGTCTTGGTGTCGGGTGTGTCGATCAGTCTGAGATCTTCAGATGGCCCGGCGGCGGTATCGTTACAGATGGCCTCTGCCTTTTCGATGTTGGCTGCATAGTCACCGCCGGTCGAGTAGGCAATCGCGTCCTCGCCACTGTCCGCCAGTACGTGGAACTCCATCGAGCCAGAGCCGCCGATTGCGCCGCTGTCAGCTTGTACCGCGCGAAACTGCAGATCCATCCGTGAAAAGGTATTGGAGTAGGCGCGATACATGTCGTTGAAGGTTTGCTGTAGCGAGTCTGGCGATATATGGAATGAGTAGGCGTCCTTCATGATGAACTCACGGCTGCGCATGACGCCAAAGCGCGGACGAATTTCATCGCGGAATTTGGTTTGTATCTGGTAGAAATTGGCGGGTAGCTGTTTATAGCTGCGCAGATCCCGGCGCGCGATATCGGTGATGACTTCCTCGTGGGTAGGGCCCATGCAGTAATCGCGTTCGTGGCGATCGGTAAAGCGCAGCAGCTCGGGGCCAAACTGGCTCCAGCGCGCCGATTCCTTCCATAACTCGGCTGGTTGAACCGCTGGCATCAACAGCTCGGCGGCGCCCGCTGCATTCATTTCTTCGCGCACAATATTTTCAATCTTGCGCAGCACCCGCAAACCGATCGGCATCCAGGTGTAGAGCCCCGCCGCCAGTCGGCGGATCATGCCACTGCGCAGCATCAGCTGGTGACTGATCACCTCGGCTTCGGCGGGTGCCTCGCGAGTGGTGCTCAAATGGAGTTGACTTGTACGCATGATGGAGTGCCGGTAATGAATTGGGCGGTTGCCAATATCGCCTGAAAAGCGAGTCGTTAGTGTAGGATAGAGCGTTGCGAAGTGTTGCGCCAACGGCTGCAACCGCCGAGATTGCCCGTCCGACGCAGACGAGCGTCTTGCGCGAAGAGCATGGGCCGCCACTGGCTTGCCCGATCGCGTGCACATGCGATCGACTATTATAACTAGACGAAAGATAATTATTCGAGTCGCAACAGAATTTCTCCGCCCGAATGAGCGAATGCTTTTTGAGCCGCGTATGCCACTGGTACGACCGGTTCATCGCCACCTAATCTGAAGAACCCGACAACCAATGCTTGATCCGATTCGCGATTGGTATCAGCGAAACTTTTCCGACCCTCAGGCCGTCATTCTGGCGCTGTTACTGATCACAGCGTTTGCCGTGATCATGTTGCTGGGAGACATACTGGCGCCGGTGCTGGTGGCGCTGGTTTTCGCCTACCTGCTGGATGGCGTGGTCGACGCCATGCAGCGCTACCATATTCCTCGACCTCTGGCGGCAGCCATTGTGTTGCTGGTATTCGTGTTTTTCTGTCTGCTGCTGTTGTTTGGTGTACTGCCGCTGCTGTCACAGCAGGTGACGTCACTGGTGCGCGAGTTGCCGAATATGCTCGGCCGTGGGCAGGAGCTGCTCAATCGGCTGCCTGAGCTCTATCCGGCCATTTTTACGGTAGAGCAAATCGAGGAACTGACTACCAATGTGCGCGGCCAGGTCGGGCGGGTAGGCCAGCAGGTGCTGTCATTCTCGATTGCCAGTGCGCTGAATCTGTTTGTACTGGCGATTTACGTGGTGCTGGTGCCGCTGATTGTGTTCTTCGCACTGAAGGACAAGCACGTGCTGATCGCCTGGGCGCGCGACTTCATGCCACACAAGAGCCAGCTGGCTGAAAAGGTCTGGCTCGAGGCCGACACAAAAATCGCCAACTATATCCGCGGAAAGTTCATCGAGATCCTTATTGTCTGGCTGGTGACTTACATAACCTTCGCGCTGATGGAGCTCAACTACGCGGTACTGTTGAGTTTCCTGGTTGGGATCTCAGTCATCATTCCGTTTGTCGGGGCGGTGGTGGTGACGTTGCCGATCGCAATCATCGGCTACTTTCAGTGGGGCTTTGAGGCGCGTCTGGGCTATCTGCTGGTCGCCTATCAGATCATTCAGATCCTCGATGGCAACGTGCTCGTGCCGTTGTTGTTCTCTGAAGTCGTCGATTTGCACCCGCTGGCGATCATTGTATCGGTCCTGTTCTTTGGTGGCCTGTGGGGTATCTGGGGGGTGTTTTTTGCCATTCCGCTTGCGGCCCTGTTACAGGCAGTGCTCGAGGCATGGCCGCGGCAACGCCAGATGGGAGCTGCCGACAAGGCCGCCTGAGCCGACTCGCGATCCTCTGTGCTGGCGGCGTCGCAATTGCCCGCGTGGTGGAGACGGTTTGCTTGTCACACCATTGGCGCGCAAGTAACATCGTGCGTTTTCGGTGTTAGCGTCTGTTCCGGACGCACGTCGAATATCCCGTTAGATCAAACTCTGTGAGGCAAGCACATGTTTCAGGGCAGCATTGTTGCGCTGGTCACCCCTATGCTGGACGATGGTGCGGTGGACTTCGCGTCGCTGAAATCGCTTGTCGACTTTCATATCGACGCGGGTACCAACGCCATTGTTTCAGTCGGCACCACCGGCGAGTCGGCCACGCTTGATGTCGCCGAGCACAGCGACGTCATCGCCCGCACGATTGAGTATTCGGCCGGTCGCATCCCAATCATCGCCGGCACCGGCGCCAATTCTACCGCCGAGGCGATAGAACTCACCCGCAATGCCCGCGAGGCCGGTGCACAGGCCTGTCTGCTGGTCACACCCTATTACAACAAGCCACCGCAGGAAGGGCTGTATCAGCACTTTCGCACCATCGCAGAAAGCGTCGATATACCGCAAATTCTTTATAACGTTCCGGGTCGTACATCGGTCGATATGTCGGTTGAAACCACGGCGAGGCTGGCGGCGGTCGACAACATCATCGGCACCAAAGAGGCGCATGGTACGGTGGCGAGAATTGCCGAACTGCTGGCGGCCTGTCCGGATGATTTCGTGGTCCTGACCGGTGACGATGGCACCGCTATGGAGAGTATTCTGGCCGGTGCCAAAGGCAATATCTCTGTCACGGCGAATGTCGCCCCGGCCCTGATGCAACAGATGTGTGCGGCGGCGCTGGCGGGCGATGAGTCACAGGCACGGGAACTCGACAGCAAGCTTGCAACTCTAAACAGCAAGCTATTTATTCAATCCAGTCCGATTCCGGTGAAGTGGGCGCTGAACCAGATGGGGCACATCGGGCCTGGCATCCGGCTACCGCTGGTCGGGCTTGACGCACAGTGTTTCGATGAAGTCAGGCAAGCCCTGGCGATCGCGGGGATAGACATTTGAATTTGCTCTTGAAAGGTGCCGGTATCGTTACCTTACTGGTCACCGCCGCCTGCAGCTCACTGCCAAGTCAATCCGGACCTGAAAGCGAGTACAAGAACGCCGAACAAGGCAGAAACCTTCAATTGCCACCCCGGCTTGGCGGTGGTGAGAAACGCCCGCAAGTGGCCGTACCGAGGGCTCCGGGTTGCGCGCCTTGCGCAGTGACTGCTGCGCAACCCGCCGCCGAAGTGGTGCTGCCACGTCTGTCCGATGCGAGGATGGTGCGCGATGGCGCGGTCAACTGGCTGGAGCTGCAAGCCTCTGCCGAAAGCGTCTGGGCGGGCGTAGGTGAGTTTGTCGAGGCGCAGGGATTTGACGTTACCAGTGAGTCGGCGCGCGATGGGGTCGTCATCACCGACTGGATCGACAACACGCGTGCATTGGCGTCTCCTGCCCTCGATGCACTGTTGCGACAGAACATTCCAGCCGAGTCGCTCGGTCTGCACCGTTTTAGTTTTCGTCTCGAGCGCGCCGACGACAGTCAGACACGGGTTTTCGTTCGCCACGAGGGTTTGTTGAGTGCCAACGACAACCCGTCGCTCGCCGTCAACGATCCCGAGATGGCCTCGCGTCTGATGCTCGATCTGCTGGCCTACTTTGGTGTCGAGGGGCGGCGCGCCGGGCAAATAATCTCTGGTAGCTAACGACAGATCGCCTGCGGGTGAGAGTCTCTTTTGCAAGTCTGGGCAGTGGCAGCGGCGGCAATGCGACGCTGGTGCGCGTCGATGACACACTGCTGCTGATCGACGCGGGTTTCAGCGCGCGCGAGATTACTCGCCGCATGGCGCAGCTCGACGTCTCTCCCGATCAACTCTCTGCCGTGCTGATCTCGCACGAACACAGCGATCACATCAAAGGGCTTGCCGTGCTGGCGCGAAAGTATCGTGTGCCGGTGTGGCTGACCAGCGGTACCTACCGGCGCCTCAAAGACACCAACTTCGGCGGTGTAGAGCTGTTGCACCCGCATGGATCCTTTCGCATTGCAGATGCACGCATTTCGGCATTTCCGGTGCCACACGATGCGGCCGAACCCTGTCAGTACATCATTGGCGATGGCGTGCGTCGATTCGCTGTTGCGACTGACATGGGCTGCATCACGCCGCATGTGAGAGAGCAGCTGGAGGGGGTTCAGGCGTTGCTGATCGAGTCAAACTACGATGATGAGATGCTGCGCTATGGCCCCTATCCTCCAGCACTGCAATCGAGAATTGCCGGAAGCTATGGGCACCTGAGCAATGCGCAGGCAGCGACGATGATCGACGCACTGGATCACTCTGGCATGCAGCATCTGCTGCTCGGTCACTTAAGCGAAAACAATAATTCGCAAGAGTGTGCCTATAACTGCACAGCCGAAAAACTGGGTACAGAAGATCAGCGGCTGGCGGTGCTGGCGCGCAACGAGGTGAGTCGCTGGTTCACCATCGACTAGCGAAATCAGCTGTGGCTGATGCGTGCCCAGGCAGAGTGGTTGTGGATTGACTCGAAGTTCTCGACTTCCAGATCGTAGCGAGCGATTGAGCGATTTTCGTTGAGCACGGTAGCGACGTCGCGAATCAGGTCTTCGACAAATCGCGGGTTCTCATAGGCATGTTCGGTGACGAATTTTTCGTCGGCGCGTTTGAGCTGACTGTAGAGCTGCGCCGAGGCCTGCGCCTCCGCGTCGGTGATCAAGTCTTCCCAGTACAGGCCGTCAGTGGTCCTCGGCACGGCCGCAATGGTAATCATTGAGCGCTGGCTGTGCGCGCCGTAGCGGGATATTTCCTTGCTGCAGGGGCATAGCGTGGTCACCGGAACGTTCACTTCGACCGTGGTGGTGGTGTCTCCATCGCAGGTGTCGGCCTGCAGGGCGACCTGATAATCCATCATGCCGGGCTGGCCGGTAACGGGCGCAAATTTTTCGATGAAATAGGGAAAGCTCAGGCGCAAAGTGCCGGCATTGCTGTCCAGCCGTTCCAGCATCTGCTGATGCAGTCTGGCCATGCTGGCAATCGAGTAGGGCTCGCCGCTGTTGTCGTTCAGCAGCTGGGTGAAACGAGACATATGTGTGCCCTTGCGATCGTCGGGCAGGTGCACGCTCAAATCAAATTCGGCTACCGTGTGGCGCGCCTCTGAAGCTCGGTCAGCGACGACGACCGGCGCTTTGATTCGCTTGATACCAACTCGAGTGATGGCCAGGCGGCGAGTATCTTCGTAGCCCTGAACGTCGGGCATGACGTTGGAGTGGGTGATACTGGAATCCATAGAAGTGACGGTCTCGGGCGGAGCAGGCGCACGCGGCGCTGATCCGGCAATGTTGGCTCAGTGACTGGCCAGCAGATTTCTTTGGCCGACGTCGTCGAATGATTCGATTTGGCTTCTCAGGTACTGCTTGATCTGACGCAATACGCCGTCTTCGTCCAGTCCGCATTCGGCGAGCAGCTCGCCTCGCTCTCCTTGCTCATTGTACCCGTCCGGCAACCCGATGTTGAATACTGGCTGAGTAATGCCAAGCCGTGCCAGGCATTCATTGACGGCGCTCCCGGCACCGCCGGATATGGTGTTTTCCTCAAGGGTTATCAAGCAGCGATGGCTTTGCGCCAGGCGATTGACCAGTGCCTCGTCGATTGGAGCGATAAATCGCATGTTGGCGACCGTTGCATCGAGCTGTTCGCCAATCTGATTGGCGACCGCCACCATGCTGCCAAACGCCAGTATCGCCACGTCTGTGCCGTTGCGCACAATCTCGCCGACGCCAATCGGCAACGCCTCGGCGTTTTTGTCCACCGCCACGCCCGGGCCACTGCCACGCGGGTAGCGAACGGCACTTGGGCCGTTGATTTTCAGGCCGGTCTGTAGCATCTGCCGACATTCGTTTTCATCGGCTGGCGCCATGACGACCATGTTGGGCAGACAGCGCATGAAACTGTAGTCATAGCTGCCGGCGTGTGTCGGGCCATCAGCGCCAACGAGACCCGCACGGTCGACGGCAAACAGCACCGGCAGATTCTGGATGGCGACATCGTGGACGATCTGATCATATGCACGCTGCATGAACGTGGAGTAGATCGCCACCACCGGCTTCATACCCTCGCAGGCCAGGCCCGCGGCCAGCGTCACCGAATGCTGCTCGGCGATGCCGACGTCGAAGTAGCGCTGTGGAAAGCGTTTTTCAAACTCCACCAGTCCCGATCCCTCACGCATCGCTGGCGTAATGCCGACCACGCGTTGATCCTGCTCGGCGGCATCGCACAGCCAGTCGCCAAACACCTGGGTGTAAGTCGGTTTGGGTGGCGTGGCAGGTTTTTTCTTAACCGGGCCGAGCATCGGGTCGAACGGGGTCACCGCATGCAGCGCCAGCGCATCCTGTTCAGCGAACTGATAGCCCTTGCCCTTGCGGGTCACTGCGTGCAGCAGCAAGGGTCCATCCATCAACTGAATTTTTTGTAGCACATTGATCAGGTTGGGCAGATCGTGGCCGTCCACCGGACCCAGGTAATTGAATCCCAGTTCCTCGAACATCGTCGCCGGTGTGACCATACCCTTCATGTGTTCTTCGGTGCGCTTGGCCAGTTCCATTACTGGTGGCAGGTGGCGCAGGATGCGTTTGCCGTTTTCGCGGGCACCGGAGTAGGTTCGGCTGGACAGAATGCGTGTCAGGTATTTGTTCAGTGCGCCGACGTTGGGCGAGATCGACATGTTGTTGTCGTTCAGGATGACCAGCAGGTTGGCGCGTTCGTCACCGGCGTTGTTCAGTGCCTCGAAGGCCATGCCGGCCGTCATGGCGCCATCGCCGATGACTGCGATTGCCTTGCGGGATTCGTTTTTTAAGCGAGCCGCCATGGCCATGCCCAGCGCCGCGCTGATCGAGGTGCTGGAGTGCCCGACGCCGAAGGTGTCGTACTCGCTTTCGCTGCGCTTGGGAAAGCCGGCAAGGCCGCCCTTCATGCGCATACTGTTCATGCGATCGCGCCGGCCGGTCAGGATCTTGTGGCCGTAGGTTTGATGGCCAACGTCCCAGACGATGCGATCTTCAGGCGTGTTGAACACATAGTGCATCGCCAGCGTCAGTTCGATCGTGCCGAGGCTGGCACCCAGGTGGCCCCCTGTCTCGGCAACCGAGTGCACGATATAGCTGCGAAGCTCGTTCGCCAGCTGGTCGAGCTGGGTCGCATTGAATGTTCGAATGTCCGCAGGTTTTTCTACGGTGAACAGCAATGGGTAGTCTGCGGGTTCTGGCATGGCCTGGATTACGCTTCGTGCCTGTTTCAGGGGATTATCTGTAACGCTGGAGTCGCTGGCAAGCCAACGCGCCTGTAGCCGTGAAAATTACCGATTCTCGCCGGTAAATTTGCAAAATTGTGTGGGCGATCACCTTTGCTATCGAGCAATTCGCGGTGCCTAAGCACCGGATGATCCGTTAATGTTCACGTGTTAAAGGGCAGCCAGGCGAGTGTGCGTCCAGCCAATCAACGCGAGCGATCGACAATATAATTGGCCAATTGCCGCAATAAATCAAAGTTGCTGCCCAGTGGTGACAATGCCTGCAATGCGCGTTCCCGTTGTTCTTCTGCATAGGCGCGTGCCTTGTCCAGACCCATGATAGACGGAAATGTCGGCTTGTTCAGCGCGATGTCGGCGCCTTGCTGTTTGCCCAGTACTTGTGTGTCGCCAACAACATCGAGAATGTCGTCTGCAATCTGAAACGCCAGACCGACAGCGTCGCCATAGTCGCCCAGATTGGCCAGTGTCTGTTCATCCACATCCGGACTGCACAGCGCACCCAGCAGCGTACTGGCCTTGATCAGTGCGCCAGTCTTGTGGCGATGCATGGTCTCGAGTTCATCGAGCGTCAGCACTTTGCCGACCGATTGCAGGTCGATAGCCTGGCCGGCCGCCATGCCGTTCACGCCGCTCGACTGACCGAACAGCTCGATCATTTGCAGGATAGTGGCGTCCGGCAACAGACCACGCAGTGATGACGCCAGCGTGGTAAAAGCCAGTGCCTGCAGTGCGTCACCGGCAAGGATAGCCTGTGCTTCGCCGTATTCGATGTGGCAGGTTGGCACCCCGCGGCGAAGATCGTCGTCGTCCATCGACGGCAGATCATCGTGTACCAGCGTGTAGGCGTGCATGAACTCAATCGCGCAGGCCAGCACGTCCAGCGCGTCGGCAGGTGCACCCAGCGCCTCGCCAGTGGCGTAGATCAGGACCGGGCGAACCCGCTTGCCGCCGCTGAGGGTCGCATAGCGCATCGCGCTCTCGAGCGGCGTGCCCGTGTTGCCGACTGCCGGCAGCTGTGTTTCCAGCGCGGCGTCGACCCGATCCCGGTAACCTTTGATCGTCGATTCGAATCCAACCGCGCTGTTCAAGAGTCGAAATCTCGCAGCGGTTGCTCGTCTTCGTCGGCGCCTGCCAGTAGTTTCACTTTTGATTCGGCATCGGTGAGCGCCTGCTGGCAGAATTTGCTCAGTGCCATGCCACGCTCGAACTGCACAAGTGACTCTTCAAGTGACTGATCACCGCTCTCGAGTTTTTCAACCAGTTGTTCGAGTTCGCCCAAGGCATCCTCGAACGGGGTTGACTTGGCGATTGCAGCCGCTTTCTTTTTCATCGATGCCATTGGGTTGCTTAGAGTTGGTCGAGCGCGTCTGTCAGCCGTTTGACAGCTACTACCTCGATACCGTCGATTTTCTCTCGGGGTCTATTGGCAAACGGCACGATCGCTCGTTTGACTCCGTGGTGAACTGCCTCTGCAATTCGTTCCTGGCCATTGGATACGGGCCGGACTTCTCCTGACAGGCCGATCTCCCCAAAAACGACCAATGTGCCATCGAGCGCGATATCCCGATAAGACGATACTGCTGCCAGCAGCACCGGAAGATCAGCCGCAGTTTCTGAAATGCGCACACCGCCGACAATATTAATGAAGACGTCCTGATCGTGCATTGTAACACCGGCGTGTCGCTGCAATACGGCCAGCAACATGTTAAGACGGTTTTGTTCAAGCCCCACGGTCACCCGCCGCGGGTAGCTGCTGTGACTGGACGTGACCAGCGCCTGTGCCTCGACCAGCAGCGGTCGCGAGCCCTCGCGGGTCACCATAATCACGCTGCCCGCGACGGGCGTGTCGTGGCGCGACAGGAAAAGTGCCGATGGGTTCGGCACGCCGCGCAGGCCACCGGCCTCCATCGCAAAAACGCCCAGTTCATTGACCGCGCCAAAGCGGTTCTTGATGGCGCGAATGACTCGGTAGCGACTGTTTGAGTCGCCCTCGAAATACAGCACGGTATCGACCATGTGTTCCAGCACGCGCGGTCCTGCCAGCGCCCCCTCTTTGGTTACGTGGCCCACCACAAATAGGGCCGTACCGGTCTGCTTGGCAAAACGCACCAGATGCGCCGCTGATTCGCGCACCTGTGCAACCGAACCGGGTGCCGACTGCATCGAATCGGTATAGACCGTTTGAATCGAATCTATCACCATGATCCGCGGCTGCTCGCTCGCGGCCAGACGAGTAATGGTCTCAACGCAGGTCTCGGTCAGCAGGCGCAGGTTTTTTGCGGGCAGCCCCAGCCGACGCGCGCGCAGCGTTACCTGCTGCAGGGACTCTTCGCCGGTGACGTATAGCGACGGGTGTTGCTGCGACAGGGCAGCCAGGCACTGCAACAGCAATGTTGACTTACCGATCCCCGGATCGCCACCCAGCAGCGTGACTGAACCGGCGACCAGGCCGCCACCCATGGCCCGGTCGAGCTCGGGCAGGCCGCAGCTGGTTCTGGGCTGTTCATCGAGTGTGACGTGCTCAATTGAGGTGATCGCAGACTGATTGCCGGTGTAACTTTGGAAGCGCGGGGATGCCGCTTTTGCAGTCGACGTTGCGGCACCTTCCTCCAGTGTATTCCATTCGCCGCAATCAGCGCACTGGCCGCTCCACTTGGGTGACACGGCACCGCAGGATCGGCAGAGGTAGGATATTTTTGTCTTCGCCACTGTGCTTCACGTTCCAGGCCCTGCGCGCTGGGCAGGTCGCGGCATTGTAGCCAAGTCAGGACTGAAGCGAAGCCCGCATCTTGGTTTCGGTCAACTCGACATCGCTGTCGTCGCGTGCCTGATAGTCGGGCAGGGCGGTGTCGATCCGCACTCGCTGTACGACATTGCCGCGCACATGAGTCACTTCTACCGGACGGCCGTTGATAATGAAGCAGGCACCTTTTTCAGGAATGTTTTGCAAGTGTTCCAGCACCAGTCCGTTGACAGTGCGAGGGCCTTCGGTCGGCAGGTTCCAGTCGAGCTCTTTGTTCAGCGCCCGCACAGTGGTGCTGCCCAGCACGCTGTAGGAGCCGTCCTGGAGCGGAGAAATGTCGCGAAACTTCTCTTGTTGCGCCGGATCGCTGGTGAACTCGCCAACGATCTCCTCGAGTATGTCCTCGATCGTCACCAGACCCTGAATGTCACCGTATTCATCGACCACCAGGCCGATGCGTTTTTTTGTTTTCTGAAAGTTGAGCAGTTGCAGCGTGACCGGCGTGCCCTCTGGAATGAAATACGCCTCGCGAACGTTGCTCTCGAAATAGGCCTGGGTGAGTTCCTGACCTTTGAGGAAGTTGAGCATCTTGCGCAGGTAGACGAAACCCACCACGTTGTCGATGTCCTCGCGGTACACCG
>CAZYDV010000003.1:0-67526 GCA_964646405.1 uncultured Granulosicoccaceae bacterium | reverse complement strand
CCGCGCTCGAATTTCACGCGGCGGATCGCCCGCAAACGCTGCCCGAGTGGACGATGTTGTTCAACTCTTCTTCGCAAGACAATGCCGCGGTGGCGGAAAAGCCCGGCGCGGACAAACCGCGTTCCAGCCAACCCACTCGTCCCCTGGCATGGCGCAGGCAACGCCTCCGGCGGCGCTTGCTTTTGGCGCTGGCGGCTGTGGTGCTGGGCGGCGCGCTGCTGGTCGCGATGCAGCAGTGGCAGTCTCAGCGCCAGATTGCCGACCGGTGGGCGCTTGCCGAGACGGGTTTTGCCAACGGTGAATATGTCGATGTCGCGCTGCCGATCTATCGTGAAATCCTGGCGTTAAAGCCGTCGCACAGTGCGGCCGTTGGGCGTATTGACGAGATACGGCGCCTGCAGGAGGCGTTGATTCGTCGCTTGCTCAGTCAGCAAAAACTGGACACCGCCGCGTCGGCCTTGAAGTCCTACATCGACAGTGGCGGTGAGCCCAGCAGTATCCGCAAGTTCAGTGAATCGCTGTCCATTGCCCGTGAAGCGGTTGAAGTCAATGCCGAGTTCGAGGCGATCAGCGCGCTGATACAGGCCGATGAACACACCGCTGCCGCGGCTCGTCTTGGCCAGTTAACCGCGCGCGTGCCAGACGATTCGCGCATCGCCAGTCTGCTGGCCCTCGCCAACGAAGGCGTGGTTCGCCAACGCCGCGAGCGATTGATTGCCAACCGGCGCGCGCGCGAGGCGGAATTGGCGCGGCAGCGCTCCGAGAGTGAATTGCAGAGCCGCATCGAAGCTGCCAATCGCCGCCAGCGCGCCCGTCGCACCGCCTACGATGATCGAATTGCCAAAGCCGAGGTGGCGCTTGGCAAAGGCGAAATCGTTGCCGCCCGTCGCGAGCTGGACATTGCCGCGACCTATCAGATCGATGACGTCCAACTGCAGTTGCTAAGCGTGCGGCTTGAGCGCGAAGAGGCTTTTCAGCGCGATAGTTTCAGCGATTCGGATCGTCGCTACGCGCAACAGCAGTTCGAATTGCTGGAGCGGGCGATCGAGCAGAACAACACATCTGCGATTGCGTCACTGACCGGAGGCAACGGCAATCGTCAGCAGTTGTTCGCGCAGTTGCTGCGTCAGTACAGCCGGGTGGAGGTCGATCTGAAAAACTTTCGCGTCTCCGAAAATCCCAAACTCGCGCGTGCCCAGTTGCAGATTGTCAGCCTCACCATGCCGAATGGCGACACGGTGTATCCGTCGCAAAGTTACCAGTCGACGAACCTTGAAATGCGCCGCTACGCCGATCGCTGGACGCCGATCCTCTGGTAAACGCTTCTGCGGCGGTTGGCTTGTGACGAAGAGTTAACATCGTCGCGGGCCGGTTTCGAACCCCGACCGGTCGCGGTAGTCTTCGCCGTTTGGGTGCCCGACTTCCGGCTCATCACCCACCAGAGATCCACTCGGAGCGCACATGGGTTTTCTCTCCATCATCAGAGGCCTGATCGGTCCTCACCAGCCGATGCAAGCGCGCAGTCTGCAGGCCCTGCTGTTCGGTGCGCTGCTGGTACTGCTGTCCGGTCAGACACTGCACGCCGACGATTTGCCAATCGCCGGCAGTCTCGAACTGGCGGACACTGAAATTGTTCCGATCGACCTCGAGCCGCCGCTGATCGATCACGAGGCACTGATCAGCGGTGTGTCCGGGGAGGTGCAGACGTTCAGTGCACTGGTGCGTGATGAAAGGGGGGTTGAGAGCGTGCAGTTCTTCTTTCGCATGGGCACCGATGGCGATTTTGCGAGCATTCCGATGCGGCTGATACCGGGCACGTCGAATTTCGTTGTCACGATCGACACCAGCGTCCAGCACGAGGTGATCGAATACTATATTGAAGCGCGCGACACCGGCGGTAACCGGGTATTGAAAGGGTTTCCGTCACGCCCGCTGGTGCGCGATCTAAGCGCACCGAACGGCGCGCAACCGGGTCCGGCGGCCGCTCCACAGACAGCATCGTCAAACCGGCCGAGCTGGATCTATGTATTGTTGGGCGTCGCAGTCGTTGGTCTGCTGCTGTCGCAGGGCGACAGTGGCGGCGGCGGTGAGCCCTCTGTACCGATGGTGCCATTGACCATTACCGCCACCCAGCCATGATCGATATGACATTTAACCCCGCCGCGCTGCTGCGCGTATTGTTTGCGCTGATCACGCTATCGTTGGTGGCTTGTGTTGGTGAAGCAATGCGCACCAACATGACCGTGCCCACGCCCACGGCCATTCGTCACGTGCAGGCGGTTGATCCCACGGCACTTAGCGCCACCGTCACCATCAACGGCGCGAGTTTCAACTTGCTGCCGGACAACGACACGGGCGACTGGAACGCGATCATCGAAGTACCGGTCAGTGGCGAGACTGACGTGACGATCTCCTGGTTCGAAATCTATCAGGGCGTGCGTTTGCTGTTAGCGCGTCAGACCCGCAGTGTGGACATCGGCAGCGAGGGGGCGACGGTGGACTTTGGCGATGCCTATGTCGTCAGTGGTGATGAATTTGATCGCGACAACGATGGCTTTTTCAACCTCGATGAGCGCAACCTGAACACCAGCCCGATCGATAGCGCTGACCGACCGGACAGCGCCAGCATGTTGTTGACGATCAATCTGCCGCCCCAGTTTGCGCTGTTGCGTGGTGGTGTCGCGGCGGCGGCGATTCGCGATGGCGTCGATGTGCCGTTGCAAAAGCAAAGCGATACCCTCTACACCGGTGTGATAAGCGGTTTGCCCACCAATACTGAAATCGGCTTGACGATTAACGTCAATTCACTGTTGCACATCAATGTACCGGTGGCTCAGGCCACCCGCTCGATCAACCTGATAGTGGGCGAAAACTCGGTTACGGTGCTGGCGGCCGATTTCTCTACCGCCGCGGATTCCGATGGCGACGGGCGCACCAACATCGATGAAGTTCGCCAGAACCGCGACCCATTGAATCTGGTCGATTACCTGGTCGCAAAAACATCCAATGCGGCGCTGATTGATGGCGTTTTTAGTGATGCGCTATGGAGTGGCCTGTTGTTAGCCAATGGGGCCACATCGGGGCGCACAATTGACACCCTGGTTTTCTCCGAGGGCAGCGGACTCACCAGCGACGGGCTTTTCAGTGAATGGGTCGCGATTGCAGATGAAACGAATCTCTATGTCGCTGTGCGGGTCGTCGACAACATCGTGAGCTTCGACTCCGGGTTGCAATGGTGGAATGACGATAGCATCGAGTGGTTCATGGACGGCGACTACAGCCGGCTTGAAAGCTACGATGGCGTCAACGATCTGCACCTGACCTTTCGCGTCGGCGACGAGCAGGTATTTCGCAATCAGAATTCCATCGATATACCGGTGGGCCTCGTCTTCATTATCAGCCAGGCGGGTTTCGATGCCGACATCGCCTCAGGTAACTTCGATACTGACATCAACGGTGATGGCGTTACTGACACGGGTTACAACCTGGAGTTAGCCGTGCCGCTGAGCGAACTCGATCTGGTACCGGGGCAACCCTTTGGTATCAACTTCGAGTACAACGATGACGACGACGGCGCCGGACGCGACTCCAAGTATTCGTGGGTAGGAGAAACCGGAGCCGATATCGGCCACATCGACCCACGCGCGATGGGAACCGCGGAAATCAGCAACTGATGGCCGCAAGGGCGATCTACGCGATCTCTATACCGATGCCAGTGGTGAATTGCGCGCCAGGCGCCAGGCGTAACATCGATGGTTTTTGCTCGAACTCGCTGCTGTCCGAAACGGAAGAGTTATAACCGTACCAGGGTTCGATACAGACAAACGCTGCACCCGGTTTTGCCCACAAGCCCAGGTGTGGCGCACCACCAGTATCGACGGCGAGCCGTTGCTTGTGTCCGCACATCAGGTGAATCTGTCGCGATTGGATGTTCTTGAATATCAGTGCATCGTCGTTAAACAGATCGTCCGACAATTCGATGCGATTTTCATTGTTCAACCAGGGTGAGCCAGAGTCTTCCAGCAATCCGTTGTCGTTTAGTCGGTAGCGCTCAAGCGTTTCATTATGCGCGAACTCGATGGCGTAGTCGGTCAGGGTTGCCTGTGTGAGTGGTAGTGCGAATGCCGGGTGCGAGCCGATAGTGAAAATCATTTCACTGTCATCGCGATTGCTGATCCGATAGTTCACTTGCAGGCGGCATTCGCGTAGCGAAAACTCACACTGCAGTTCAAATTTCCACGGGTAACTGGTAAGCGTCTGTGCGCTGGATTCAAGGACAAAAGTCACGCTGTCAGCTTCGTGCTGCCGACAGTCAAATGCGGCTTGTCTGGCGAGCCCGTGTTTGGGTATCGAATAAGATTGGCCGCGATGCACCAGCGTGTTGTCGCGCAACATACCCACCAGTGGAAAAAGTACCGGCGCACGTCCTGACCAGACTTCCGGATCACCCTGCCACAGGTATTCTTCACCACTCGATAAGCGCACCAAAGACTGCAGTTCTGCGCCGTTTTCGCTGATACTGGCAGACAGCCACTCGTTTTTTATGTCGATAGCCATGGGCAGACTTCCCGATCTAAAACAGTAGCGTAGATCACGCAGACAATTTGCGCTGTGCGAAAACAAAACTGCCCCTGAAGAGGGGCAGTAGATGAAAACTCAAAGCGTTATCTGGCTTGCGCCTTTTTAGCTTGCGCCCGGGTAGTCGCGTTTCGCGTGCCCGGTGTAGATCTGGCGCGGGCGTCCAATGCGAAATTCCGGATCGGAGTGCATTTCCAGCCAGTGCGATATCCAGCCCACGGTGCGGGCCATCGCAAACATGACGGTAAACATGTTCATCGGAATGTTCAGCGCGCGCAGGATGATGCCGGAGTAGAAATCGACATTCGGATAGAGGCGGCGATCCTGAAAATAAGAATCCGCCAACGTCGCTTGCTCAAGCTCACGCGCCAGATCGAACATCGGCTGATCGCCATCGAGATCATCCAGCAGATCGTGGCAGAGTTTGGCGATGATCTTGGCGCGCGGATCGAAGTTCTTATATACCCGGTGGCCAAAGCCCATGAGTCGGAACGGGTCGTTCTTGTCCTTCGCACGGGCGATGGTGGTCTCGATGGTTTCACCGGAGTTGTAGATGTTCTCCAGCATATTGACGACCGCTTCGTTGGCACCGCCGTGTGCCGGGCCCCAAAGGCTCGCAATACCCGCCGCGATGGACGCAAACGGGTTGGCGCCCGAGCTGCCGGCCAGGCGAACGGTGGAGGTGCTGGCATTTTGCTCGTGATCGGCGTGCAGAATTAACAGCACTTCGAGTGCGCGAGCGGCTATCGGGTTGTGTTGGTAGTCCTGCGCCGGGACCGAGAACATCATCTGCATGAAGTTTTCGGTGTAGCCAAGCGAGTTGTCCGGATACATGAACGGCAGACCGCGATGATGCTTGTAGCAGTACGACGCAATGGTCGGCAGCTTGGCGATCAGCCGGTGGGCAGAGATCTCACGGTGTTCCGGGTTCGAGATATCAGTGGAGTCGTGATAGAACGAAGACAATGCACCCACGGTACCGACCAGCATCGCCATCGGGTGCGCGTCGTAGCGAAACCCGTTGATGAAATCGCGAATGTTCTCGTGCACCATCGTGTGGTTTTTGATCGTGGCCGAAAATGACGCGAATTCATCGGTAGAGGGCAGCTCGCCGTACAGCAGCAGATAACACACTTCCAGGTAGCTGCTTTTCTCCGCCAGTTGATCGATCGGATAGCCGCGGTGCAGCAGGATGCCCTCTTCACCATTGATAAACGTGATGCCGCTTTTGCAGCTACCGGTCATGCCGTAGCCGGGGTCATAGGTGAAGTAGCCCAACTTTGAATACAGACCTGACAGGTCGATACAGCCGGGTCCATGAGTTCCCTGCAGAACATCAAAATCAGCAGATTTGCCGTCATCCGAATTGATGGTGATTGTCTTATTGGTCATGTTGTTGTCATGTCCCCTGGTTTGACCACGACCCGGTAAGGCGTGGCTACAGCGATGAACTGCGATCTGCGATCAGCGCTATAGAGTGCTTCGGTTGCTCTCGGCCGGAAATGGGTTGGCCGTGATACGGGAGCTCCTGAACGCCCGCTCGGGCGCTGTGCAACCCATTGATTAATCAATGAAGTAACACTAAGAGTATAAATGCTAGTAAGGGTAAAGGTTAGTAATTATGTCTATTGTGATGGTTAATGCTGCTGGTTGTAGAGTTGGAGCCGATGCTGAAAGTTCCTGCTGCAGACGCCGTGTACGCAGCCACAGCCGATGTCGACCCGCCATTCGACGCCCGTCATCGTGATTCCCCTATTGTACTCTGCTGGTCCGAGGCTTTCGACTGCAAGGCGAAAATTCGGGATTGCAGTGACGGTCATCGGTGTAAAATAGCCGGCTCGCGACACAGTCGAACTGCGCCCGCTTCACCTCCCGGTGTAATGCGATCTCCGTGCCGCAATTCACACTATTCCCCTCCAGACTGGCAGGCGCCAGAATCGATACAGGACCGTTCGAATGACCTCAGTGAACAAAGTCGTACTGGCCTATTCGGGTGGTCTCGACACCTCCGTGATCCTGCGCTGGCTGCAGGACGAGTACCAGTGCGAGATCGTGACCTTTACGGCCGATCTCGGGCAAGGTGAAGAGGTCGAGCCTGCGCGCGAGAAGGCCAAATTGCTTGGCGTCAATGAAATCTACATCGAGGATCTGCGCGAGGAATTTGTCCGCGATTTCGTTTATCCGATGATGCGCTGCAACACCATCTACGAGGGCGAGTATCTGCTGGGCACCTCGATCGCACGGCCGCTGATCGCCAAGCGCCTGGTCGAGATCGCCGCCGAGACCCAAGCCGACGCTATTTCTCATGGCGCAACGGGCAAGGGCAACGACCAGGTGCGATTTGAGCTCGGCGCCTATGCGCTCTCGCCCGACGTGAAAGTCATCGCGCCGTGGCGCGAATGGGATTTGAATTCGCGCGAGAAACTGCTCGCCTACGCCGAGCAGCGGCAAATCCCGATCGAGCAGAAGCGCGGTGGCAAGTCGCCATACTCGATGGACGCCAATCTGCTGCACATCTCCTACGAGGGCGACCAGCTCGAAGACCCCTGGGTCGAAGCCGAGGAAGACATGTGGCGCTGGACCGTCTCGCCCGAAGCGGCACCGGACACCCCGCGGGATCTCGAACTGACCTTTGTGGCGGGTGATATTGTCGCGCTGGCCGGGGTGGCGCTGTCACCAGCCCAGGTACTGACCGAGCTTAACCGCATTGGGGGCGAACACGGAATCGGACGCGACGATATCGTCGAGAATCGCTACGTCGGCATGAAATCGCGCGGCTGCTACGAGACGCCCGGCGGCACCATCATGCTCAAAGCGCATCGCGCGATTGAATCGATCACACTGGACCGCGAAGTGGCACACCTGAAGGATGAACTAATGCCACGCTACGCCAGTGTCATCTACAACGGCTACTGGTGGAGTCCCGAACGTCTGATGTTGCAGGCCGCGATCGATCACTCACAACAGTACGTCAACGGCGTCGTTCGACTGAAGCTCTACAAGGGCGGGGTGATGGTGTCTGGCCGTCAGTCCGATGACACACTCTTTGATCAGAAAGTCGCCACTTTTGAGGACGACGGCGGCGCTTATCATCAGCGCGATGCCGAAGGGTTCATCAAGCTCAACGCCTTGCGCATGCGGATTGCGGCGCGCCGGCGAGGTGTCTAAGCACTTGACCTAAAACTAAAAAAACTGTTAACAACTTTGTTTTGGCACGTTTGAATGGGTTAAAATCGTCGAGTAGACATTTCGAAACCTTTTAATCAGGAGAATGTGATGGACGAGTCGTCCAACGTCAAGAAAGTCGAGAGCGGCAGCCCGCAATTCAAAGTCTCGGACATGAAAAAGAATGTCGGTGTGACCGACAAGAACATCCGCCTGGGCGCCGGCGGTGCACTGGTGCTGGTAGGGATTTTCGGCTCCAAGCTCTGGCTCGTTCTTGGGCTGATCTTGCTGGCCACCGTGTACTTCGGTATTTGCCCGGTGTATCACTTCGCCAAGCACGACACGCTATAAGCGGTAACAGTACGCTCGGGCGCCTTGCAACGGGGCGCCCGTCTCGCTTTACCCCACCCAGACATTCCCACCTTCTCGCACTAGTTCCCGCCACCACCACCTGATCGGTCCGGGCTTGGTTTGCCGTGGACGGCACACAAATATTACTTATTGCGTCAATAAGTTTACAATGACTGTCTTCGATGCCATTGTAGGCTCGATTGTTGTTGTATTGAAATATGAGTTGACTGATCCCCGGTTGATGCAACTGCGAGCGCATCATGAACGCAATTACCCGTTGTTCGATGGCCTACCACCGTGTGTTGTGGATGTTGTCGGTGGCCGTGTTCTGTACGTCCTGTGCATGGATATCGCCATCTGGCGATCGTGGTGCGGTGCGCGAGCGAATTACCGGCGGTGTGGCGGTTGGGTTTGTCGTCAATCAATCGGGTGCCAAAAAGCTTGAGGACTACGAGCGGCGGCGCTATGCCGACCAGATTGCCGGGCAGATTCTGCTGGCACATCCGTCGCTCGACGGACGAATCGACAGTTACGCTTACGTTTCACGCCGGCTGGGTGATGCGTTTTCCGATCTGGTCAGTGCCTACCGCCACAATGGTTCGCTTGAGGCGCGCCACCGCGCGACGATGATCGAAAGCAAGCTTCGACGCCGCTACCTGATTCTGGCCAGCATCTCGCCAGTCGACGAAGAGCTGCAACTACCGCCGGTAGTCCAGCCGGTACCGCACAAGGCCAATGGTCGTCTGGCTGACTACGAGCTCGTTCGCTATCAGACCGCGCGTGTCAAAACGGTTGAAGTCCAGGTCTACGACACCACCAATGGCCGGCTTGTGCTGAAAGAAGACTTCAGCAGCACCGATGGAGGCAAAGCCGTTGTCAGCGAGCGTACCGGCAAACGCTACAAAGGTAACTCGCTGCTGGCCGCGGTCACCAACTCGCTGGGCAATAAACTACGCTATGGCGGCGATGTCGACTATCCGAAAGCACCAACCAAGGCGCACACCCTGAACTACATCTGGCAACTTGTCGCGCAGGGCCTGCCACGTCGGCTGCGCTCCTGAACGGCGATTGCCCGCAACGGCGCACCTGACCACCGTTGGCCAGCTACAACCATATCGTCGTCCTGACCGGGGCGGGAATTTCCGCCGAATCGGGCATCCAGACTTTCAGAGCCAGTGACGGGTTGTGGCACGAGCATCGGGTTGAGGATGTTGCAACCCCTGAGGCATTCGCTCGACAACCGTCGCTGGTGCAACAGTTCTATAACGAGCGACGTCGCCAACTGCTGGGCGATGATGTGACACCCAATGTCGCGCATCGCGCACTGGCTGAGCTGGAGTCAGTCGTCGAGCAGTTTTTACTGGTCACCCAGAACATCGACGACCTGCACGAACGCGGGGGCAGTAAGCATCTGATCCACATGCATGGTGAGCTGCTCAAGATGCGTTGTGAGTGCAGTGGGCAGGTGTTCGAAATTCGTACTGATATACGAGTTGAAGACCGCTGTGAGTGTTGTGGTCGGCGCGGCACGCTGCGACCGCACATCGTCTGGTTCGGCGAGATGCCGTTTCAGATGCAAGCCATAGAAGCGGCGTTGCTGCGTTGTGATCTTTTTATATCCATTGGCACATCTGGCAACGTCTATCCGGCGGCGGGCTTTGTCGAGCTTGCCAATCAAGCCGGTGCGCATACGCTTGAGCTCAACCTCGAACCATCGTCGCAACAGTCAAGGTTTGCGGAGTGCCGCAACGGTCTGGCCACAGAATTGGTGCCACAGTTTGTGGCTGAACTTAGCGCCTAGCCCGAACTTCGAATAAGTCGTTGTCGACACGGCGATGGTGATCAGGAATCAATTAATTGCCGGGCGCTCTGGTAGTGCTGTTTGATGGCACTAAGCAAGACCGCAAACTGGGCATCGCTCAACTGCTCCAATGTGCTGTCTTCCTCAAACACATCGCATAGCTGTTGCCGTCGTGAGCGGTTGTCGGTCGACTGTGTTTCTGGCTGCGGATAGCAGTCGCGAAAGTTTGAATAGAACTCCACCGGATCCTTTGCACCGAGTGCTGCTGCGGCTTTGTCCAGCCATTCGCGCGGGAAGGGGATATCACCGTTTTCCGCACCGGTTATCTTGTCGCTAAATGCTCGGCCGGCGCCCATCGCCTCGGCAAAGTCCTCGACCGAATACCCTGCTGCCGTGCGCATTCTGCGAACATAGCCGCCTGCCTGCTTCAAAGCTTCTTGTTGTTTTGCGGTGGCGCTATCGGACACGGCGGCATTCATCGACTCCCTGACCGACTGACCAAAGCTGCTGGCCATGTTCACGAACTGACCGACGAGCTTTGCCGCCTGTTCGCTGGAGCGTTCGAAGTTGTCGCCCGACTCGTTATTTTTGCTGGTCATTGAAGCAATCCCGTTGGTTCACTACCCATACCATAGGGATGGATCTGGTTTTTTACAGTAACGCAGGCTTTGCGCGAGGCGGCAAACGCACGCACACAACGTAAACGATCGTCAATTAGTGCTTAGCGCGCAAACTATAAGAATGAGTCGATTGATCAAAGAACCTAACTTCTAAGGTATGTTTTTGAACGTCTTGTCGCGGTGTTTATTCTCCGGGAGTTTCAGAACTTTGATTAACCGACCCTGCGGGAGCCCGTCAGTCGGCCGGGGCGCGCAGCTGTGCAACTGCGTTACAGCTCTTGATAAGGGGGTCATATCGCGGCCGGCCAGGCATTGTCTGCGAGCAAGGCGCCATGCAATGGCCTTGTTGCACACCAACTGACGAGTTCTGACTCTCACCTTTTACACGTTACAGTGCACTCGCCTGCTTTCTTCATTCGCAGGCGTTTTAAGCAATTACGCAGTCATGCGGTGCCGGCTGCTTCAGAGCCGTGCACCTTGCGATCCCGGTTGAACGGTTTTTTCAGATCTTCCAAAATCATGTAGTTCACCGGTATTAACAACAGCGTGACCAGCGTCGCGAACATGATGCCGAAACCGAGTGACACTGCCATTGGAATCAGAAATTGCGCCTGTGTGCTCTTTTCAAAAATCAGTGGCATCAGGCCAAAAAACGTCGTGAGTGAAGTCAGCAGGATCGCGCGGAATCGCGCCACACCGGCCGCTCGCACCGCCTCGAATATGGGCAGTCCCTCGGCGCGGCGTTTGTTCACATAATCTACCAGCACCAGGCTGTCGTTAATCACTCCCCCCGCCAGTGCCAGCATGCCCATGTAGCTCATGATACTCAGACTCATGTCCATGATCACATGGCCGAGAATGCCACCCACCACGCCAAAAGGAATTACCAGCATCACCATGATCGGTTGCAGATAGCTTTTCAACGGGATCGCAAGCAGTGCATAGATCGCCGCCAACACAAACAGTAAACCGGTTCGCAAGCTGCCGAATGACTCGCGTTGTTCGCGCGCTTCACCCTCGAGTGTTGAATAGACGTTCGGATAGTTGACCAGGTACGCGTCGAGCTTTTGTTGCAAGTCAAGCTTGATCGCTTCTATGTCGGTGTTCAGCTTGTCCGCATCGGCCTGTATGTTGATCGCACGGCGTCGATCGACACGGCGAATCGTCGGGAATCCTCGCCCGAGTGTTGCCTCGGCCACCTCGCTGAACGGCACTTCGGCACCGGACGGTGTACGAATCAGCATGGTTTGCAGATTGTCCAGTGATCGACGTTCATCGGCCGGGTAACGCACCACCACGCGCACGTCGTCGCGCTGGCGTTGAATCGTCTGCACTTCAAACCCGAGAAACGCCTGACGCACCTGATTGGCCAGGTCTGATAACGTCAGTCCAAGCTGCTCGGCGGCCGGCATGATATTGAGTTTGATTTCCTGCTTGCCGTCTTCGAAGCTGTCGGTGATATCAGACACGCCGTTGTATGTGGCGAGTTCTGTTTTTACCCAGTCGCCCACCTGTCGTAAATCGACAAAGTTGTCACCGGTCAACTGAATATCGATAGGCGCGCCGCCACGGCCAATCTCTGCGCGGTAATTGATTTCTTTGGCACCCGGGATGGTGCCGATCTCACGTCGCCACTCCATGATCAACTGGCGGCTGGATATCGTCAGCGCGCGTTCCTCGGGTGGGGTGATCTCGAACATCACTCGCCCCAGATGTGATTGACCGCCTGCACCACCGAGTGAACCGGTGGTAGAGATAATGCTCTCGATAATGCTCTCGTTGGTGTCTGGGTCGACATGTTTTTTCTGTAGCGTGTGCGCCGCATCGGCAATGCGTTCGATATGTTGGCGCGTTACTTCAAACGGTGTGCCGGCCGGCATCGTCAGCGATGCTCTGGCGACTTCGCTCTGTACGCGCGGAAAGAAAATAAACTTCACGTGCCCGGCAATCGTCAGGCTGAAAACGATAATCGCCGCGCCAACAAAAAACGACAGGGTCAGATACCGCTGACGCAGGCAGGCGCTCAAGGCTGGTTGATAGAGGTGCCGAATCATCCACTCCAGACCATCGGCGATGCGATGCTGCATGCGTGCAAAAATATTGGGCCGGCTCTTTTTGTGGAAATTCAGGTGCTTCATGTGAGCGGGCAGCACCAGCTTTGATTCGATCAGTGAAAACAACAGCACGGGTATCACGATCATGGGTATTTGCGCGAATATCTTGCCACGCACACCCTCAATCATCAGCAGTGGCACGAACGCTGCGACCGTCGTCAACACCCCGAAGGTCACCGGAATGGCCACCTCCTGTGTGCCCTCGATGGCCGCCTCCAGCGCGTTGGGGTTTTGCCGCATGCGGGTATAAATATTCTCACCGGTCACGATGGCATCATCGACGACGATACCCAGTACCAGAATGAAGGCAAACAGGCTGATCAGGTTGATCGTCACCCCAATTTCCGGCATCACGGCCAGTCCACCCATGAAGCACACCGGCACGCCAACAAATACCCAGAACGCGACCCAGAATCTTAAGAACAGTGCCAGCAGCAATACCACCAGCAAACCGCCCTGCATGGCACTTTTGTTCAAAGTGGCAAGCCGCGCCTTGACGATGCGCGAGCGATCACGCCAATAGCCGAGCGTGACATTCTCCGGCATCGTCAACTGAGCCTCATCGATATAGGCCTTGACCTCATCGGCCACGGTGATCGCGCTCTGGTTGCCGGATCGGAAGACGTCGATCTCGATACTGTTGCGATTGTCGAATCGCTGCTCGATCGGATCTTCTTCGAATCCATCGCGAATATTGGCCAATTGTGCCAGTGTCACACGCGTGCCATCGTCGCGGGTTACCACCACAATTTCGGAGAAATCCTGCTCACTGTAATTCTGTCCCTTGGTGCGGATCAGCACCTCGCCGCCGGTGGTGCGGATGGCGCCGGCAGAGAGATCCAGTGACGATCGGCTGACCGCGTTGGCCACTTCGGCAAAGGTCAGGCCATATTCACGCAGTGTCTGCTCGCTCACTTCGATCGATAACTCATAGTCGCGCACGCCCGAGAGCTCCACCTGACTGACATTCGGCAATGCTTCCAGCCCGTCGCGTACTCGATTGGCCAGTGCGCGCAATTCCTTTTCGGTCAGATCACCGGCGATGATCACACTAATCACCTCGCGGTTGCGCTGTGCGGCATAGACCGATGGCGTCTCCACGTCGTCTGGAAAGGTGCTGATTTGTGTGAGCCGAGCCTCGATATCATCCTGCACCTTTTGCAGGTCGGCACCGGATTCGACCTCGACGCGAACGGTGCCCAGGCCCTCGGCGGCGACCGAGGTCATCGACTTGATATCGTCGACATCCTGTATCGCCTCCTCGACCTTGACCGTTACCGCTTCTTCGACCTCGGCTGGTGCGGCGCCGCGAAACGGCACCTGGATGTTCACCACGTCGAGTTCAAACGACGGAAAGACTTCCAGCGGGATGCGATTGCCGAGCGAATAGAAGCCGGCAAAAATGATGGAGGCCATCAACAGGTTGGCGGCCACACCGTTGCGGGTGAACCAGCTGATCATTCCGTGCATGAGGCTACCTCGCCCGAGTTCGCTTGCGGGATTATTGGTTGGTCGTAGCTTGCTTGGCCATATAGGCTTTCAGCCAATTCGGGACTGGTTGTCCTTCGGCAATACGAGCGGCAATGCGTTCACGAGCCGGTGGAGGAATGTCCTGACCGGCATCGATCGTTGCCTTGAGCCGTTTCAGTCGCTCCGGCATGTCGCCGCCGCCACCTCGTTGACCGCCAGCTTGTTGCTCACTGTTGGATGGCACGCCATCGACCGTGGCGTTTACGCGGGTGCCGTTGACCACGGTGCCCAGTGACGTCAGGCTGATGATCTCGCCATCCTCGAGCCCGGCGCCGATAACCGCGACATCCGCATCTTTCCAACGCACTTGCACCTCTCGGCGTTGCAGGGTGTTGGTGTCATCTACTACCAGCACCTCACGATCCTCGCGTAGAGCCGAGCGAGGAATCACCACGACGTCTTTTAATACCGTGCCGCTCACTGCCGCCTGAACGTACTGGCCGACGCGCAGCGGTGGTTTGTCGCCAACGGCGTAGGGTTGCTCGACCGAGGCGATGGCAAACAGTTGGCGGCTGTTCGGATCGATGGTGCCCTCGGTGCGGACAATCTCGGCGGGCCAGTCGTGGCGCTGATCGCCGATGCTTGAACTCAACACCACCTTGACCGGTTCATCCAGCGCATCGCGGCCGGGCAGGGCAAGATAACCCAACTGGAGGTTGCTCAACGGCAACCGCACCTCGGCGCGATCGACCGAATAGATCTCCGCCAATACCGATCCGGCATTAACAAATTGCCCCAGATCGGCATTGCTGCTGGACACTCTGCCACTGTAGGGTGCGGTGATTTTTGTTCGTTCCAGATCGAGCTGTGCACGCTGAATTTGCGCGTCGGCACTGGCGAGTACCGCAGTGGCCGACACCAGTTGTGGCTCGCGCAACGTCAGGCTGGAGGGTTTACCTTTGCGGCCCAGGCGTTTCCAGTCGAGTGCTGCCTGCTCGGCGCGAGCCTGTTCCTCCTGCAACGCGGCCTGTGCCTGCGCGCGCGTCGCCTCAGCCATCGTCAGCGCAATTTCATAGTCGCGCGGATCCAGTTCCAGCAGTGTTTCACCCTGCTCGAAAAAGCCACCGCTGACCAAATTGGGCGACACGTCCATTACCGTGCCGCGGACCTGCGCGATCAGCGTACCGGTGCGGGCGGCACCGACGGTGCCCTGTGTTTTAAGGGTGACCTGATAGTCTGATTTTGCCACCCGTGTCGCGTCGATACTGGTGACAGACTTGAAGCTTGGCCGGCTGACGGGTTCTGGTTTGTTGGCGATCAGTCCGCGCGCGATCACGAAGGCGACCGCCAGTACCAGCAGCGGCAGGATCAGCTTTACGGAGTTATTCAATAATTTCAAAGGCGTCGCCCGAAAGTGGAGCAGGGGGTACCGGCACGAATCTGTCCGCCGAGCTCAGTGGACGGCTTCAGGTTTGAAACGCGATCTGCTCCGGGGCACGAACGTGCCAAAAAAGTATAGCCAACTCAGGGTTGCCTATTCTGTAAACAGCGCGTAAATGCGACGTGATTACCTGCGCAGCCTGTTCAGTTGGAGCACCTACTCCATGCCGATGGAAAACATCGATTGCAGGTCGTGGCGTGAAAAAGCGCGAAACGCCAGCATCGTCTCGGTGTGGGTGATGTTGTCGAACGAGGCGAGTTCGGTGGTCACCAGATCGGCCAGCGCATCATTGGAGGGCACGCGGGCAACGGCGACCAGATCGTAGCTGCCACTGACTGAGTAGACCTCCGAGATTCCCTTGCGCGAGGCCAGATCCTCAGCCAATGCCTTGACTGTGCCGCGTTTCGCGCGAATCAGGATGATTGAAGTGACCATATCGATGCTCTGTCAGCCGGCGACCGGGAGGCCCATATTATAGGCGTGTCGCTGTGGATGCGCATGGTCGCGCTGCAAGTGGACTCAGCGCACTACTTGTTGAATCCCCAGGTATCCGTCAGCTTGTAGCCGCGTGGCCAGGGATCGGCGCCATCGAGCATGTGCTGGTGGGTGCCGGTCAGCCAGGCGCGACCGCTGATCACCGGCAGGATCGCCGGTCGATCCGCCACCTGCGTGGTGCTGTCTATTCGACAAATGAACTCGGAATCGATGATCGACTCGCCAATGTAGGTTTGTCCGGGCTCGATCTCGCCGCGCGCGTGCATCAGCGCCATGCGCGCAGAGCAGCCAGTGCCACAAGGTGAGCGATCGAGCTTGCCGGGCTGAATCGCCACCGCACTTTTGCCGCGCAGGCCGTCACCGTCGTTTCGCACTGGCGCCATGAACTGACAAAACGAATGGTGTGTCCAGTCGGCGTTTTGCGGGTGGTGGAACGTGAGTTGTTCATTGGCCGCGCGCGTGATCCTGATGCCAAGCTCCGCGATGTCGCGCGCCTCGTGCTCGACGATCTCAAAACCAAAGTCGGTCGCGTCGACCATAACGAACGAATCGCCGCCGTAGACAGTATCAACTGTGATGGTGCCGTGGCCCGGCACCTCCAGTGCCGCCTGGGATCGATCAACGAACGACGGCACATTGCGTATCCAGACCCGTTGCACGCGACCTTCGCTGCACTCTGCCTCAACCCGCACAAGCCCACCGGGTGCCTCAAGCGTTAATTGGGTCAATGGTTCTCGCATCTCGCAGATCCCGGTCTCGAGGATGACGGTCGAGACGCACATACTGTTTGAGCCAGACATCGGCGGCGTGTCCTCGGGCTCCATGATGATCCAGCCCATATCGGCCTCGGGGTGTTTGGCTGGCACCAGCAGATTCACGTGTCGGAATACGCCGCCACGCGGTTCGTTCAGCATGAAGTCACGCAACTGGCCGTCGTTTGCAATGAATCTGGATTGATCCCACAGTGTCTCGCCCGGTGGCGGGCGCACCCCGCCGACAATCACATCGCCGACCTCACCCTCTGCATGGCAGCTCACGGTGTGGATAACTTTGTTTGAACGCATGATTTGTATCTGCCGGTACAGGCGGCCGGAACGACAATCGGCGCCCGAAGATGAATGGATTCGCGGCTGGAATACTAGCAGCCTTGAGCTAAGCTCATCGCATGATGTCAGGAATCAGACAATCGATCGTCGCACGCTCGACTACCCGTGTGTCCGTGTTTGGCGCCATAATGGCGCTGTTGAGCGCCTGCTCCGGCAGCGACGGCACCTTGCTGCTTGGCGGCGCAAGCCCTGGTCTACAAAGCGATGATGCGACGACATCGGTTGATGATGACTTTGCGCGTCCACTATACGCGGTCAGCGGTGTGTGGTTTTGCAGCGTGACCAGTGCGCAAATGGCGGTAGACGATCAAATCGAATTCAGGGCAGATGGCAGTGCCGAGTTCCAGCGCTATGGCACGGTCTACTGGAATCGGAATCTGGCCGAAGATCGGCTTAATATCCACCTGCCTGGCAGCCTGCCACTTACCTTGCACGGAATCTTCGCCTCCGACCAGAGCCTGCAATTTAATGTGGACCTGCCGGCCGACGATACGCTTGAGACCGACGAAGTCTACGCCTGCGTGTTATCGACCGCAGATAGCTAAATAGCCAAGTTGTCTGTTGTGGGTCGAGCCTCGTTGCGCGAACAAGTGGTACCTGACTTCGTTTGCGTCTGTTACCGCGCCAGAATCATATCCGACGCCTTCTCGGCGATCATGATCGTCGGTGCGTTGGTATTGCCCGAGACAATCTCCGGCATGATCGAGGCATCCACCACACGCAACCCTTCAATGCCGTGTACCCGTAGCTGATCGTCCACCACCGCGCGATCATCATGGCCCATCTTGCAAGTGCTCGTGGGGTGATAGATCGTCTGGCTGAACAGCCGTACCGCCATCTCCAGTTGTTCATCAGTCTCGTAGGCGGTGCCCGGTACGTATTCATCCACAATATAAGGTGCCATAGACGGCGCATCGGCGATGCGCCTGGCCACTTTTACGCCATTGATCGCGGTGCGTAGATCGGTTTCAGTGGATAGATAGTTCGGCTGAATCGACGGATAGATGCTTGCGTCCGGGGATTTGATCCGGATAGTGCCGCGGCTCTCCGGCCGCAACTGGCAGACCGATGCGGTGAACGCAGAGAAATCGTGTACCCCTTCACCGGGTTTGTCCGCGCTGAGCGGTTGCATGTGAAACTGAATGTCGGGCCGTTCAACCTCCGGAGATGAGCGGGTGAAGATCGTCACCTGACTTGCCGCCAGCGTCAGTGCGCCGGTGCGAAAAAGACCATACTGCAGCCCCACCTTCATGCGCTTCAAAACGCTGTTTAACTCATCGTTAAGCGTTTGCTCACTGGTTTTGTACACCAGCCGGATCTGCAAATGGTCCTGCAGATTCTCGCCTACGCCAGGCAAGCGATGCACCACCGGAATGTCAAGCGACTGCAGATGGCTGGGCGCGCCCACGCCGGAACACTGCAATATCTGCGGTGAGCCGATAGCCCCGGCCGATAAGACTACCTCGGCGTTGCAGTGTGCCTGCACGGTTTTGCCACCACGCAGATACTCCACACCAATCGCTTTCTTGCCTTCGAACAGAATTCTCGTGGTGTGGGCTTTGGTGACGATTTGCAGATTGGACCGCTTGCGGGCAGGGCGCAGAAAACTCTTGGCTGTACTCCAGCGAAAGCCATTGTGGGCGGTTTGCTGAAAGTAGCCGATGCCCTCCTGCTTCTCGCCGTTGTAGTCATCGTTCAACGGGATCTGGCATTCCTGTGCGCCGGCGATGAAGTGATCGGCGATGGGTCGCCGGAGTCGCAGGTTGGAGACCTTCTGTGGCCCGCCACTGCCGTGGTAATCGTCCTCGCCTCGCTCCTGATCTTCAGATTTCTTAAAGTAGGGCAGCACACTGTCGTAATTCCAGCCCTTGTTGCCAAGTTCTGCCCAGCGATCGTAGTCTTCGCGCTGGCCGCGCACATACAAAAGGCCATTGATCGAGCTGGACCCGCCCAGCACCTTGCCGCGCGGCCACTGTAGCCGGCGCCCGGCGATGCCCGGGTCCGGGTCGGTCAGGTAGCACCAGTCGGTGGCCGGGTTGTGCATGGTTTTGAAGTAACCAACCGGCACGTGAATCCAGGGGTTGCTGTCGCGCTTGCCAGCCTCCAGCAGCAACACCTTGTTTGAAGGGTCGGCCGAGAGACGGTTTGCAAGCACGCAGCCGGCGGATCCCGCGCCGACAATGATATAGTCGTACTGATTCTTGTTGGGCATTGAGTCGTCAAAGACTTTTATTGCTGACACAAAATTATATCAGCGCACCGCAAATGCGCTTTGCAAGACGAGACACCGGAGAACGACCGCATTGAACAGGTTGCAGAACAAAACCGCACTGATCACCGCCGCAGGGCAGGGTATTGGCCGCGCCGTAGCCATGGCCTTTGCACAACAAGGTGCAACAGTTACCGCAACTGATATCAACGCTGACACACTGGCCGAACTCGAGCCCCATGGCATCAAAACCATTGTGCTGGATGCGACCGATCGCGATGCCGTCGACAGCGTCATTAAAGGTGCCGGACCGCTGGATGCACTGGTCAACTGCGCCGGCTTCGTGCATCACGGCAGCATACTGGCCTGTGATCAGAAAGACTGGGAGTTCTCGTTTAACCTGAATGTTAATTCCAGCTACTACACCATCAGCGCTGCGCTGCCGGCGATGCTCGACAACGGTGGAGGATCGATCATCATCATCTCATCGGTCGCCTCCAGCATCAAAGGCGTGCCCAATCGCTTCGTCTATGGCACCACCAAGGCAGCCCTTCTGGGTCTGACCAAATCCGTCGCCGCCGATTATGTATCCCAGGGCATTCGCTGCAACGCGATTTGTCCCGGCACCGTTGAGTCACCCTCGTTACACGATCGCCTGCGTGCCACCGGCGACTACGATCAGGCGATGAAAGACTTCGTCGCCCGCCAGCCGATGGGGCGCCTCGGCACCACAGAGGAAATCGCCAATCTTTGCCTGTATCTGGCCAGCGACGAATCCGCGTTCACCACCGGTCAGGCGCATATCGTCGACGGCGGCTGGGCCGTTTGATTCGCCTGCTATGTCTTGTGGGCGATTGATCCACCCACGTCCCAAAACGTAGAATTGCCCTATCCGGCGGACCTGCCCGCCCATCCCTAATCGGAGCTCTCAATGAAACTAATGCGCTATGGCCAGCCGGGTCAGGAAAAGCCGGGTGCGATCGACGCCGACGGCAACATTCGCGACCTGTCTGCCCACGTGAGCGACATCAATGGCGCCAGCCTGTCCGAGGCTGAGCTGGCAAAGCTCGCCGCCCTCGATCTGGCCAGCCTGCCAAAAGTCGATGCCGGCACCCGCATCGGCGCCTGTGTAGGCAATGTTGGCAAGCTCGTCTGCATCGGACTGAACTACTCCGATCACGCCAAGGAGTCCGGCCTCGAGGTCCCGCCTGAGCCCGTCATGTTCTTCAAAGCGACCAGCTGTATCGTCGGCCCGGATGACGCGATCGAAGTGCCCCGCGAATCCACTATGCTCGACTGGGAAGTAGAGCTTGCCATCGTCATCGGCAAAGAGACCAAATACGTCGACGAAGCTGACGCCTACGACCACATCGCCGGCTACTGCGTCGTCAACGACGTCTCCGAGCGCCACTTCCAGATTCACCGCTCCGGTCAGTGGGTCAAAGGTAAATCGCACGACACGTTCGGCCCCACCGGCCCGTGGATGGTCACCAAAGACGAGATCCCCGATCCGCACAACCTCTCCATGTTCCTCGACGTCAACGGCGAGTCAAAGCAGAAAGGCAGCACCAACACTATCGTTTACAAAGTGCCCTTCCTCGTCAGCTACGTCTCCCGCTTCATGAGCCTGCAACCTGGCGACATCATCAGCACTGGCACCCCGCCAGGCGTCGGCATGGGCATGAAACCACCGCAGTACCTGAAAGCCGGCGACGTCGTCACCTTAGGCATCGCAGGCCTCGGTGAACAACGCCAGGAAGTCATCGCGCCGCACGCCTGACTGACCCACCCAAACTCCGTGGCCCCAAAATCGAAGGGGCCACGCACTGCCGGGGTGTGGTACGGGCCCGCAAACTGCAATCGTAGGGGCCGTAAGCCTAAGCGCACGTACCAATCGGCGAAGCGGCGGGCAAACCCCTCAATCCGCCATCCTGACCCAACAAAGCCCCGCCCGGGTGTTCATCCCCCCCGATTAGCGCTACAATAATGAGTCGAAGCCGCAACGGCCTCGAAGCGGCACTTGCAGTACCAGCGCGCCCGTAGCTCAGTTGGATAGAGCACCTGGCTTCGAACCAGGTGGTCGGAGGTTCGAGTCCTTCCGGGCGCGCCATTTGAATCAAAGGGTTGAAGGGTCCGGCAAAATTTGGCGTAAAGGCGAAATCCAAGAATTGAGCTTTTACCTCCAGATCGACACCCGCGAGAACCACCAGCTTTGGCGTGGGCCTGCGAGCATCGTTTCCCCTTCAGGCAGGTAAGATCGTAAAATACTCGCACGCTTTTTTTAGTCGCAGTCGCTTTGAGTCAGCGTCGGCCCACCTGTTCGCCTTATACCGTTCTTCTGCTATTTCTCGCGCCTTAGAGTTTATTCTTCCTCTTTCGGTTCTTCATTTTTAGATTCCCTTGAATCTGCTTTGAATTTCAGCTTTTCATCCTTCGTTCTCGGGTCAAAAAACGGACATACTTTGACTCCGACGATACTCAAGCACCTTTCTGTTTTTTGTTCTTCTGGGTCCTTGGCCTTTGGCTCAGTAGCGCACGCGGACACAGGTACACATAAGAGCAATCCGATGATCATTGTCATACGGTGCTTAGGTCTGAAATTTGTCTCTAACAATTGGCCTGTCATAGCAATGTGTTCACTCGCCTTGAATCTCACCATCAGGCTTTTTACTCGCGAATTCACTCTCGGGGCCGCAAACACTGTCCCATGCCCCAGCAAGAGCTTCTTCAGTCTGTAGAACGATTTCGTCGGATGTGTTTTTCATTCCAGCAGCCACAGTAGTTGTTTCCAACACCTAGCACCCATCTGATTCTAGTAGCTGGATGCCCTTAATCGCGCTTTTCGCAATTGTCTCGATTCTCTGTATTCCCGTAGCTATTCGAAATGATCCGCACGCGTTAGGTGTGGTTGCACACGCCACATCTGGCTGAATTGTATTAAATTCTCAACCTTATCGCATTATGCGAGTTCATACTTCAAACCTAAACGACACACTACAAGCGCGTTATCTACAGGTCAATTGTGGAGGAGCGGTTGGGTCATCTAGTCCTCCAGGGATGATCGTCCAGTAGTACGTTGAAGAACGGGGATTCCAGAACCCGGAAACTAGCTGGGCAGTGGGTACCGAGCACTGGCTCGTCGGACATACATTCCATAGGTGACCCATTTCCGCAGCCCGCTACTCGGCAGCGCCGCACTCACCACTCACCCGCAACAAGTCGGTGCTCGGCACATCGATGTAACGAGTGCAGATCCTGCACGAAATCACTGTCGAACTGATTATCAACGCTCGATCGAGCTCGTTGAAAACGCATCCTCGATGATCTCCAGTGAGCATCGATTATCGGATTCTTTTTCCTGGTGATGTTTAGTGACTTGGCCGCTGTGCCCTGCAGGTGCATCAACCCCGCAAAGAAAGTTGCACACCTCCTGCCTTTTGTGCAATATTCGAGTTCTGAATTCAGAGTGCAGAATATGAACGCCTGCGTTCCTGCGCTCGGATGAAGAGAAATCGGGGAAATAGCACGATGGCTCGTGACACGGGTGGTGCTCGTAAAAGCCGGCGCGGTTTAGGTCGACAGATGTGTGCTGGCGCGTTGATGGTCTGGATTGGGACCGGTATGGGTCTGGCGGATGAGGTGTCTGTGGACAACTCATCTTTCCGCTGTATGAGCGATATGACCCAGGTCCGTCACTTCTATGTGGACAACCTGCTGGGCAACCTGGATGGCACAGTGAAGGTGGCGCAGGCCGGTAAGGGCGTCTATCCGCCTGGTAGTCTGCTGCAGTTGATCCCGTTTGAAGCCATGGTCAAAAGGCAAAAGGGCTTTAACCCGGCCACCAACGATTGGGAATTTTTCTTTCTTGACGTCGATGCCAAAGGCACCAACATCAACACGCGTGGTTTTGCTGAAGTCAACAATGGCTTTGGCATGAACTGTTTTGGCTGTTACGCAATGGCCAAGCCGGAGTTCGACATGGTGTGCGAGCAGGACAATGGTTGCGATCCGATCCCGTTGACGCGCGAAATGTTTGGCGCGTTGCAGCGTACCGATCCCCGTTGCGAGAGCGCCGAACCAGTCACTAAAACAGATCAGCAGGCACTCGCACAGATCGAAGGCGCATTGCAGGCCCTGATTGAGTCTCAGAAGAAATAGTGCAGCACTTACTCTACATCGATAATTTACTGCCAATGGAGAGCCCCGCTCTTCATAGGCGATACGAATCGGTCAGCGCAGGCTGACCAACCTAAAACTACGGAGGATACATGGCAATTTCCATCAAGGTTAATGGCGAAGAGCACGCGTTCGATGGTGACCCCACGATGCCGGTGCTTTGGTACGTTCGGGATATTTTGAACCTGCACGGTACCAAGTTCGGCTGCGGGACCGGCCAGTGCGGTGCCTGCACGGTGCATGTCGATGGCAAAGCGCAGCGCGGCTGCCTGCTGAGCATGGAGTCGGTTGCCGGGCGCGACATCACCACCATTGAAGGGCTGGATCCGAACGGGGATCATCCGGTGCAAAAGGCCTGGCGCGCGCAAAACGTGCCGCAGTGCGGCTATTGCCAGGCGGGTCAGATCATGAACGCAGCGTCTCTGCTTGCGAACAATTCCGGTGTGTCCAGCGAGGAAATCGAGCAACAGATGACGGGCAACATCTGCCGTTGCGGTTGTTATCAACGAATTCAGGCGGCCGTAGAAATGGCGGCCTCGGAAATGGAGGGTTAATTATGCACAGCCAGATTGAACAGGCCATTGCCGCCGAACTCTATGGTGAGCCGGTCGAAGCCGAAAATTCGCCGCCGTCCAGCGCGATCATTGGAAAACTCAGCCGCCGCAAGTTCCTTCAACTCAGTGGCGGCGGTGCGGCAATGGCGTTGGCCATGCAAATCGTGCCCGGTACGGCTATGGCCTATGACCCGTACCCGACCGGTGCCGAAGGTATGCCAAACGGGACGGTTGTCGATCCGCATGTGTTTGTAGAGATTGCACCGGATGGCACGGTCATATTGACCACGCATCGCTCGGAGATGGGCACCGGTGCGAAGACTGGTGTGCCGATGGTATTGGCGGATGAGATGGAGGCCGACTGGTCACGTGTGGTGTTGCGTCAGGCCGAGGGTGATGAACCCAAATACGGCAACCAGGATACAGATGGCTCGCGCAGTTTGCGTCACTACCTGCAGCCCATGCGGCAGATGGGGGCGTCGGTGCGTTCGATGCTGGAGCAGGCGGCGGCCAAGCAGTGGGGTGTGGAGGCCGATCAGGTTATCGCCGAAAACCATGAAGTTCACATGAAAGACGGCTCGAAGAAAATCGGCTACGGCGATATTGCCGCCGAGGCCATGGCGCTGGAGGTGCCAGCATTCGAGGAGCTGACCTTCAAAACCGACGATCAGTTTCGCTACATGGGCAAAGGTGAAGTGCCGATATACGATCTGCACGACATCACCACCGGTAAGGCGCGATACGGTGCGGATATCACTCTGGACGGCATGAAGTTCGCGGCAGTCGCGCGCCCGCCGGTCGTCGGCGCCAGAGTTGAATCGGTTGATGATTCCGATGCGATGAAAGTGCCCGGCGTTGAACGTATCGTTAATATCGATGGTTCCATGCCGCCGGCAAAGTTTGCACCGCTGGGTGGCGTGGCGGTTGTGGCATCCAACACCTGGGCTGCAATCAAGGGCCGCGATGCACTGAAGATACAGTGGAGCGACAGCCCGCACGCACAATACAACTCGCAAGCCTATGCCGATCAGATGCGGGCGACGGCAAAAAAGCCGGGCAAGGTTCTGCGTAAGGTGGGCGACCCTGATGCAGCGTTCAGCAACGCGGCGCGAGTGTTTTCGCAGGAGTATTATCAGCCGCACATGCAGCATGCGCAGATGGAACCGCTGGTGGCGGTTGCCGACTTCAAAGACGGCAAGCTGAATATCTGGGCGCCGGTGCAAAGCCCTTATGGGGCCAGAACCGATACCTCGGCAGCACTGGGTATGGATGCGGCGGATGTTACGGTTGAGGTCAGTCTGCTCGGTGGTGGTTTTGGTCGAAAGTCCAAGTGTGATTACGTGATCGAGGCGGCACTGGTATCGAAAGAAATTGGCGCACCGGTGAAGCTGCAGTGGACACGTGAAGATGACATTCGCCACGGCTTCTATCACACCACGTCGGTGGAACATCTCGAAGCCGCGCTCGATAGCGATGACAAAGTCATTGGCTGGCGCCATCGCTCCGTATCGCCGACGATTTTCTCCACGTTCGTTGAAGATCCGCTGCATACCAGTGGCCTGGAAGCAGGCATGGGGCTGGTCGATACGCCGATTGGTGTGGAGAATCTGGTGGTTGAATCGGGTGAGGCAAAATCCCACACCCGCATCGGCTGGTTCCGTTCGGTATCGAATATTCCTCGGGCCTGGGGCGTGCAGTCATTCATTGCCGAACTCGCGCACGACCTGGGGCGTGATCCCAAGGACATGCTGATCGAGTTGATCGGTCCCGATCGGAAGATCGATCCGGTCGCCGCCGATATGAAAGAGTTGTGGAACTACGGCGAACCCTATGAGGAATTTCCTAACGATACCGCGCGTTTGCGTGGCGTGATAGAGCTTGCGGCAGAGAAGGCCGGTTGGGGCAAGGACCTGCCCGAGGGTGAGGCGCTGGGTATTGCCGCGCACCGCAGCTTCGTGACCTACGTAGCATCGGTGGTGAAAGTAAAAGTCGGTGCCGATGGCAGCGTTGCTGTGCCCGAAGTGCATATGGCCGTCGACTGCGGTTTCTGTGTAAACCCCGAACGGGTGGCGTCACAGATGGAAGGGGCGGCGGTGATGGGCATGACGCTGGCGATGCACTCGAACATCAACTACGAGAATGGTGCGGTAACCAACTCGAACTTCCATGACTATCCGGTCGTGCGCATCAATTCGTATCCCAAAGATGTGCACACCCATATCGTGGATCACCCGTTTTCGGTACACGCAACCGGTGTGGGTGAACCCGGTGTGCCACCGGTAGCGCCAGCGCTTGCCAACGCTATTTTTGCCGCAACCGGCAAGCGTTTTCGCGATATGCCGTTTGGTGAAAATGTGGGTTAGCACAATAGCGTAGTTAACCAACTGCGTTAGTTAACTGAGCAGAGTTGTCGGGATCATCCGGTCCCGGCAACTCGACAGAATCACTGACTATTTTCAGCAGCCGAAATTTGGCTGAGGGGGAAGCTTTGCCGAATGAAATGATCATTTGCGGCTGTGCCGGCGAAGCGTCGCAGTGTTAAGTCTGTGGCCTCGATTTCGATGAACGATCAAGCCATGCCGGCAACCGATACACAAACCACTGATCTGCAGCAGCAGTTCGGCGATCTGATTGCCAGTGTGAATCAGCACGTCGTCGGTCAGCCGCTGATCGCGCAGCAGGTCGTCGAGGCGATGCTGGCCGATGGCCATGTGATATTGGAGGGCCCGCCGGGTGTGGCCAAAACTCGTATGGCCAGGCTGTTGTTTCAATCACTGGAAGGCAGCTTCAATCGAATTCAGTTCACCCCCGATCTGCTGCCCAGTGATTTGATCGGGGGCGCCATTCTCGATCACAGCACGCAACAGTTTGCGTTTCAGCGCGGGCCGTTGTTTGCGAATTATATTCTGGCTGATGAAATCAATCGTGCGCCAGCCAAGGTGCAGTCGGCGTTGCTTGAGGCGATGGAGGAGCGACAGATCTCCAGTGGTGAAACCAGCTATGCCTTGCCACCGACGTTTTTTGTTATCGCCACACAAAACCCGATAGAGCACGACGGCACCTGGGATCTGCCACAAGCGCAACTCGATCGTTTCATGTTGCAGATCAATATCGACTATGCCGATGCACAAGGCGAAAAGGACATTCTGGATTTGTTGCTCGACGAGGCACAACAGCATCAGTCGGCCGATGACAAAGTCGAGCAATCAATCGGCATAAACGAATTACTACAGGCGCAACGCCAGGTTCGCGAGGTGCATGTGTCAGCGCCGGTGCGTGACTATATCGTGCGTCTGTTAACGACACTGCGCACCGAACCCTCGCCATTGCAAGGTGTGACCGAACATCTGGCGCATCCGGCTTCATCGCGCGGATCTATCACGCTTGCGGCGGTGGCGAAAGCGCGTGCCTGGCTGGATAGTCGCGACTATGTGGTGCCGGAGGATGTCCGTGATCTGGCGGTAGCGACGCTTGCACATCGCGTGGCGCTGACCTATCGCGCTGAAGCCGATGGCATTAGAAAAGAATCCCTGATCGAACGGTTGGTAGAACATGTCGATCTTGTCTAGCCACTGGCGACAACATTTAAAGTGGCCTGTAAACCGGGCCAGTGAAGCTGCGCGTGTCAGTTCATTGATTAATGAGGAATCGGCATCGCAGGCAGTCGAGTTACGGTTTGAGGAGTTGATTGCACAGAAGCCGCATCGTTGGCCCGCATCACTTGCAGCCGGCATGCGGGGTCCGGATGGTGAACGCCCCGGTCGCGGCCGAGCCAGAAGTCTGTCGTTCGACGGGGTGAGCCCGTACCAGAATGGTGATGATCCGCGCTGGGTTGACTGGCGTGCTACTGCGCGCAGTGGACGTTTGCAGGTGAAGCGATTTGCCGCCCAGTCGCACCGGGCGCGTGTGATCATATTGCGGCTGGACAGCAGCCTGTTGTTTGGTACGGCGCAGCGTTTGATGGCGAAAACCGCTGCACTGATCGCAGCGCGCCTGGCGTTTGATGCGCAGGTGATCAACGAGCCCGTCGGTCTGGTCTGCAGCGGACAGGAACCACTTATTGCAAAACGCGGGCGCCGTCATCTTTGGCTATTGCTCGAACGCATTCATCAGCAATATAACGATTGCCTGGCGGCTGCGATGAATACACCGGAGCAGGTATCGACTCCCATCGGTGCGAACGATGATGAACTACTGGCCGCGCTTGACAACGCGCAAAGCCTGTTGGGTAAAGGGGATGAGATCTGTCTGATCGATGAAGCAGTTGATCGCAATTCGGGATTTGATCAATGGTCGAAGGCTGCAGCGGCACGCCATGCACTGAAGTGTTTTTTAGTCCGCGATCGTATCACCCAGGGCCATCTGGTCGCAGGTCGTTACCCGGCGCGGTTGTTGGCGATGAACAACAGTATCACCTGCGCGGTACCAGCACGTCAGGTAGACCGAGCTAATGCTGAAGTAATACAACATCAAAATGCACTCGCCGACCATCTGGCCGGTCTGGGCTGGCAGGTGACTTACGCCGATGATGTGTTGTCACGCTCGTTCGATGGAGTGACACGATGACACCCGACGAACTGCTGCTGCAATTGCGAGATATTCATTTGCCCGATATGGCGTTGGGTCAACTGGGCGCGGGATTCTCGTGGCTGCCTTTTGCATGCCTTGTGCTTGTTTTGCTTGCGCTGTTGTGGATCAGATATCGGCGCTCTCGCGTCTGGTTGCATCAGGCGCGCAGGCGATTGAAGGAGATTGGTGAATCGATCGATGCAACGCCGGCAGACAACGCCGATGCCCAACAGCAACATAACGCCGATCTACTCGACCTTGCCAAACGAATTGCGCCGTATCGTGCGGTCACACCTTTCCCGGCTGCGGTGTTTCTGCCACCGGAAAAAATTAGTACCAGCCGCCTAAAACAGATTCACGATCATCTGAATCAAGTGGTGGATTCATGATCGAGTTCATCCGATGGTGGCTATTGTTATTGCTGCCGTTGCCGTTGGTTGCGCGCTACGTCTTGCCCTCGTTACCGGTGATGCGGGCTGTGGCGTTGCCGCGTGGCGTGCTGCAGGCGTTAACCCGTGCGGCCCCACCGTTTCCGTTTGGGCTTTCGCGCTGGACGGCCAGTGGTATCGCGGCCGTGGCTGGCTGGCTTGCTCTGTTGTTTGCACTGGCACAACCCGTGATGCGAGTGGACGAACTGCCGTGGCGTTCGGGACAGTCGATTGTGGTGGCAGTGGATTTGTCTGCAAGTATGGGCCAGACGCCGATGGCGGGCGCGGTCGAGAGCCGGTTTCAGTCAGTGCGTAGAATCCTTGGCGATTTTATCTCACAGCGCGAGGGTGATCGCGTCGCGTTGATCGCCTTTGCCAACGATGCGTATCTGGTTTCGCCTTTTACCTACGATACCCGCGCGGTCATCGAGGTCATGACGGAACTGAATATCGGTTTACCGGGGCGTAAAACGGACCTAGGCCAGCCTATCGGTCTGGCGGTCAAGCTGGTGCGTGATGATAGCGGCCGTAATACCACGATGGTGATCGTCACCGATGGCGAGACCAACACGGGGCAGTTATCTGCCACTGACGCCTCGCGGCTGGCCGAGCAGCTTGGTATGACGGTGCATGTGATTGGCTTTTCCTCGTCGGTGAGACCCGAGAACAGAGCCTATATGCGCGAGATCGCACAGCTGGGCGGTGGTCAGTATGCCGAGGCGCAGGACTCGACACAGTTACAGCAAATCTATAGCGATTTGGCCAGCCGTGAGATACCAGCCGGAAAAGATCGTTCGGCACAGCCACAACGCCTGATCCACGATTTAACCTGGGTGCCGTTGCTTTTGGCCTTGCTGGCGTTGCTGGTGTACAGCCTGCGACTGAGGCGTGAGCAATGACTCTGCTGACGCCAATCGCCATGCTGTTGCTGCTTCCTTTTACGGTGTTTTGCGTCTGGTATGCGCAGCAGTCGAATCGCGTGGGTGCATCGCTGCCGGGCAGCTGGCGTCTGGTCACCACTCCGTCCCTGCGACAATTCATGCAGCGCCGTCTGAAATCCAGCGACGATAGATCAATCATTATCGCCGCAATCTGTTCACTGCTGGTGATCGCCACGCTCACCCATCCGGTGATCGCGATTAACACCGCGCCGCCTGCGAATTTCACCGGGCGTGTCGTCGTGCTGGATATGTCCGCAGGGATTGATGTCGAAGCGCAGCGTTTCTTTACCGATGCGTTGTTAGTGAATCAATCCGACAGCGGCCCTGCAAGTGCGACGGCTACCGGCCTGGTGCTGGTAGGTGATGGGGCTTACACGGTAGTGCCGTTAACGGACGACATGGCGCATGTGCAGCGCTACCTGGGCGTTGCCACACCTGATCTGATGCCCGCCAATGGACGCACGCTACAGGAGGGCATTGCCGTCGCCGAATCGCTGCTTGCCGATGCTGAAGTAGCGGTGGGTCAGGTGGTGATTGTGACTTCCGGAACACCGTTGGAAGAGATCATTGCGATTCCGGATCGTGGCCGTTTGAGGGATATCGTTGTGGCCGACGGTGAGAGCATGCGTTGGTCGGGTGTGGCAGAAAGTTACCGGGCGCAGCTGCATGCTAATAGTGATCTCGCAGCAGTTGTTACGCGGCTCTCATCTGCTGCGCAGGATCGTTTTTTCCGCGGCGTGCAGGAATCGACGTTTGATCTAAGGCCACCTTTAATTGCCCTTGCGCTGGTGCTGTGGCTGTGGCTGCTGCGGCGGAGGGTCGAGCGTTGAAGTCGTTTGCGCTCATTGCTCTGGGTGGTTCGCTGCTGGCCACGGTATTGGGTTGGGCGATACCGCTGTTGTCGGCCAAGCCGGATCGCTTTGCGTTGGGTTTGCGGCTGCTTGAACAGGGAAAGCCGGATCAGGCAATGCATCTTTTTCAGCGCGCCGACTGGCGAGGCGTGGCCCAGTACCGGGCGCAGCGCTACCGACGCGCGCTGGGTGATTTCCTTCAGCGTGAGAACGTCAGTAATCTGTATAACGTGGGCAACGCCTATGCTTTGTTAAAAGAATGGACCGGCGCCAAAGCCGCCTACGAAAGTGCATTGCGTCTGGATCCATCTCATGAAGATGCCCGCTTCAATCTCGACCTGGTGCTCAGGGCTGAAGCGATGGAATTGAAGATGGTGGAGGATTCGCGCAGTTCGGTGGTGGCGGGTAGCTGGAAAGACGGCAATCAGGAGACGCCGGCAACAACGGGCACTGACAGCAATAACGTTGAACAGGGCGTACCGGAAGGTGGTGCCTTTCGTCCGGCAGAAGATAAGGCCGAGGCGACGGGCAAGAGTGATGTCGAAGGACGCAGTGGCGATATCGCTGACTTTCGCCATGCGCAGGCCGGTATTGCTACCGGATCATCGGAACAGACGCAAAGCGAAGGTGAGTTAACCGGTGCCAGCGCCAGCCTGTTGTTGCGGCAAAGTCGGCAGAATGCCGAATTATTGTTGCGCGCCATCGTCGACAAGCCGGCGCGTGTACTGCGTGCAAGGCTTGCGGCGGCGCATCGCCTTCGTAACGGCGGTGATCTGCAGCCGGGAGTGGTGCGATGAATGGTTTGAGGATAAGCCTGATCGTTGTTCTGTTGCTGTGCGTGTTTGGACCGCGGCATGCGTTGATTGCCCAGGAGCAAACGGATGCGGGTGCCAATCCAACCTCAATCCGTATCACCGAGCAACCACAACTGTTGGTATCGGTTCTTCCCGACAGTGGGCTCGGTGGCATCTACGAGCAGAGCCAGATTCTACTCACGATTCGGGTGGCATCAAAGCACCCGTTCGATGAACTAACCATCGACTTTCCCGCCATTGCCAACGCTGAGCAAATCGAACTGTCTGCTCCGCGCACTCGCAAGATCAGGAGCTATGCCGGTGAAGGGTATCTGCATGAACGTCGCTATGCAGTGTTTCCTTTGGCTGCCGGCAATCTTGAAATTCCTGCATCGTTTGCGACGGGTTTAATTGAAACGCCGTTGGCCGGGCAAATTGAATTCAACGCCACACACAACGGTATGCGTATCCCTGTGTTGTCGACACCCGCTGGATTTGCCGTCGACTGGTGGCTGGTTTCATCCAATGTGGCGATGGAAGAATCCTGGTCGATACCGGTTGATGAACTGCGCGAGGGCGATGTGGTGACCCGTACGGTGACGCTGCGCGCCGCCGGTGTAGACGATAAACGTCTGCCGGATCTGCAACACGGCAGCACGCGCGGAATTGCCGTGCGTGAATTGGAGTCCACCCGAAAAAGTATCGTAACCAAAAATGGTCTGGACGGCGTGGTGAGTGCGTCGTGGGCGTTGCGCATTGACGGTGAGGGGTTTGTCTATGTGCCGCCCATGGGTATTGCCTATTGGGATCCGCAGGCGAAAACGCGAAAAACGGTCGCCGTCCGAGGGCACCGCATTGAACCGCTGCCCATCGACAGCGAGGCACGCGCTGAGCAGTTGCTGTACGAGGCCGCAACGAATCAGCGCACTGCTTACCACGTTTTTACCACTCTGCTCATCATGTTGGCATTGCTCGTCATAGCGGCAGTTGTTTATGTGTTGGCAGCAGTGTTTTGTGTGCCGCGAGATCGGCGCTTTCGCCGCCAGTTTCTAAAGGCAGATAAGCCAATAACAGCCTACCGCGCCTGGCAGCGTTGGTCTGCCGATGAGCCATTGGCCAAAGATGATCACTGGCTCGTGCTCAACAGGGATGTGCAGGCGGCCGTGTTTGCGGCGCCTGAAATGCCTATACGTGATAAACGCAAAGTGTTGCGCGATGCGCTGCGTTGCGCGCGCAGGCATCGCCTGCAAGGCATTGGTGCAAAGCTCTCGGTGTTTATCAATCATGTCATTGGATCGCGTGCCGAGCTTGCACCTGTGAGGGCTGTGCGATGACCCGAATGGATTGATGTGAATGGAACCCCGCTTCCCCAACAACAGCATCTTTTAACTCTTGAGAATCGGTTAAGACGAATGAGAAAAAAATCGAAACATCAACAATCTGCCAGCGAACCAACCACCGATGTTGTCGAGCAGCCGTTGCAGGACAGGCGGAATCTGCTAAAAGCCGGGGCGGTACTGGTATCCGGTGCGACGCTTGATCTGTCCTTGTCCGGCGCCTATGCAGCGTCCGATGATGCAGCAGCCGCGGCAAAGCTGCCGCCGCAAAAAGGTGATCGCATCCAGGTGATTAAGGGCGATATGAAAGATCAGTTTATTCGGGCTGACTCGCTGGAATTAAACGCCATTGCCGTCGAGGGGTTTCCCTATGACGCACAAGCCGATGTGCTAAGGCGAAAGAACCGGTTGAACCGTTTGTTGATTCTGCGCCTGGACCCGGAGGAGATGGATGAGCCGACGCGTGCGCGTAGCGTCGATGGACTGTTGGCGTACTCGGCAATGTGTACCCATCGCAGTTGCACCATCAAATCGTGGATGCAAGAGGAGCGGCATCTGCGCTGTCATTGCCATTTATCGGAATTTGCGGCGTTGTCGGAGGGCAGCGTCAAGAGCGGGCCGGCGCGCAAACAATTGCCGATGGTGCCGTTGGGCGTTGACGACGAAGGGTTTGTAGTTGCAGTAGACGGATTCACCCGCAAGCCGGGTGGTGCGAAGAAGTAGGTGTTTGAAGTAATCGATTGACACGTGCTGCCGGAGGCAGCCAAACACGAGGAGAGAGCATGAAAAAACTAGTTCCTACAGTGACGGCATTGTTGGTGGCGGGCGCTATTCAGTCCGTCTCGGCAGCCGAGTACAACACTGTCACCGATGAGCGACTCAGCAATCCTGAGCCACATAACTGGATTAACACGCGAGGCAACTATGAAGGGTGGGGGCATAGTCCCCTCAAACAGATCACTTCAGAAAACGTAAAAGATCTGGTGCCGGTCTGGAGCTATTCCACGGGTGTAACTGAAGGCCATCAGGCTTCACCGATGGTGAACGACGGGATGATGTTTGTATCGACACCGCAGAACCAGGTGATCGCACTGGATGCGGTGACCGGTAATGAAATCTGGCGTTATGTCCGAGAGTTGCCCGAGGATCTCTTCCAACTGCACCCGACTAACCGTGGTGTCGCGCTGTATGGCGACAAGGTCTACATGGCAACGGTTGATGCCGGTGTCGTCGCACTGGATGCTAAAACCGGTGAAGTGGTATGGGATGTGTTCGTCGGCGACTATACCGATGGTTACTACTCAACCCTGTCATTGTTAGCCGCTAAAGGGAAAATAATCACCGGCGTTTCAGGTGGTGAGTATGGTATCCGTGGCTATGTGTCAGCGCTCGACGCTGAAACCGGCAAAGAAGCGTGGCGTACCTATACGATCCCTGGTCCGGGTGAGCCTGGCAATGAAACGTGGAAGGGCGATAGCTGGAAGACGGGCGGCGGATCGGTCTGGATGCAGCCTAACTACGATTCCAAAAACGGTGTGATGTACGTGGGTACCGGTAACGGTGGCCCGTGGATGCCGGATACACGTCCGGGCGATAACCTGTATACCACGTCGGTCGTCGGCATCAATATCGACTCCGGCGAGATCACCGGTCATCACCAGTATCACTGGAACGACGCCTGGGACTGGGATGAAGTATCCGCGCCGCTGCTGATACCGATGGAGCGCGATGGTCGCAAGATGGACGGTCTGGTGCACGCCGGGCGCAACGGTTTTATCTGGGCCATGGAGCACGACAGCGAAGGCAAGATCGACTTTGTCGATGCGCATAAGTATGTGATACAGGATGCGTTTGCCTCGATCGATCCGGAATCGGGTCGCCCCACCTATAACGAGGCCAAAACACCTGGCACCGGTAAGACCGTCACTTTCTGCCCGAGCTTGTGGGGTGGTAAAGACTGGCCGATGGAAGCCTACAATCCGGACACCGGTCTTGTGTATATCCCAAGCCAGGAAAACCTCTGTTCAGAGCTTGGCGGTGTGCCGATGGAAGAACGTGAATCCGGCGAGCTGTATATCGGAGTGCCAATCGACGTGATTCTGTCATCGCTACGCTTCCACGAGAACGTCGACACCTCAAAGCCCGTGCCGATTGGCAAGTTGCAGGCCTGGGATATGAACAAGGGTGAGATGGTCTGGAGTCACGACTTTAACGACACACCGTACTGGGGTCCGATCATGTCAACTGCCGGCAACCTGGTTTTCACCGGCGGCACTAACGATCGCAAGTTCCGTGCATTTGATGCAACCAACGGCGACATGTTGTGGGAGTACCCGACCAACTCCGGTGTCACCGCATCGCCCTCATCGTATGAAGTCGATGGTGTGCAATACATCGCCGTGCAATCCGGCTGGGGTGTCGATGCCGAGCGTATGCAGGGTCTGTTAAAAGACATGCTGCCCGCTGGCCGTGTACCCGATGTACCGCAAGGTGGCGTGATCTGGGTATTCGCACTGAAGAGCTGATGAATCAATGATGCAAATTGGGAATTGGATAAAGCGAGGGCGTCACGCCCTCGCTGTGATGTTTTTTGCACTGGCTTGTACCGGCAGCGGAATCGCGTTGTCAAGCGATACCTTGCTGCCGGACAATCCCGATGAACTGGTCGATGCGATTCGTCATGCGATCGAGCAAAGTGACTATCAGAAACTGGAACAACTGGTGTTCTGGAAAGACGCTGGCAAGATCAAAAAGCGCATCGTCAGATTTCAGTTAAATCGCAATCTTGGCCGACCGATCAAATCCATAGCGTTTGAAGACTTTCCGGATGGCGGGCTGGATGCAATAGAAGCCGCCGGCAACCTCGAAGCCAACATGGACGTGACCAATCGCGTGCGCGTCATCTTTGATGAGGAGCCGATCAATGATCAGGGCAAGTTGCCCACGACAGTTTTTGTGGTCGGCAAGCGCGAAGGTGTGTATCGGGTTGCCCTTGTGGTGCGCAAAGGGCGGGATGATGATGGTGACTAACCCAAATTAAGTGCCACAAGCCAGGCAGTCGATACGAATTCGTAGGGGCCATAAGCCAAAGCGCATGGTCCATTGATGCGATAGAGTGCCCCGCAATGGACAGGGACGGTCCAGCCATGATTGAAGCCGACGGCGCGAGTTTGGTGGTCAGCAGCTAGACTAAAGCAGGCATTGTTATTATCTGCTTTTTCCTGCAGTCTGTATTGCTTTCGACTGGGTGTCGGTTTTTGGTTGGTGGCGACTATGGACAATCAGTCGGATTGTTATCCTCAGATACCTGTCACCATCCATTTCGAAGGCCTACCGAGCTCTGGAAAGACGACTGCCTCTGAGCGATTCTGCAAACTCCTTAGAAGCCTTGGTGTCGATGCAAGTTGGTGGCTGGAGGAAGCGGCTGACCATCCTGTTAATTCGCACACAGACACTGCGCTATCCCGTAAGCCCGGTTATCCGCAAGTCTTACTGGATTCATGGTTAAAATACCTCGAAACATCAAGTGGTACTGTGATCTTAGATGGCTATGCGCTTCAGAGTACGGTGCGTATCCTCTATGCCAGTCTTGTTTCAAAAGATGAGATAGAAGACTATTTCAACTGCTGGCAGCAGCTAGCTCCAAAAATGAAGTTGGTATACTTCACGGTAGAGCATCCGGCTGAGCACTTTGATCTTGTGTTAGCAGAGCGTGGGGATCAGTGGGCAGACAAGCTCTTCACTTACGTGGCGCGCACACCGATCGGTGTTGCTAACTGTCTTAAGGGCAGAGCGGGATTTATAGAGTTTTGGGCAGACTACCAAAAGCTCTGTCAATCGTTGTTGCGAAGCGTTTCATTTCCCGTGTATTTTATCGATTCGCGTTGCCGGACAGATGATGATTTAGCAGTGGTGGCCGCAAGCGCTGGTCTGATACCCTAATTGTCGTATAACAGGACATTCAGGTGACATCTGCCTTGTCAGTGGCAACCAGGCGATCCCGCAATACACGGTGGAGGATTTTCCCGGTCGCCGTGCGGGGAATCTGATCCTCTGTCATAAAAACGAACGCTGCCGGGCACTTGAATTTCGCCAATCTTTCGCGACACCAGACGCGAAGGTCTTTGTCACTGACGCGGGTACCGGGTTTTCGAACCACCACCGCGTGCACAACCTCGCCCCATTTATCATCGGCCACGCCAATGGCTGCAACATCCTGCACATCGGGATGCGCGCCTAGCGTCGCTTCAATCTCTGACGGATAGATATTCTCGCCACCGCTGATAATCATGTTGTTCTTGCGATCGACCAGCCAGATGAAGCCATCTTCGTCGCGGCGGGCCATATCGCCAACGGAACACCACTGACCTTCAAAGGCCTTACCGGTTTTTTCCGCGTTTTTCCAATAGCCATCGAACACATAGGGCGAGCGTGAGAATAATTCTCCGATTTCACCGTCGGGCACTTCGTGCCGATTGTCATCGAGCAGTCGTATTGCACCACTGCCACTCCACTCGCGGCCGACAGAACCAATTTTGTCGAGTTGTTCGTGCGGGCGCAGCAGTGTGACCCAGCCGGCTTCAGTGGAGCCATAGAGTTCATACAGGCTGCAGTTGGGGAAGAGGTTCATCACACCGAGTTTGATTTCACGACGCGCCGGCGCGGAGGAGATCATCAGTTTGTTAACTCGCTGCAGCTCGTAGCGCTTTTTTATCGATTCGGATAACGATAGCAGCATGATGCAGTGCGTCGGTACCAGTGAAGTGAAGGTCACCTGTTGGCGGGTCATCAGTGAAAGAAACTGTTCGGCGTCGAAGCTCGCGCTGTCATCGACAATAATCGTCGCACCCAAGTGTAAAAAGGTCGCGCCGAAATACAGCGAGTTCGCGTGGCACAGCGGCATCACCAGCAATGCCGTGTCGTCTCGGGTGAAGCCCATTTCCAGCGCTGTGGCCAGCGCAATCAGCGCGCTGCCTTCGTGGCTGCGAATCGCGCCTTTGGGTCGCCCGGTGGTGCCGGAGGTGTACATCAGTGCACACATAGCGCTGGCGTCGTTGGCGGGGAATACCGTGGCGGCGTCGCCGTGCTCGATCAGAGCCTCGTAGGCTTGCCAATCCTTTTGTGGCTCACCCGGCAGACTGATGTAGCGCTGCGGCGGAATGTCGAGGGTGTCGGCGATCGAGTCGAAGCTTGGGCAGAAACGGTCTTCAGCGATGATGGCGTTGGCACCTGCATCGTGCAGGATGTACTGGATTTCGCTTGCCTGCAGGCGAAAATTCAGGGGTACCGCAACCAGCCCGGCACGGGCAAGTGCGACGTAAATTTCCATCCATTCGATGCGATTGGTCGCGAGTATAGCCACCCGGTCACCGGCGATCAGACCGGTGGCCAGCAGGGCGTCGGCCAGTCGCGATGCGCGGGCGTGCCACTGCGCATAGGTCAGCGATCGCTGTGAGTCGCGAGCACCGGTTTTGTCCGGCGACAGTCGAGCGTGACTTTCCAGTGCATCGGAAAACGTCAGTAGATGGCTCATTACCGAGAGGCTCCCTGGCAAGCGTGCGGGATGCTGTGATATTCCGCACTCTGAATTCAGAATACGATAGACTGTGCAATCTGGCAAATATTGCCGCGTCCGTATCTGCAACATTTCAACGTCGGAATCTGCTCATGGCTGCGCCAACCATTTCCTCCCAATCAACCGCGGCAGTCATCGCCCGCACCCTGCGTGACTTTGGCGTCGAGCGCGTGTTCGGGCTGTGCGGCGGGCACATCATGCCGCTGTGGATGCAGTTGCACGCGCAGGGGATTCAGATTGTCGATGTCAGGGACGAGCGCGCGGCGCTCTATATGGCGCACGCACACGCGGAACTGACGCGCGGGCTGGGTGTGGCGATGGTCACGGCGGGGCCGGGGGTGACCAACGCGATCACCGGTATCGCCAATGCCCATGTCGCCAAAGCGCCGGTGCTGGTGTTGTCAGGATTGCCGCCGATGCCGCAGGAAAATCGCGGCGCGTTGCAGGATATCGTGCACACTGATCTGGTGCGTTCCGTTACCCGCTATGCCCGCACCGTCAGGCAGGCGGATCTGGTGCCACTGGAATTAGGTGAGGCGATCGAGCGGGCCTGCGGTCGGGGTGGTGAACCCGGCCCGGTCTATCTCGATTTTCCGGCCGATGTGATGCGCGCCGAAGTATCCAAAGCCGTGCAATTGCCCGAGTATGTGCCGCGAATCGGCCGGCAGCCGGCGACTACGCCAGAGGCCGATGCCATTGCCGCCGCGGTGGAATTATTGTGGTCCGCGAAACGGCCGCTGGTGATCTCGGGTCGCGGTGCGGTCGATGCTGGTGAGGCGTTGATCAAACTGCTGGATCGTACGCGTGCCGCCTATCTGGATACTGGTGAGAGCCGCGGCCTGGTGCCCGATGATCACGCCTCGGTGGTGGCTGCCACCCGCGGCTCGGTGATTGGGCAGGCCGATCTTGTCGTCACTGTCGGGCGGCGGCTCGACTTTCAACTGGCGTTCGGATCACCGGCTATTTTTAGCGAGGCGAAATTCCTGCGGCTTGCTGATTGCGCATCCGAGCTTCGCGACAATCGGCGTGGCGACGTGGAACTGTCGGGCTCGGTAAGCAACACACTCGAAGCCATGCTCACGCTTGCCGGTAACCGGATCCCGGCAACTGACAACGCATGGATTAATGGCTTGCGCGAGAAACATCTGGCGCGCTCGGAGAAACTCGCCGAGAGCATGAAGCAGGCACCACCCGGCAGCGACGGGCGCATGCATCCCAACCGGGTGCTGGCGGCGCTGCGCGAGGCGATGCCGGACAATGCGATTGTCGTTGCCGATGGCGGCGATTTCTTAAGCTTCGCGCGTATCGGGCTGCCGGCCAGCACCTATCTGGATCCGGGCTCGCTCGGTTGCATTGGCGTGGGCACGCCGTTTGGCATTGCCGCAAGCCTGGCCTGTCCCGACAGACCCGTGATTGTCGCCACCGGGGACGGTGCGTTTGGATTCAACGCGATGGAAATCGACACGGCGGTGCGCCACAACGCGCCGGTGTTGATCGTGGTGGCGAATAACGGTTCGTGGGCGATCGAGGTCAGAGACCAGCAGGAAAACTACGGTGACACCGTCGGCACGCATCTGCAATTTGCCGATCATGCAGCGATGGCACGGGCGTTTGGCATGTACGGTCGTCGCGTTGAAAACCCGGACGATCTGTCGGCGGCGATTGCCGAGGCGATGGCCCATAGACCGGCTTTGCTCGATGTGGTCGTCACCCCCGAGGCGGTCTCCTCCGATGCCAAATCGGGACTTGCCTGGGTACCGGATTTGCAGGCGCTGGAGGCTTGGGACAGTATCGAACGGGCATGGCGCGATGGGTCGAATTAGCGGTTGGTGGTGCACAGCACCGGCTATTCCAATGCGATATGATTCCGCGCATGAAACAACTAGATACTTCCCCCAAACTGGTTGAGCGAGTGCATGCAGCCGTGCTGGCGGAAATAGCCTCCGGCAATCTCGCACCGGGTGAACGCATCATTCAGGAGCAGATCGCGCAACGGCTGGGCGTCTCACGGCAACCCGTGCAGCAGGCCCTGTTGTTACTGCGCAATCAACGGGTTCTTAGCGATGCCCCCGGGCGCGGCCTGCTGGTGTCCGCACTCGATCTGGACTACGTGCGCAATATGTACGACATGCGAGCCGTAATCGAGGGGCTCGCCTTTCGGCAGGCGGCGCTTGGCAATACCGAACGTGCAGTGAAAGAGGGCAGGGCCCACGTTCAGGCCGGGCAGAAAGCGGTGGCGAATTGTTCGGTACCCGACATGATCGCAGCCGATATGGCTTTTCATCAGTTTGTCTACGAGCTATCCGGCAACCCACTGATCGCGCCGGCGATGGATTCCCACTGGATTCAGGCGCAGCGCGTCATGGGCGAAGTGCTGATTCGCGACGATCAACCGCGCAATATCTGGGATCAGCACAAGGTGTTGCTGGAGTGTGTGACAGACGGTGATGGCGATCGGGCCGAGCAGCTTGCCCGTGAGCACATCCTGGAAGCTGCCGATTTTATGTTGTCGCGGCTGGGCGGGTAGTCACCCGTACGGCCAAGCGGTGTTGTGACTGCACACGCAACTTTCCTGCGACGAAGTGTAAAAATCCAGACTGTCTGCATTGAGTCGTTGGTATCTATAGCTGATACTCAAACGTCACAAAAGCCTCATGGCGCTACTGGTCAAGATTTTGAATCCGGGATTTATCCAGTCTGTCGATCTGTTTGATCAGCTTGACGTCGAAACTTGCGCAGCACTGGCGGAAATTTGCACCGAAATAAGTTTGGAGTCGGGACAGCTGCTCATTCGCAACGGAGCAGAAGATTCAGACATGTATCTGCTCGTGTCCGGCGAGCTGGAAGTTTTTCTGCTGGATAGACAGTCTACAGAGCGAGTGGTCAACACTGTTCTACCCGGACAAACCGTCGGGGAATCGGCTGTACTAACCGGTGCCAGGCGCTCTGCCAGTGTCAGAGTTGTTTGCCCCTCGACCGTATATCGCATTACGCGGCAGGAGTTTGATCAACTGGCAGCGCGCCTGCCGGGCTTGCGCAAAAATGTTGAGTCTGCAGTGCGATCAAGACTGCAAGCTGCCAACCTTGCGAGCGCACTGTTCAAGAACCAGGTTCTTGGCGCGCTGGATGCGCCAATACTGCATGATCTTCAGCAGGAAATTCAGTTAGTAGCGTTAACAAAGGGTGATCGGCTGATGGCCCAGGGGGAACAGAGTGATTCGCTGTACATCGTGGTTCACGGTCGTTTGCGTGTTTTTGAAGAGATTGCATCGGCTGATCAGTCGGATCCTACAGACGGCATTCACGTCAATCTGAAGCCACTGGCAGACATTGGCCACGGCCAGACTGTGGGAGAGATGGGGCTTCTGAGCGGTGAGCCGCGCAATGCGACTGTCTATGCATTGCGTGACAGCCTGGTTGGCAGGCTGGATACGGATGCCTACTATCGATTGCTACAAAAATACCCCAGACCGCTGACTGAACTTTTTTCTTCGCGAATTCTGGGTCGGCTGGCGAAACCACAAAAGAAAGAAAATCGTACGTTTGCAGTGATTGGATTGCACGCCGGTGACGCCAGAGCTGTTTTACCTATCGATAAGCTGTCGAAGCGACTGTGCTGGCATATCGAACATCCGTGGGAAAAGAAAAAAACAACGTGCGAGGAAATAAACGTTGGCTACATTGATGAGCAAGTGGTCGACAATGCACTGGGCGAACCGGGGATTGCCAACGCTTCTGCCGGTACGCCGGCCGAGCTTCGTCTGGCAGGCTGGATTGGCGAGCAGGAAGAACGCCACGAGTATTTGTTTTATGCCACAACTCACCATCAGCATGAAGCGGGTGGCACACAATGGCTATCCAGAATTTCAGCGTTGGCAGACCACCTGATATTCGTCGCTTTTGCTGACGATGATGTCGACGCCGTTGAGCTGCCATTGTGCGCTGGTAACCGCGAGAGTGAACCCCAATTGAATCCGGACTGCAGTCTGATATTGCTGCATCCACACAATCGCACAATGCCCGAAGGCACCAGTCGATGGCTGGCCAGGCTCGCCGTTGATTCTCATCACCATGTGCGGTGGTCAGATACTGATGATGATAGCTGGAAAGATCCGGCCACCAGTGACATTGCACGTGTGTCCCGGTTGATTACCCATCGCGGAATTGGCCTGGTCCTCAGTGGCGGGGCTGCTCGCGGGTTTGCGCATGTCGGGGTCATACGGGCCATGCACGAAGCGGGCGTGCCGATTGATCTTTTTGGTGGAGCAAGCGCAGGTGCTATTTCAGCATCGATTATTGTCGCGGGGCACAATGATGAACAGGCCCGCGAACTTGTGATCAAGTATGGCAAGCGCAGTAACATGAATGACTATACGTTCCCTTCCACTTCGTTGTTTAAAGGCGAACGGTTTTCATCGTTGCTGAGATCTTTTGTTGGTGATGTAAAAATAGAAGATTTGTGGCAGTCTTTTTATTGTGTATCGATCAGCCTGTCGGATGCCACGGAAGTGGTTCATCGCCGGGGGGCTCTCTGGAAATACGTTAGAGCCAGCGCCAGTCTGCCGATCATGCTGCCGCCGGTAGCCGATGGTGAGAGTCTGCTTGCAGACGGCGCCATGCTGAATGCGATGCCGGTTGAGATCATGCGCAGCGACCCTGGATGTGGAACCGTTATTGGTGTTGACGTTTCCGGGGGTACCGGGATGCATGGAAAATTCGAGTATGGTACGGCGTTGTCTGGCTGGCGGCAGTTGATCAGAAGAGTTATTCCGTTCATCAAGCCATATCGTTCTCCCTCGTTGTCAGCGACTATTCTGGCGATCAGTGCCATTGGAGCGGTAGGACGGGTGCCCGAACAGAGGGAACACGCGGATTTGTCGATTCATCCGCCTGTTCGCAAGTATCGAATGATGGACTACGACAGCCGTGAACAGATTATGGAAGATGGCTATCAAACGGCGAGGCGCGAGATAGCCACTTGGCTTGCGGGCTAGCAATTGCGCTTAGTAAAAACCAAACGCGGGCGAGTCAGTTCGATTCGGTACTTTCAACATCCGGTATCGATAGGGTCCTGAGCCCGCCGCGAATATTCTGATCCAGTACCGCGTTAAATCCATCCAGTTGCTGTGCGTATTCCGCGGTGCAGTTTCTGCCGCCGGTGATAAGCTGTTGTGCGATGCTGTCGATCATCGGATCGTCCAGCAATGAAGGATCCGCTCCAACGCCCCAGCAAGCCAGATCCCCCAGTCGTTGTGGTCCGGCGCGGTGACTGTCAAAAAAGGGTGTTTCTGGCTGGCTGAAAAAGAACCAGCCTGCCAGCACGGTGCCCAGGGAGAGCCCTGACTCGCCCATGAACACAGCACCCATACCATCTACATAAGATTCTTCGATGCCAAGAACTGGCAGGTCCAGCTGATCAACCAGGGCATGACCCAACTCATGCATCAGTACAAATGTTGATGAGAGGAAGGCTTGCTCACTGTCACCAAAGAGATTTAGGAATAGTTCGGTCAGTTCGTGGCACATAATGATTGAGCCGCCGGCACTCTGACCCTCTCTGAAGCCGGCTGGTACGAAGAACGCGTTCGCGGTGCCACAATCGGCGAAGTTGACGTCGATGTCGGCGGGTAGTACCAGCGAATCATTGAGCTGCATCACCAGAGCTGCGCCCGATTGTGCATAAGCGAGGTCGATACCAGTAGCCGTCGGAAAAACGGCGGGCAGCAGATCGCCATTGTCGTCGGCGAGTACATTGTCACTATTGCCGCCGATGGATTCGGGGCCGATCTGTTCGAGCAGATCGGCTTGTGAGGGGTCGATTGCCACTTGCGTCGTCGGATCGATGGTGGGGAATTCTGTCTGTTCCATCGATTCAATGTCATCGGAAGCTGAATCTGAATTGCCTGAGCCGCAGGCGGTGAGTAACAGGGCCACCAGTACAGTGCCGGCGGTGTGTCGGATAAGATTCGGGTCAATCGATTGCATGGCTAACATCCCCTGCAGGTGAGTGTTGGGCAGACGCGTTGAGTGAATCGTGTCTGTCTGCCCCGTGTCTTCGACAGCTTCGACACTCAGGCGGTGGCTTGGTTCTACACGAGTCTGGCTGACACCGATCCGTAGATGCCCAGATCAGCGCGTACCGAATCGCCCTTTCTTATCGGGCTGGGCTTTCCAGTCACGCCAGTCGTGACGAATTGACCGGACGTCAAACCGATACCCAGCTCGCTTAGTGTATTCGCGATCCAGACGAGTGCGCTCACTGGTCCATCAAGCGCGTCCGCACCGTGTCCTTGAGTGACAGCTTCATCATTGACGTAGAGGGTAGTTGAATGGGCCGCGAGCGTTGCGGCGTCGAATGACTGTGCCGAAGCTTCCCCCAACACAAAATGTGCGGCGCAGGCATTGTCGGCAATCAGCCCGGCGGTTCCCGGAAGCGTGAAATCGATAAACCGGGAATCCGGGAATTCCAGCCCGGGGTGGACCGATTCAATGGCCGCCAGTACGTCGCTATCGCTATAAGGTGAAGTTTGTGGTGGCAAGTCTGTGCCCAGGGTGAATGCAAACTCGGCCTCAGCCACTGCCATGCGGTTGCGCCCGAACGGCACGGCCGCGCCGTCGCCGTGGCAGATCGATGGGAACAGGCGTCCGGCCAGTGGCCGATCGACATTGATATGCGTTCTTCCGGCGATCGCGGTGGCAGCGATCTTCCAACCGGCTACCGGTTCGCGTCTGAGTTTCGCCAGTTGTGCCTGCACCGCGTAACCCTGTTCGGCGGTATCGGGCCAAAGGTCCCCTTTCTTGTATTCGATTGCGTCATTGTGTCGCCAGCACTGGCGAATGACTTCTGCAGCGCGATCGATATCGGGCATGAGTGTGCCTGTTACGGTGGAATTCACTGCTCAGAATACCAGCTGTGATGAAAATGTGAAATTTTGCTTTGTGCCGGGGTAACACACTTAAACACCACGGACACCGCCCACCTTTCGACTGGGATGTTCCGAACCGTTGCGCTCGCTGGAACTTCAATTGCAAGGTAGAGTCGATAGAGAAACCGAACACAACTTGTGAGCAGCAATGAAATTAGTCATCCGTTCGATAGCAGCCGCGCTGGTATTGGTCGTGTCCCCCGTCACTCTGGGCTCTGACGGTGGCGGGTTCAATCAAGGTGGATTTTCTCAACGAAAGATTGATCAGCAATACGAACTGGGCAAGGCACACTACAAGTCCGGCACAGTAGACGGCGCGCGCCTGCAGTATTGCCTGAAAACTGCCGATGGCCTGAAGAAACTCAGCCGCAAATCGGTGCGTCCTTTTAAGAGCGGCCCGGCTAGTGATTTTGTCGCAAGCCTGTACAGTTGTGACAATCCGGATCTTCGAATCTCCGACGTGGTTGCAGAAGAGCAGGGCCAGGCGGTGCTGTATTACCTGAATAAAAGATTCAAGCTGCGGTTGCGCTAGTCTGAGTCGCAGGCGCAGCCGACATTTCGTTTTGGAAAAACTCTAACGGACTGTTCAATTTTTGTTGTTCAGCGCTCGCTGGCTGGAGTTTTTCGATACCACGCCATCGCGATAGAAATCGCCCAGCCGGCGACTATCAGGCCGTACTCGATAGATACAATTGAAACGCGCAGTTGCTGGTAGCCACTGCCCGGGGCGCCCACGTAAACACCATAGTGGTACGACAGTAATATCGCCACACTGGCGATCCATGCCCAGACGCTGCGGTATAAGACGGCAAACGGCAACGCCCAGGCCAGATACCAGGGGTTGGCAACCGGGAGGCACAATAGAAACATCATGAAGAGCCAGTCTCCGCGGAAGCCTGCTCGGGTGTCCACCCAGGCAGGGTCGGTATTTTCTGGCCCGCCGGCGCGCCACCACACGCTGGCGCGCGGCAGTAACATTATTAGCGTGGCTATGCAAAACAAAGCCAGCAACATGATCTTTACGGACTGGAATGAAAGGTAGGGTAAAAACAGCAGGTATAGCGGCGCGTTGAAGAGCCAGTTCTGTGCCATTGCCTGCAAGCCCTCCGGAAACCAAATGATCAGATCACCGTACCAGGTGGTGATGCCGACAAGGGTTGCCGCAAATGCTGCCACGATCTTGATTGAGGCGCGCAGTGACGGGGTTGCAGTCAACAGGAATGGAATGACCAGCAGGGTAAACACTTTCGCCGAAAAGCCGATTGCCAGCGCGATGCCGCAGCTAAGCAAGCGCTTGCGCTGCAGTGCAAGAATCCCGAGGACCATGCCGGCAATGGCGTAACTATCCGGGTGCGCAGTTAGCGAAAACTCTTTCAACAGCAATGGCGACCAGGCGTAGAGCAGCAACGTATTGCCCGCGCCGAGTGCATAGAGTGCACACAGCACCAGTATATCGGCGATGCCTGCCAGTAGCTGCAAGGGCCAGACGGCAGCCGCATCAATGTGATAGGCCAATGCAAATATCCACTGACTAAACGGTCCGTAGACGGTCGCTACATCAGGGTAATTGATCAGAGACAGAATCGACTCAAAATGAAGAGGCACGTCTTCATCGAAGAAATACGAGGGTGGGAGCAGGTAGGGGTTGCCGATGGTGGCGGTTTGGTAACCGTCCCACATATAGCGGTAGTAGTCGTCTTCGAATAGCGGTTCGCCGGTCAATGAGATGAGTCGCAGCGTAATCGCACTGAGCAATATCAGTGTGAACGGTAACCGGCGTTGATGACGATGGCAGAAATATAGTAACGCAAGTGTAATCAGCAGCATCAGGGCAGATACGGTGAAAAACTGCAGCACCGCATAGCGGCCCGGATCCCGTGAGATCACACATACCACTGTCCACAAAGCCAGGATTGGTGCGAGCGAAATGAAAAATGCCCGGTCTCTGAACTGGCCGGCAAAAAACGATTCAAGTGATGCTTTGGGCTCGGGGGTTTGAACCATCGACGTGCAAGCTAATCAGAGTGAGTATGTATAAAAGACGACAGGTTGCTGTCATAGTTCCGGCATTAAACGAGGCTCAATCGATAGGCAAAGTCCTGTCCGATTTGAACTCGTTACGCGTGTGCCGGCATTGTGGCGATGCGTTAGTTTCGAACAGACCGGCCCAATGCCCGGATCAACAGAAAGACCTGTGTCGGGCTGATTCGAAACCCCTGGTTGACCTGATAGTGGTGGGCGACAACGGCTCCACAGATGGTACAGCCAGCATAGCCCGAATGCATAGTGCCGTCGTCGTACATGAGCCGGAGCGTGGGTATGGTGCTGCCTGTCTGGCGGCGTTGCGTCATCCCGCCGCGCATGATCTCGTCGCGTTCGTCGACGCTGACGATTCAGTCGATGTACGCGAGTTACCAGGGTTGCTGGATCCACTGGTCAATGGCGCGAATCTGGTCATCGGTTCGAGAGCGATCGGGCAGTGTGAAAAAGGCGCGCTGAGTCTCCCGCAACGCTTTGGCAATTGGCTGGCCAGTGCACTCATACGCCGTTTGTGGAAAGAACCAGTGACGGACCTTGGACCATTTCGGGCCATTGATTATCGTTCGCTCAAGCGACTCAATATGAGTGATCGCCACTACGGATGGACCGTCGAAATGCAGGTCAGAGCGCTGCAATTGTCGTTGCACGTGCGCGAAGTACCGGTTAGCGCGCTGGTGCGAATCGGACAGTCGAAAATCAGTGGGACAGTCCGAGGCGTCATCGGTGCGGCCAACGGCATCCTGGGTACCATCGCCCGACTTTATATCCGCCAGCACTGGATGACCGGTTGCGACACAAGCGCACAAGTTCCTGATCCGGTCAGCCCATCGACAGTACCGATTAGACGTCGCATAGCAACCCGTCTGCCGGCATCTGCTGCGGTTAGAAAGCCGTGACTCGCTGCATCGCAGTTAGCGACAGGCAGATGACAGGGCGCGGAGAATCTCATGCGTAGTCGGATCCTGATCGCGTCGCTGATTCCGCTGCTGCTGTTCGCTGCGGTATACCTGCTGCATGTGCGCCCTTCCAGCCCGCCGGTGCTCGATACGCGCTTTGGCGCCTTTGATGCGGGCAGTGATGCCCAGGTTGATCATGCGGGCTGGCAGCAGTTACTCGACGACTATCTCGTCGTTGAGACGGAGTCCGGGGTCAATCTCTTTGACTATGAGGGGCTTTTAGACGATGGCTATGAATCGCTCGACGAGTATATCGCGATGCTTGCAGCGATTGACCCATTGACGCTTAACCGCAGCACGCAAAAAGCTTTCTGGATCAATCTGTACAACGCCCTGACGGTGCAGCTCATCCTTCGCAACTATCCGGTATCGAGTATCACAACGCTTGGCTCCAACGTGACCCGTTTTGGTCCGTGGGATGATCAGGCAGTGGCGATAAACGGAATCGATCTGTCACTCAATGATATTGAGCACCGAATTATTCGGCCGCTGTACGATGACTATCGAATTCATTTTGCAGTCAACTGTGCCAGCATAGGCTGTCCCGATCTTGCGCCCGTGGCATTTGATGCCGCCACACTTGATACACAGCTCGACGAGGCGGCGGCGGATTTCATGGAACACAAGCGCGCCGCTCGGTTCGACGGCGACACGCTCTATTTGTCTTCCCTTTTTAAGTGGTATGCCGGTGATTTCGGTCAAAACCTGCCGCAAGTGCTGGCGACACTTTCGCAACATCTGCCAGAACCTGCTGCCCAGCGCCTGACGTCCGCTACCGGCCTGCCGAAATACGAATACGATTGGTCATTAAACGGTTACTGCCATGAAGAGGCCAGCTGTGGTGAATAAGTCTGACGCTGAATTTCACTTATCGAACGATTTGATCCTGATGATGAAAAAAACTCCAATTATCGTCTGCGCGCTGTTTGCTTCCGGCGCGTGTCTGGCCGACGGCTCGCCCTGGTTGCTGGGCCACGAAGAGACGACGCTCCGCGTGGATGTGGTCTCCGGTTCTACCGACCGATTTTTCATTGGCGAAAACAGTATTGATCTGATGGGGGATTTGGAGGGCACCTACTTGTGGCTGAACGCGAGCCGTGGATACGACGATATCTGGGCTTTCGACTTTCGCACAGGCTACGCGCGCACGAACTTCGACGATAACCCGGACGAACAGAGCGACATCGCCGATACAACGTTTGGTGTCACCTATCAGTTTCTCAATGAATTCGAGCTGGACGACGGTACTCCGACTGTGTCGGGCCGTATCGCCTATACAGTCGGTGGGGACTACGACACCAACATCACTCATGCGATTGGTGATGGTGGGTCCGGCATCGACCTCAGTCTGCTGGTCGGCAAGTCGTTGTCGAATGGATTTGCCACTTTTGGCGACCTGACCTATCGCCAGCGAGACAATGGTGTAGCCGATGGTTTCAAATTTCTTGCAAGCCTGTACTACACCACACCGGTCGAAGGGCTGGGTCTGTCGCTTTCGGCAGCGGGCATTCGTACCAATAGCTCGGTGGATATAGACGATCCGGATTTTAGTTTCGAACAGTTTGCCGAAACCGATCGTGACTCCAACTGGGTGATTTTCGGCGCCAACTATGGGTTGGCCAACGGCGTTGGGCTGGGTCTGACACTGGCATCGGTGATAGATGGCAAGAACGTCGCCGACAGCAACATCGCAACGCTCAGTCTGAGTTACAGCTTTTGATTTCTGTAACTATTTCCCTGCTTCTTCATAGAAAAAACTCAATTAAGGTGTGCAACACATGCGAATCGTGAAATTATCACTGAGCCTGACAATTGCGCTCGCCCTGGCGGGCTGTGGCGGTGGCGGCGGAGGTTCCGGCGCCGGTGCTGAGGACGAAACCAGAGACCAGGAAAGCCCGGAAGCTGAGGGAATGTTGAATGGTCGGTTTGTCGACTCTGCGGTCTCTGGCCTGTCGTTTAGAACTAATACGGCCTGGGGAGTGACAGACGAAAGCGGTGGCTTCAGCTACAGTGCAGGTGAGAGCATTACGTTTTCTATTGGCGATATCTCATTGCCACCCATCGCTGCGCAAGCGCTCGTGACGCCGTTGGACGTATTCTCCACCGACGACATCGCCGATGCACGGGTAATCAACCTGACGCGATTGTTGCAGACATTGGATGTGGATGGCGATCCTGTCAATGGCATCGAGATCTCGAACGAGGCTACGTCAAATGCGTTTGGTCTGAACGTGGACTTTGCCTCGGCAAATTTTGATCAGTCGGTGATCAATCTGGTCGCCAACAGTGGCTCTGTCAGCACCAGCCTGATCGACGGCGAAACCGCGCTGGATCACTTTCAGGAGACACTGTTCGGTGAGGGGATACAGCAGCGCCCCACAGTCGATAATACTCAGCCACCTGCCGTGGACAATACCGACAATGCAGCCGATCATCCTCTGGTTGGCGTGTCAGCCGAATTCAGCAATTTCGCCCATGACATCAACGGCACGCTGACGGTGCTGGACAATCGAACGCTTGAGATCAGTAACTTCGGCTACGATGGCGGCGGCCCATCCGTGTTTTTCTATACTGGTGTCGGTGGAAACTACCGAAGCAGTGCCGGTGGGCGGCTGATCGGACCGCAGCTCAATGGCCGGGTGTATGATAACGAGACGATTCGTGTGACGCTGCCCGATGATCTGACGCTGGATGACTTCGATGGTGTTAGTGTCTGGTGCGATATTTTCTCTGCCAACTTTGGTGACGCCAGATTTTAGGGATCTGGCGGAATGGTTGTTCGCCTCGCTCACGCGTCGGGTTACCTTGTTGTGGGCGCCGCTTGCGCGTCCACATCGCCTTGCCGTCATACCGTGCTTGCGTCATGCTGGACTGGCTCCGGTACGCGGGTATCCAGATGTTCGCATAGATGTTCGCAAACGGGGGCACAGTGGTTTCAGCGAGTTCTGTCAACGCAGATCAGGATTCAGATTCCATTGACTTGATGGCCGGGAATTCGCCTCGCACACGCGTCGGGTTACCTTGTTGTGGGCGCCGCTTGCGCGTCCATGTCGCGTTGCCATCATAACGTGCTTACGTCATACCGGACTGGTTCCGGTACACGGTATCTGGATGTTCGCTGTTGGATGGGCAAGGTGGTTACGGTTGACGCAGGCTTATGCGAACCGGTCCTTTAAAGTTGTCGGGTTCGACAGGCTTACCACGCTGTGTGATAACCACATTACCCTGCCGCGCTAACTTGCGAGCAACCGCTCTGACGGGCACCATCAATGAGCGCCAGTTCGAATCGTCGGCTAGTGCTCTGGCAATTTCGCTTGGACAGATCGATTTCTCAGCACCCCGTTGTTTCAGCAATGAAAGCATCTTCTGCGCTATCACCGATTCGTCGTGCATGTGGAACCTAGCCTGCTGTATTTAATGCGTACAACGCCTGATAGGGAAAATCTGAGCCCAGCTTTTCGAGCTCCCGTATACAGAAGTCGTCGATCTGGCTTTGATCCTGTGTTGAGAGTAGTTCCTTCGAATTACCACTCTGACCGCTGCGTACCATTGGAACGTGGCCGGCATCCCAGGCGGGTGGGGCAAATTTGCTGTCATTCGCTTTCATGTAGCTGAAACTGCTTTTTTCCAACACCTTGCCAAATTGCTCTGTTGTGAGTTCGACGCCGAGAAATTCAGCAACTTGCGTGACAGCGTTTTGAGGATCTCTTTTCATGTCTTCGTAGAACATGACCAGTACGTTGTCGCGATCCCGGAGTTTCCACCAACTGTCTGTCAGCATGGCCCAGGGTTGATAGATAAACTGTTCGGTCTGAAATGCTGCCACCCATTCTTTCACCGGAATCGTGTGATCGAATAGCAGCCGGTTGAATCCGTTTTCAAAATGCACCACTGATACCAACGTATCCTTTGGGTCTCTGATCACGCAGATGCACTTTGCACCAGATTCGAAGGGTACGTAGTCAGCCTCGAGATGGCTTTTGATTACGTGGATGCCAGTTGGGGAATCAGTCAGGCCACTGATATCGTTTAACTCAGGGCCCTCTTGTGGAACTAGTTTATCCGGCCAGGGTACGACGTCGTCGATATGGTTGTATTCCCCTTCGCCAAGATAGCCGATTTGTACGGCGATTTGTTTCATCCAGGTTGTGCCGCTTTTCGGATAGGTGGTAACGATGACGTCATTGGCCCGATAGATATAGTCGGCGTAGGCGTTGTGTTTAAATTCGTGGCTGTTGGACGTATCGGTGCCCCATTCGCGGATAGCCTCGGCATATTGTTGTTGCTCAAATAGCTGTTTGACTCTGTCCAGGAATTCGTCAGTCATGATTCACGTTCTAGCGGTAGTTTAAAAAAGTAACCATGTGCTATATCCCAAATAGAGAACCGGGCGCAATAGCAGTCTGCCGAGTTATCCCCCATTTGTAGTTGTCTAACCGGGTCATAGACGCTGGTATAGGTGCCGGGTATTGTTTTTGCATCGCCGGTGTGCAAAAGCAGCACTGTGTTGTCTGCAACGATTGTTGCTAAGGTTTCCCAGCCGTGTGTAGAGAGGTCTTTCCCCATGTATAACCTGGTGCTGATCGTCCAGCTGTTTAACGGTGCTACTGCTTTCGAATATGGCCCCTATCCGGATGCGAAAGTATGCGAAACCTATGCAGAAAAGCACATCGCCGAGATCCGGAAGAAATACGATGTCCTCGCGGTATTTACTGATTGCCGAGAGTTATATCCAGAGCTATCCACGCTGGACGACAAAGGCAGAACCTATTCCGGTCTGGCTGACTGACCCATCATTGCCTCAGCCCGGTTAGCGCATGCGGGATCCTGTTGCTGTTTGCGGATTGACTAGCAGCCGCGCTGTATTGAGCGTTGAGAAAATCACCTGCGCTTTCGTGGCGGTACCATAGTCGAACGGGTGCAGGTTGGTCAAGGTATTGGCCACACCGTGGTAGGCAGACACTCGCGTAGTGCTGATACAAATGCGGATGCAACCGATCGTTTTACCTGTCGGTAGTCAGGGTGTCCGGATCGATTGGTGTCTGCGGGGTTGGGCCGGGGAGGGGAATCGAATCGTCGGCGGACCCAGAGCCATCGCAAACGCGTGCCACAGCCCGGTTGGCGGCGGCGCGAGCCTGCGATACTGATGTGGCAACGATTCAGCCCTTCACGCAGACCAGCTGCTTGAGGGTGTGGACGATGTCTACCAGGTCGCGCTGGTTCTCCATCACGGTATCGATGTCTTTGTAGGCGCCGGGAATCTCGTCGATGACGCCGGCGTCCTTGCGACATTCCACCCCATCGGTCTGAGCTTTCAGGTCGTGTGTATCAAAGGCCTTTTTTGCAGCGGTGCGGCTCATTGTGCGACCAGCGCCGTGCGAGCAGGAGCAAAAGGATTTCGCATCCCCCAGGCCCTTTACGATGTAGGACTTCGCACCCATGCTGCCCGGAATGATGCCAAGCTCGCCTTCGCGAGCACTGATCGCGCCCTTGCGGGTCAGGTAGACATCCGCGCCAAAGTGATTTTCCACTGCCACGTAATTGTGGTGGCAGTTGATCGCCTCTTTGGTCACGGTGAAGTCCGGCAGTACGCCTTTCAGTGCATCGACTATCAGACGCATCATTTCACGGCGATTCCACATCGCGTAGTCCTGAGCCCAGTGCACAGCAAAAACGTAATCGTCGAAATTTTCAGTGCCCTCGTCGAAGTAGGCGAGATCGCGATCGGGCAGATTGCGTTGCAGGCGTTGCATATCTTTGCGCGCGAGCTGAATGAAGTAGCGCCCGATCACATTGCCGATTCCGCGACTGCCTGAATGCAGCATGATCCACACGTCGTCGTTTTCATCGAGGCACAACTCGATAAAGTGATTGCCTCCGCCCAGTGTTCCCACCTGCTGCGACCAGGTACGCGACAACTGTTTCACCATCTTGCCGATACTCGGATGGCTGGCCAGGATCGCCTCCAGTCCGCCATCCAGTACGTTTAATGTGGAGCGCCGCGCCTTAATCGTTTTGTGCATTGCAAATCCCACGGGCACGGCATCCTCGATCGCGTGGCGAACGGGTTTCAGGTTGTCGGGCAATTGATCGGCTGTGATCGATAACCGCACCGCGTTCATGCCGCAACCAATATCGACGCCCACAGCAGCGGGAATGATCGCGCCGCGTGTAGGGATAACTGATCCTACCGTTGCTCCGATTCCGCGGTGTACGTCGGGCATGGCGGCGATATGGCTGTGAATGAATGGCAGCTGTGCCATTTTCGACAACTGATCGTAGGCACTGTGATCGATATCGTCGGTGTATATGTTTACCGGGACTTTGCCCTTGGTAATAATATTCTGAATAGGCATAGCTATCGTCCTGTGACTTCATTGCCCCGGTCGCATGACCGGGGTTACTTTCAGTCAATAGATGTTTGTCATTTGTGGTGGCAATATGCTTCAGGATTCTGCGATTTTCACAAGATCCGTCATCACGCTATCCATGCCACCGAATACGGTGAGCCTGTCGATGTTGCCGGTCACTCTTTCCAGTGCTTCCAGCTCTTTCAGGCGCACCAGCACCGGGTTATCGGCCATCAGTTTCGCAGTGTTCAACAGCGAGCGCGTGGCTGCCGTCTCTTCCCGTCGCCTGATGTTGTTGGCTTGTGCAGATTTCTCGGCAGCGACTACCTGGTTCAGAATATCTTTCATATCACCCGGCAAAATCACGTCCTTAACCCCTGCACTCTGCAATGCCAGCCCGGCTTCTGACAGACGACCGCTCACATCCTGTGCAATGGCGGTATCCAGTGCAGCCTTGTCTGCCAACAGCTGATCCAGCGTCTGGTTGCCGACTGCTCGTCGCAATGCCAGTTGCAATTCGCGGTAGACATAGGCATCGATGTCGTTCAACGCATCTTCGGCCCTGGCCGGATCGGTCACCTGGTAGATAGCTGACAGGTTCAGCCGCAGGCTCACTCGGTCTCTGGTCAGTATTTCCTGACCGGCAACCTCGGTGAGTACCATCTGGGTGGTCATCACCTTTGCAGTCAACTTGCGATTGAACTTCCAGTACAGGTAGTAACCGGGATCTAGCATCGCCACACGCACGCCGTTTTCGTACAGAAATCCAACCTGCCGTGGCTGTACATCAACACCCAGCACCGCACCCAGTGCTGCCGCCCGTTTGGCCATCACGCCCGACCGCCCAATGGTACGCGCAAGCTTGCCGTCCACTTCGCGGATCCGCGTGGTGTCAATCGCGTCGACACGAGTGTTGACCAGTCCGCGCCAGTAAATGGCGGTTGAACCGGGCGGCAGTATATCTACCAGCTTGTTGTCCTGGTATACAATGCCCACTTCATCGTCGCTCAGATCCGCCACGATGAAGTAACGGCCCGCCAGTTCCGGATTGGTTTTGACCAGGGCCATTACCTGCGCATCAGTGCAATGGGCGATCGCAATCGATACCACATCAATACGATTGCCGAGCACCGGCGCCTGCCAATAAACGCCCGGCGCAAGAATATCGACAATGGCCTTGTCCCTTATCATCAGTCCGCGTTCGGTCGGAGCGATGACAGTCCGGATTTTCATTTTACTTTACTCCTCTCAATATTAGCCTGTTCGGGAACAGGTACTACTCGTGCCGGCCTATCCGGTACGCGTTAAAAATAGTGAGACCCCACACCCGCAAAGTGGGTGGTGAAGCGGGCCATCGCGGACCAACAGTGTTTAACCGCTTATCACTGATGGTTGGCAAGGGCTCTTTATCACCACGCAGACGTTGCCAATGCTGTGGCCGTGCGATCTGATCTGGTTGGCGAGCCTTCCAGGCAGATGGCATTGCCACCGGAGTCTCTCTATCCGGCTGTTTCCAGCCGATGTCACCAAGTTGAGCCTTTTCATGGGCGTGGCGTTTCCGTGTAAGGGAAGACGCGAGTACAGGAGTCGAACCCGTAACCGTCAGATCTATAGTCTGATGCTCTACCATTGAGCTAACTCGGTGTGTATTGACTCGACAGTTCTTTGTATACACATCGCCGGGAAACCCGTGTGCACAGGGCAGTCGCTCAGAAACTGCGCCGCTAAGAAAAGTGTTGCCAATGCACTCGGTTGTGGGGCTGTGTAAAAAACTTCACACAAAAAAAAGCCCCGGTTGCAGACCAACCGGGGCTTTTTGTTCCAGCTGGCCACGTAGCCAGCGAATCACTGTGCTACGAATTTATGTTTTTTCGATTCTACCAATGCGCTCTACACAGGCGAAGCTCGCCGGTGCATAGCTATCGACACCTGCGGGCAGGCGTATAGCATGCCGCTTGGTGTTGATGACAGAAGTTGTTGTTTGTCGTTCGTTCACAGTGTGGGTGCTTGTTAAGCTGTGTTGTTTAATCAGGGGGCGGAAGTATAGAGCGTAGAATTGGCTTGTCAATTGTTTTTGGTGTGTTAGTTCAACTATTCAATCAAACATGCGCTTTCGTATGTTGCGATAGGCAAGCCAGAATGCCAGTACGCCAAGGCCGATCAGGTAGGCCAGATGAACGACGACCATGACGGGTGATATAGCAATTTCCGTCATCCACGGGCGAATGAGTGCAACCAGATGTGTCATGGGCAGCAGCCAGGCGAGCCACTGCACCGCAGCGGGAAAGCGGTCAATCTCGAAAAACACGCCCGAGAATACAAACATCGGTGTTATCCAGAATGTGAAAAAGTAACTGAAAAATTCATAGCCACGCGCACAGGATGTAGCGAATAGCCCGTAGGATGCAAAACCCAACGAGGCGATGAATACCACCGGAATACATATCAATGCACCACTCAGGGAAATCACCCCGCCCCAAAGCCCGCCCACGATCAAAACACATACAGCTGCAAACAATGCTTTGAGTGCTGACCAAAGCACCTCGCCCCACAGCAGCTCAAACAGGCTGACCGGCGATGCCAGCATCGCATCCCAGGTTCGTTGCATTGCATACCGGGAATAGGAGCCGATGGTGGTTTCAAAGCTTGCCGAGAACATCGCCGCATAGGCAATCATGCCCGGTACGATAAAGGCCAGGTAGTCGATGCCGCTCATCGTATCGATAAAGGCACCCAGGCCAAAGCCGAAGGCAAACAGGAATAGCGACGGGTTGACCACATTGCTTGCCAGTGATGAGGCAAGCATGGAACGCCATACGAGATAGTGTCGCCAGACGATCGCCAGCGCGTAGCGTGAGAACAGGGATGTCATGCTATTTCTCCCGCAGTGCGCGGCCGGTCAGACGTAAAAATACGTCTTCAAGGTTCGCCTGCCGGTGCAGATATTGTGTCGTCAGCGGTACCGCATCGATAAACGCGCGCGAGTCTTCGGTATACACCAGCAGTGAATCGCCGATGTCCTCACAGTCCCAGGCCGATTCGTCAAAGCCCTCCACGTAGGGTTTTTGGACTTCAAATACGTGGCCCTTTACGTGACGTTCGATCAGGTCGGCTGGTGTGCCGTTATCGAGGATGCGACCGTGGTCGATAACGATGATTCGATCACACAGGCGCTGCGCCTCGTCCATGTAGTGCGTGGTGAGTAGTAGCGTCACACCGCGTTTGCGCAGTGCCAGCAGTTGCTTCCAGATCAGTACGCGTGCCTGTGGATCGAGCCCGGTTGTGGGTTCATCGAGTACGACAAGCTCGGGGTCGGCCACCAGCGCTCTGGCAATAATCAGGCGCCGACGCATTCCGCCAGAGAGTTGATTCACCCGTGCATCGGCGCGATCGCTCAGTTGCATAAACTCCAGCAGCTCTGGCACCCGCGCCCGTACAGTTGCCCGATCAGCGCCGAAGTAACGCCCGTAGACCTCCAGGTTCATTCTCACGGAAAGGTCGGGGTCGAGATTGTCATCCTGGGGCACGAGCCCAATGCGCGCGAGTTCGCTTCGTGAGAGCTTCCTTGCGTCGCAACCCAGCACCTGCAGATCACCTGCGCTAACCGTGGACAAGCCCATGAGCATGCGCATGGTGGTTGTTTTTCCTGCACCGTTTGGGCCCAGCAATCCGATGCATTGGCCCCTTGGCACCTCGAACGAAATACCATCGACTGCGGTAAAATCGCCAAATTGCTTGCGCAGCGCCTTTGCGCTGACAACCGAGTCGCCGCTTTCAGGCGGATCGTTGCCGTTGGGGAGTTGCTCGTCGATCATCCGGATTGCCTGAATGTTTACGGGAAAAGATGTCCTGGCGTGAGTGTACTGTAAGCCATCTGTCCGGTGCGCGTGCAGGCCCGCCTGAATGCCCCGCCGAAGTTGACTGCAAGCAATGGCCTGTTACTATGCGGGCAAAGAATCGTTGCTCTCACAGGAACCCTCAAAGTGTCCAGTGCAAACATAAAAGTGAAATCAGTGGTCTATCATCTGCGTGGCGCTGCACCGTCACCTGGTCGAACCGATATCACTACCCGTGACGTGTCAACCGTAACCGACGAGCCAATAGAGCGAGGTGGTTCCAATACCGCGCCGTCGCCAACCGAAACCCTGATGGCGGCGCTGATCGGATGTACCAACACTATTGTCACTAAAATTGCCAAGTCGATGGATCTCGATTTCACCGTGAACGAAGTCCTCTGTGAGGCGGAATTCGATCGGCGCGGTGTTTTGCTCGATGAGCGTGTTGAAGTACCGTTTCCGAATGTAAAGCTGGTGTTGGACGTCACCACCAATGCGACAGCCGAACAGCTCGAAACGATTCGCGAGAGATTGCCACGGTTCTGTCCGGTCTCCATGGTGATGCGACAGTCCGGCACCAATATTGTCGAAGAGTGGAAAGTCACACCGGTATAACGACACCAAAGCAGGATTGGGAGCCTGTCCGGGGACGAGGTTTGCAGTGGGACAGGCTCTTTGCTGGCACTGGAATGGGGTGTCAGGGCCAGTTGTATGTGGAAGCCCCGCAGATTGATGGTTGCGGTACAATAACGCCACTGAGGCATTCAAGCAGGAACAGTGGTTATGCGAATTGAGTTTTCCCTTCCTGCGTTGTGCGCAGTAACGCTTGCGGTCGTGGCGTGTGGCGGTGGTGACGGTGCCGGAGATAGCGCCGGTAATGGAAACGGGCTGCCAATCGAGACCAGCTCGCGGGTAAAGACCATTAGCTTCGATTATTCCCGGAATGAAACCATCGATCGGATCGAAACGTATTTCTATGATGATCTGGGTCGAGTCTCACGCATTGAATTTCAGGATCTGGAAAGTACGCCGGCTGTCACCACCACCAGACAATATGAATATTCCGATGATGGTTTGATCCGGGTATCTGAAAGTGACACGGGCGATGAGCGGGTAATCTCCTACCAGAATGGTCGAGTTGCGGCTATTTCAGATTCAGACGGCGATCAACAGACTTTCCGCTACGACAGTGGCGGCAGACTGATTGAAGATATGGAAAACGATCCCGTCTGTGACGATTTCTCAGTTGCTGCGGAGGGGGACACGACACGCGTTTACGATTACACCGACGGTCGTCTTAGCTCGATTGATTCAACCGATGGCGCCTTCACATCAGCCATTACCTACAATGCGCAAAGTCAGTTACAAAGTCTGCTTGTCACCGAAAACTGCGGAGATGATTTTGATGAATCAGATGAGTTGACGATAAGCTACGACAGTCTAGGCCTGGTCACATCGTTAGAACAGCGCTCTTTTTCCGGTTCAAATATACTATTCGCACAAGAACTGACTTCAATTGAAAGAGACGATCAGGGGCGAGTGTCTCGTATTGTCGAGCGCGACGTATTGAGTGATACGGTTTTTCAAACGAGAAACAGAGAATACAACGATGACGGCCTGCCGATTGCAGATACGCTGGTGTTTAACAGTCCAAGCCAGTTCTTTGTGATGAGAGATACTACGATTACGTTTTCCTATGAAGACGCCAGTTGTGTCGTATCCTACTCTGTCAATCCCTCGCGGCTGGCGATTATTGATGCTTTACTGCCCAGTGTCAGTTTCGCAGAAGAGGACGCCCTGCTGTGTGGCTACCTGCTGGATTGATAAACTGTGTGTTCCATTCGGTGTAAGCGATAGCGTCAAACCAGCTTACGTTGGTAACTGGCATTGAACCCCGACCCCAGCCCAGGTCGTCGGGAAGCGGTCGGTCGGTTAATGTGGCAAATTGATCGTACTGCTCGAACGTCACTTCGTATTTGCCGATCTGGAAATCACTGACACACACCTGATGCTGAATCTCGGAACTGTGTCGAAGCACTTCAGTCTCCGGGCTCCCCATCATGTAGCAGCCGCCGGTGATATCGACGACGGGCGGTTCGTTAATAACCAGTTCACCTGAATCTGCCACCAATGGATCGGTTTCGTTCAGTCGTTCGGCGAGATTAGAGATGTTGTCGCTATCGAAGTCGAAACCGATTCCGGCGGTGACGTAGTTGTTGCCCACAGAAACAGTGGTGGTTTCGGTGCCAGTATCGAATGTATGGGTCTGCTGTGCCAGTACCAGCCGCTGTTGCTGGTAGGTTTCGATCCATGTGATACTAATCGTGTTGTTGGATGTCGACGCCGGTACGTTCAGGGAAATACGCCATGATTGCGTTGCGCCCTGACCCAGGAATATCTGTGGTTGATTGTTGTTGATGGATACTTCTAACGACAATTGCGCACCATTGATTGCGGCTATCTGTCGAATGGGCTCGGGTAGTGGGAGTTGAAGCGGCGAGCTACTTTTATCTGCACCGCAGGCTGCAAGCAATGCGGCGAGTGTTGCCGGTAGAATTCGTGTGGTTACCATTGGATTTTTGACCACCCCTTTTGAGTTCGTGTCAGAGATAATTGAATCTCGCCGTAGCTGCTGGGCGGGTACGTCAGGTTGCCATTGGGAAGTCGCATGTTATCGAGTCGCAACGTTGCACTGACTGCTGAGTTGTCGGGCGTAACCGACAAGCCGGTTAAGCTTGCGTTAACCTCGATGTATCGGTCAAAGAGTCCGCTGAATAAAGCGCCACGATTGGTACCGGTCGTTAGCGAAGTGATGGCCCTCGCGTTTCGTAGCTGAATGGCCTGCAGTAATTGTTCGAACTGTAAATTGGCTTTGTCTATCTCTATTTCAAGCAGGGATGCAGCCTGCTGTTGCTCTTGTGCCTTTATTCGACTGGCAATCAGGCTAAGAGAGTCGTCGTTTATACCAAGGCTGCGTCCCAATGCGATCTCTGCATTCGCGAGGGAGAGGTTGCCGGATGCCAGGTGGTGTGTGGCATTGGCCAGGTGCAGCTGATAGCTTTTCTCTGCGAGCAGGTTCTTTTGCGTTTCAATGGAAGCACGCTCTCGTGCATTGAGCAATCCGGTGCTGATCGCTTTGAGTCGAGGGTCTGTGAAGCCTGTCTCGCGGGCTTCAGTAACCAACACTTCTAATTCAGGAACATCGTTTGCCAGCAGCGCAAGTTCGGCTTTATCGAGTAGTGTCAGGTACTTTCGGAGGTTTGCTGCAGTGGAATTCAGTTACGCCAGTTCGCTGGCTGGATTCTGGTAGGAGTTGAGTTCTGTCAGTATCGGCTGTCCGGGTGTACTGACAAGGTGAAGTATAACTGAACTCAACAATAGATCAGGCGAACCAGAGCCCGGCTCTGCCACGTAGCACTTAATCGCTTACTTCAGATGCTTACCAATTGGGAAAAAACCAGATAAAACAACAAGATGAAATTTTTGTATGCGCACTTGCCGTGTTGCTGGGGCGGCTGTGATCCGGGCAAGCGCCAATTCCTGGCCATGATTTTCCGCAACCGCTCATTGTTGGGTTGTTGCGTGGAGGCGCGCCGAATCGGCAGGCTGAGCGCGCCAAAGGGGCGTGAGGGCAGGGTGATGGATAACGACATGACATCTCGGGCAGTAGTTCGACTGTGTGTGTGGGCCATAGTCTGCTGGATGCAGTTGAGTCTAGGCACGGTGCCTGGACTCGCGACCGAACCCGCCCACCTGCGGCTGATCGATCCGCTGGACAGACCTGTTGATGGCTACTGTATCGACGTGCCGGGAACACCCGGCTATCTGCGTACCGATTTGCCGCTTTTCGCTCACAACTGCAAGCCGCGGCTCACGGTAGATAGCGCCGTGGTGTTTGAAGCCGGGCTGATTCGTTTTATTGAGTTGGATTTGTGCGTCACGGTGGCCGGCATTAACTCGCGCGCGTTGCCGGGTACTGCTGTGTTGTTGCGACCTTGTGGCGAGGACACCGCGTTTATGGAAACCGCCGGTTTGCAACGATTCATCCTGCGCGAGGCGGGTGGTCTTGAACTCGATGGTTCAGGATTGTGCCTGGCAGTGGGGCTGCGTTCGGCAGCGACCTACTCGGCTGCCGATCGCTGGCGCCCGTTGTTCGTTGACGATTGCCGCTTGGTAGAGCCGGTTCGCGCGCGCTGGAGGTTCGATGTGCCCAATGGCTGAATCGATGAAAATACACCCTGTGGCAGGACTGGTACTTTTGTTCATGCTGGCCTCGGGTGTGTCGGCTGGTGCCGGGCAGCCGGCGTCCGGTGGGCTAATCGGAACCCGGGTGATCGTGGACAACTTTGCCATTGATGTCACCGAGGTCACTGTCGGGCAGATTCGGCAGCGACTCGCCCCTGGAAACAAAGCCACCAAGGCAGAACGTGACGGCGGCGGTTATGAGTATGATGCCGGCTGGCAGCAACGTCCGGGTTGGTTCTGGCACGCTCCGTACGGAGCGGCTGCCGCTGACTCTGAGCCCGCCGTACACGTGACCTGGTATGAGGCGACAGATCATTGCCGCGCTGTCGGTGGTCGGCTGCCAACCTTTTCGCAATGGCGTGTCGCTGCTTACACGGAACGACGCGAAAATCCAACCGACGGTTTTATCCGCGGCAGACGCTACGAGTATCCTGTTGGTGATCAGCCAGCAGGCATGAATACCGCCGGCGAGGATGATTGGCCGCGACACGCGCCGGCTGCCAACAGCAGGCGTGGTATCAACGGCTTGTACGATATGGGGGCGAATGTCTGGGAGTGGCTGGCCGATGTCGACGGGGATCGAGCACTGACCGCTGGCGGTTCGTGGTGGTACGGCGCACAGAAAACAACCGAGCAGGGCGCACAGTACAAACCCCGGGATTTCGCCGCGGTATATATTGGATTCCGATGTGTCTACGAGCTGAAACAGCAGGATTGACCGGCCGGGTCATGGGGCTGTGATTTCGCCGAACCCTGGTAATCAATTGCATCGACGCCGATGCGCGGTAAATGATGAGCTGCAAACGGTTTACCGATATCATTGTTGAAGCCAAGCGCTTTGACAAACAATGCTGATTTTTCCAGTTTGGCGGTTGCAGTACCCTCAACCCGGATACCGGGAAACTGGCAACCCAGAGAACGATTGTGGCAACGGATGTTCGGCACTGGCTGATCGAAAATGGATTTGAACAATTTGTTGAATCCTTCGAATTCAACGAAGTCGACTGGGCGCTGCTGCTTGAACTCACCAACGAGGATCTGAAGGACCTCGGCGTTGCAAAGCTTGCCGATCGAAAAAAAATACTGGCGGCGCTGCCCTCATCAACAATTGGTGAATCTGGAGCAGAGTCTGGCCTGCCTCCCGCGCTGGCCGTTACACCGGCGTCATCCTTTCAGGCATCCGCTGCTGAACACCGCCAACTCAGTGTGATGTTTTGCGATCTGGTGGGTTCTACAGAACTTGCAACCCGCCTGGACGCAGAAGAATATCGGGCCGTAGTCAGGTGTTTTCACAGCACCTGCGCTAAAGCGGTTCAACTTCACGGCGGCTTTGTGGCTCAATACATGGGCGATGGGGTGCTGGTGTACTTCGGTTACCCAATGGCTGATGAAAGCGACGCCGAGCGGGCGGTCACTGCCGGCCTTGAAGTTGTCAGTGCCTGCAGGCGCTCAAACGCCGGCTCCGTGCGTATTGGCATAGCCACCGGCCGGGTCATTGTTGGCGATCTGATCGGCAGTGGCTCATCGGCGCAAACCGCGGTCACCGGGGAAACCCCGAACTTCGCAGCGCGTCTTCAATCGCTTGCTCGACCCGATACGGTCGTCGTTTCAAACAACACCCGCAACCTCGCCGGCGGTGGATTCGAATATATCGAGTTGGGCCAGCACCTCGTCAAGGGCTATGCCGCCCCGGTTTCCGTCTGGGAGATCGCCCGCGCACGGCCCGTCGAAAGTCGGTTCGAATCGTCTCATGGTGCCGCGCTCAATCCGCTGTTGGGTCGTAAGACCGAGTTGAATCTGTTACTTGATCGATGGCAGCTGGCCTGTGGTGCAGAAGGGCAGACCGTTTTTATATCCGGTGAAGCGGGGATAGGAAAATCTCGTCTGCTGGAAGGGCTGCGACAGGAAGTCGATTCATCAAAACGTGTGTCCATTCGCTATCAGTGCGTGCCAAACCGTACGTCCAGTGCCTTTTACCCCGCGATAGCGCAGCTGCAAAGGGCGGCCAATCTGGAGCCGGACGATGCAGCGGATATCCGGCTCGATAAAATAGAAGCATTTCTTCAGGCATTGGGCACAGTGAATCCCGACGACCTCAAAATATTTGCCCATTTGCTGTCAATCCCGTTCGAGCATCGCTACGGTGCCCAAACACTCTCGCCGTTACAAACGAAAACACGCACGCTTGAAATCCTCGTCTCGCAGTTGGTCGCACTGGCAGCTCGTGGTCCGATACTGTTTTTGATCGAAGATGCGCACTGGATTGACCCTGCCAGCGAAGAGCTCCTTGAACTTGCGATCAGTCGAATACAACAGTCCAGCGTGTTGCTGGTCGTTACACATCGCACCGAATGGAAGCCGGCGCTGCAAGGCTACAACAATGTCTCGTCCCTGCGATTGAATCGCCTGGGCAAGATCTACAGCGCTAACCTGGTGCGCGCGGTCGCCGGTGATTTTCTGACCGATGCGGCGGTCGATCGCATCGTCTCGCGTACCGATGGCATACCGCTTTTTATTGAGGAGTTGACCAAGTCACTGGTGGAAGGCGGTCTTGATATTGCCGCGATTGATATCCCCGATACACTGCGTGCGTCACTGTTGGCACGGATTGATAGGCTCAGTGCCCGCGCCAAGGAGGTCGTTCAAGTGGGCTCGGTCATCGGGCGGGATATTCCGCTGGATCTTCTGGAGTCAGTATTTCAAAAACAAAAACACTATTTCAATGAAGCCATCCATCAGTTGATTCAAACTGAACTGCTCTATCGGTCTGGTACCGCCAGCAAAGTCCAATACTCGTTCAAACACGCACTGGTTCAGGACTCTGTCTATAGCAGTATGCTGACAGACCTGCGCCAGGCACATCACCTCAACGTCGCCAATACACTGGTGCAAGAGTTTCCCCAAACCGTTGAAACCGCGCCGGAATTGGTGGCCTATCACTTTGCTGAGGCCCACTCGTATGATTCGGCATTGATTTACTGGCACCGGGCGGGTAAACGCTCCGCGAGCCGTTCTGCTGATGCCGAGGCGGTAGTTCAGCTAAATCAGGCGATTGACGTGCTGAATCAAATCGAGCAGACGCCGCATTTGTTGGCAACCAAACTGGAGTTGCATATAGATCTAAGCGGTCCCTTGATCGCAACCGGCGGATACAGTTCCGCCGAGATGGATCGCAATACGCAAATGGCGCTGCAGTTGTCAGAAGCTTTGGGCGATACGAGCCGGATTTTCCCTATTCTGTACAGTCGACTCGTCTACCATTTACACACGGGGAGTGTGCCCAGGGCGTGTGAGCTGGCCAGTGACTTTCTGGCTCTAGCGAATCGAAATGGCGATCGAGAAACCATTGTGCAGGGGCATCGGCTGGTCGGGTTCAGCCAGTTGATTTCGGGCGCGCCGATCGAGGCCGATTGGCACTTGCAACTGGCGGCTGCATTCACCTCACCCGAATCGGGCGGGTTGTCGCCGTCAGTTTATGGTCAGGATATCGAGTCCACTGCAAAGGTGTTAGCCGCCTGGGCCAGATTGCACTGTGGATTTCCGGAACAGGCCGTCGCCCTGTTCGATCAGGCGCTTGCCCGCGCAACGGTGCTGGATCACGTGAATACGCTGGGTGTCGTATTGTTCCACGGGGCGAACATGTTTGTTTCAATGCGCCTCGATAATCGCGTCAGCGCGTGTCTGTCTGCGCTGCAGACAATCAATCAAAAACACGAGCTGACGATTTGGCAGGTTGCTGAGTCGATTGTCAGGGCGGGCTTGCTGTCGCTTCGGGGTGAACACGAAAAGGTGGCGCTCGAGGCAGAGGCGGCACTGAGCAATTATTCGAATGTACTGGGCATGCAGATGCACACGCCTTTCATTCTATCGTTCATCGCGCTGGCACATACCGAGAACAATGTTGCAGATCAGGCGTTGCCGTGTCTGCAGCAGGCGATTCAGATTGCCCGGAGCAGCGGCGCACGGCTGGAAGATGCCGAGCTTAAGCGATTGATTGGTCGGGTATCCTACCTTGAATGCGGGTTTTGTGAAGCGACAGAGGTCGCCTATAAAGAGGCACTAACCGTTGCGCGTGATAGGCAGACCAAATGGTACGAACTGCGAGTGGCCACTGAGTTCGCCGGTATCCTCCACGCTCACGCGCGGCAAAGGCAGGCGCTGGAAATACTGGCGCCTGTGTTGGACTTATTGTGCGAAGGCGATGAATTGCCTGATGTGCAAGAGGCAAAGCGTTTGCTGCAACACTTACAGAGCAGTGGTTGAGTCTGCTTCATTTGAAATCAGTCTGAGTGGGGCCAGGTGTTTTGCTGTCGGATCATAGCGTGTGGAAATTTACCGGGATTTTCGCTTTCTACTATTGAATAATCATGTGTTTTTAGGGATTGGCGTAGATTAATGATGGCAAGGGTTGTGTTCAGCGTTGTGCTATTGGCTGTGCTTGCCGCCTGTGGCGGTGGCAGTTCCACGACATCGGAGGACGGTCAGAATCTCCCTGATCCGGACTCCCCGGTAGACATGGACAGCGAAGGAGATAATCCTGAATTAGAGCCAGAGCCAGAGCCAGAGCCAGAGCCAGAGCCAGAGCCAGAGCCAGAGCC
>CAZYDV010000002.1:0-75380 GCA_964646405.1 uncultured Granulosicoccaceae bacterium | reverse complement strand
CCTGTAACCGGCACCGCGACCCGCCGGTGTGCTTTGATGCACTGCACAAGAGCCCGCTTCACAGGGACACCATGTTGTCCCTGGTGATGATTTCCGGCTCGTCGACGTAGCCTAAAGTCTGTTCGATCGCACTGCTGTGCACGCCCATTAGCCGGCGAACCTCAGTGGCTGTATAGTTGACCAGTCCTCGCGCGATTTCGTTACCCTGCTGATTGATGCAGGAAACCAGTTCCCCCCGATAGAACTGACCTTCAACCGCCTTCACCCCGACCGGTAGCAGGCTTGCCGCGCCTGCCTGCAGGCGACGCTGTGCGCCATCGTCCAATATTAGCTGACCACGCACCTTTAACTGATTGGCGAGCCACTGTTTGCGCGCATCAAGCTTGGCGGTGCCCGCCCTGAGGTGTGTACCGATTGCCTCGCCGGCGCGCAGCCGAAGGATGACATTCTCCTCGTGACCACGCGCGATGATCGTATCGGTGCCGGAGCGCGCGGCGCGTTCGGCGGCCAGCAGTTTGGTCGCCATGCCACCGCTGCCGACCGCACTTTTGCTTGGACCGGCCATCTCCAACAGCCTGGGATCTCCGGCTCGTGCGTCCGTGACCATGGCGGCAGAAGGGTGCAGACGTGGATCGCGTTCATACAGCCCCTGCTGGTCCGTGAGGATGATCAGCTTGTCTGCAGTCACCAGGTTGGCCACCAGCGCGGCGAGATTGTCGTTGTCACCCAGTTTGATTTCATCGGTGGTGACGGTGTCGTTCTCGTTGACCACGGGCAGCACGCCTAAGCGTAGGAGTGTCGATAAAGTACTGCGGGCGTTGAGGTAGCGTTGCCGGCTACTTAGATCGGCGTGGGTGAGCAGAATTTGGGCTGTGCCGATGGCGTGTTGCTGCAGCGCAGACTCATAGGTTTGTACTAATCCCATTTGCCCCACGGCGGCGGCGGCCTGGAGCTCGTGGATCGAGGCAGGTCGATTTTTCCAGCCCAGCCTGTGCATGCCCTCGGCAATTGAGCCGGATGACACCAGAACCAGCTCATCGCCGGCGCGTGCCAGCTCGGCCATTTGTTCGCACCAGTGGCGTATCGCCGATCGATTCAGGCCCTCTGCACCTGACGTGATCAGGGCGCTGCCGATTTTAATGACCCATCGTACAGGCCGTCGATCGCTAGCCATCGACGTTGTCGGTTACTTCATCGGTGTTGGGCTGCTGCTCTGCCAGGCCTTCGATACGGAGCATGATGTCGTCGCACAGTTGTGGTAGTCCCTTTCCGGTGATGCTCGATACGCTGTACCAGGGCCCCTGCCAATCGAGTGTTTCGAGTGTCGCCTGAACTTTTGTCTGCCACGCCTGCGAATCGAGTAAATCCATTTTATTGAATACCAGCCAGCGTTCCTTGTTGGCCAGCGCAGTGTCGTATTTTTCGAGCTCGTGCACCAACTGCTGAGCTGCCACGGCCGGGTCGTGTTCATCGAAAGGCACGAGATCAATGACGTGCAGCAACAGTCCTGTTCGGGCCAGGTGGCGCAAAAACCGGATTCCCAGGCCCTGGCCCTCAGCAGCACCCTGAATGAGCCCCGGTATGTCGGCCATGACAAAGCTGCGATGTCGCTCGACGCTGATCACGCCAAGGTTCGGATGCAGGGTGGTGAACGGGTAGTCGGCGACCTTGGGCTGTGCGGCGGAAACCTTGCGTATCAACGAGGATTTGCCGGCATTCGGGTAGCCCAACAGGCCGACATCGGCCAACAGTTTCAACTCCAGCGCAAGTTCTCGGCGCTCGCCTGGGGTGCCGTGGGTAGTCTTTCGCGGTGCCCGATTGGTAGAGCTCTTGAAGCGTGTGTTGCCCAGGCCGTGCACACCGCCAGCGGCGACCAGAGCGCGTTGCCCATCCTCGGTGATGTCGGCGATCAGTTCGCCTGTCTCGCGATCGAAAGCCATGGTGCCGACGGGCACCTGAACGACTTTGTCGCTGCCTTTGCGCCCGGTGCAGTTGGCGCCAGAGCCGTTTTTACCGCGCTCGGCCTGATAGGTACGAATGTGCCTGAAATCGACCAGCGTGTTGATGTTGCCATCGCCACACAGGTAGACGCTGCCACCGTTGCCTCCGTCGCCACCGTCCGGACCGCCGCGGGGAATATATTTTTCGCGTCGAAAGCTCAGGCAGCCATTGCCGCCGTCACCGGCGATCACCTTGATTCTGGCCTCGTCTACGAATTTCATCGAGTTAACCGGTGTTCAATAGGGCTATGAGCGTTGGCTCATCACACATAAAAAACCCCGCAGCAGCGGGGTTTGGTCAGCGGAGTCGAGTGCGCTCAGGCGTTTTCGACGACGCTGACGAATTTTCGGTTTTTCGGTCCACCCGTGTGGAATTTAACCACGCCATTCGCTTTGGCGAACAGAGTGTGATCCTTACCTACGCCGACGTTTACACCGGCATGGACTCGGGTGCCGCGTTGGCGGATCAGGATGTTGCCTGCGAGAACTGCCTCGCCGCCGTATTTTTTTACGCCCAGGCGTTTGGACTCTGAATCGCGGCCGTTCCTGGTACTGCCGCCAGCTTTTTTGTGTGCCATTGAGTTTTCCCGTTGGACTAACCACCCATCAGGGTTAGCCTGTGTTCTACTTGCCGCATCGGCCTGCCAGAATTACCAGCAACTGTTGCGCCGTGTGGACTGAATTGGTCGTGCCGGCTGAATTCCGGAACTAATTGAAGCGGTGCCCATCGAAATGGATTGCGCAGCCAAGCCCTCAATAATAGACTGCGGGAACCTATGAGTCAATTTATTGAAACACGAAACGCCCGCAATTTGGCGCCACTGGAGTCGACTGCCAGAGCGAAATCCAGCGCCACGTGTTACTGTTTGCTGCCCCTTGAAACCATCCTGAACGATTGATGTCTGCCTCTGACCCGGATACGCTGACTCTGCGTGAAATGGAGTTGGTGGACAAACGCATTCAGGCCGCGGTGAAGTCGGATGTTGTACTGATCAATCAGGTCGGAAACTACATTCTCGCCGCTGGCGGTAAAAGAATGCGTCCAAAGCTTGTGATTCTGTCTGCGCTTGCACACGGTTATTCTGGCTCGCATCACGTCGATATCGCGGCGATTATCGAATTCATCCACACCGCGACGCTGCTGCACGATGACGTCGTCGATTCATCCGATATGCGCCGCGGTCGCGACACGGCCAATCAGGTGTGGGGCAACGAGGCTGCGGTGTTAGTTGGAGATTTCCTCTACTCTCGGGCATTCGAGATGATGGTCGAGGTTGGTCAGATGCGCGTCATGGAAGTACTGGCCGGCGCCACCAACACCATCGCTGCGGGAGAGGTGATGCAGCTGCTGAACATCCGCGAACCGGACATTACCGAGCAAGCCTACATGGAAGTGATACGAGCCAAAACGGCCATGCTTTTTGAGGCTGCGGCACGCCTGGGGGCGATCGTTGCACGGGCCGAGCGACCGGCCGAACAGGCGATTGCCGCGTATGGATCGCACCTGGGTACCGCTTTCCAGCTGGTAGACGATCTGCTCGATTACACCGCAGATGACGCGGAACTTGGCAAGAACACTGGCGATGATCTTGCCGAGGGCAAGCCGACTCTGCCACTGATTCTCGCGATGCGGGATGGTGATAAACAAGCCCGTGCATTGATCCGAACCTGCATTGCCGATGAGGGCGCGCAAATCAATATGCCCGATGTGCTGGATGCCGTTCGCCGAAGTGGCGCGATTGACAAGACCCTTGAGGCCGCCCGCGGGCAAGTGCGGCTGGCAGTCGATTCGCTGACCGCCATGTCACCGGGTATCTATAAAGATGCGCTGGTATCGATCGCCGAGTCGTCGGTCGACAGAAGAAGTTAGTTTAGGCGATGTTGGCTACGCCGCCGAATGCCGCAGGCCACCAGGCCGAGTAACAGCCACGAAGGGGTCAAACCACCCCCGCCACCGGCACTGCCACCCGAAGAATTGCCATTCTGGGCGGGATCGGTATTGGCGATCATGTTCGGATCGCCGTCGGGTGTGGAGTCCTCCGCCAACACCACGGACACACTATTGTTGGTGGTTTGCAGATCCAGTGCGCCAATCGGCTCGACCTCTGCGTAGAGGATTGCCTCCTGCGTGCCGAGGAGCTGATATTCAAAGGTGATTGTCTCTGTCTCACCTGCGGCCAGCGCCAGAGAAGGGCACAGTGCGCGCGAGGTCGAAGCCAGCTCGCAACTGGCCGGCAATGAGGCAATGCTGGCGTTGGACAATTCGATTTTGACTTGCTTGCCGGCAACTGCCCGGGTCAGATCCAGATTGTGTGACTCGACGCTTGCCGAAGTATCCGACAGTCTGGTGGCCGACACCTGCAGGTCGATCGCTTCGCTAAGGCAGGTGGCGTGTGTGAGTTGTGCAGCAATGGCGTCCAGCGAGCAGTGGCTGAAAGTCTCGCTGGTTTGCGAGCTGATCTGCGAGTGCATGACCTGGTTGGTGTCCACCGCGCAACTGGTGACATCATCATGCAGTGCCCCCAGATTGTGCCCGATCTCGTGGGCTGCCAGCAGCACCGGATACTGGAACGGCACAGAAAGACTGACGTCGTAGCCATCGCTGCGGCAAGCCGCCCCAATGAAGGCCAGGCCGATGTTGGCATCGCTGGCGGGGTTGCCGGTGAAAAAGTGCACCAGGTTGAGTTCTGCGCCGAGCAGGTCGGTGTTGCGCCGATAATTGCGAAACTCCAGCAGCATCTCCTCGGTGGACTGCTCTTCCATACGCAACGGGTCGGTGTCAGGGTCGGTCATCAGCAAGGTGGTATCCAGGCTGATGGCAACGCCCATTTGCTCGCGATAGATGCCGTCGACTGAGTTGATCGCCGCGATCGCGAGGTTCAGGCCGCGACCGGCGCGTGACTCGTTGTAGTGCGTGTCGACAACGATTCCGATATGCACGACTTTGCTCGCGTCAGCCGATTGATTGAAGAAATGGTTGGGATCGGTGTCGATCGTTAGCGCTTGCTGGATGTGGCGAATCGGCGAATCGAAATCCGGCGGAAACAATAGCCGGTCGCCGCCTCGGTTCGCCAGCACCTGTTCGATCTGTTCGGCGCTTATCTGCCGCAGTCGCGCGCGCTTGTCCGTCACAGGGATGACATCATAGTGATCGCCATCAGCGAAAACGGTGCCGCTCAGATCCTCGCCTAGTGACAGACGCGCCCACGAGTCGGGTACGTTCTGGATAACGCCGGCGTAGTGGCGAGTATCATTCGGCGTTGCCACCGGATTGCCGTGTTGGTCGAAGATTTTGTTTGATCGGAGAACGGCGCTGGGTTTGAGCAACAGTGTCTCGCTGCGTGCGCCGATCAGAACATCCAGTTGCAGTTCGTAGCCGGGGTCAGACGAGGGTTGCTGGCTGATCACGGTGAAGCGCTCGGCTTCAGCGAACTCGGCGTGCGCATTCAGGCCCCACAGGGCCCCAGAGCAGAGCAGGAATAACGACGCCAGTTGTAACTTTAGTTTCAGCATGGGGTAACGCTTAACACACCCGGTTCACCGCGCCATGCGCATCAAGCAACGGAGTGCCATTCTCGATACGCCTATTTCTTGCCAGATAGTATCACAATCTTGACAACCACAATGACCACTGATCGAAATTTACATTTATTGATTCGGTAAAAGCGATTCCCTGGTTACGTTGAGTTCGCGGAATTGTCCCGGCGGCAGCCCCGCGATGGACCAGTGTCCAACGCGATGACGTATCAGCCTGAGTGTGGGCAGACCGACTGCCGCGGTCATCCGTCTAACCTGCCGGTTTCTACCTTCGCTGATGGTCAGCTCCAGCCAACTGGTCGGTTGGTTGAGGCGCTGGCGAATCGGCGGATCTCTGGGCCAGAGGTCCGTGGGTTCGGGGATTATTGATGCGTGTTGGGCTCGGGCAGGGCCATCCTTGAGGGTCACGCCTGCGGTCAGTTGCGCAAGCTGCCGCGCATCGGCGATGCCCTCGACCTGTGCCCAGTAGGTTTTTCGGGTCTTTTTAACAGGATGTGAGATTTGATGTTGCAGCCACCCCTGATCGGTCAGCAACAGCAGGCCTTCGCTGTCCTTGTCGAGCCGGCCGGCCGGATAGACACCTTTGACTGGCACGAGCAAAGCCAGTGAGTCTGCAGGGCCCGTGAACTGACTGACAATGCCGAATGGTTTGTTCAGCAGTATCAGGCGCGCCGAATCGCATGCCCTACGGTGTGGTTTTCGCCAGGACAAGCGAGTGCAGCAGCGCGAGCCACTGATTGCGGGTGGTAGGATTGACGAATCGGTCCAGTTGAGGCGCCAGCGCCTCGAAGTCGGGCCTGATGGTCATGTCGCAGATCTTGGTATTGACGGAATTGTCCTCGATCAAGCCTGTGATTTGCTGATTTTGGCGAACTTGTCGCTCCGCTGCTTTCAACCGTTCGCAAGCGTTGGCAGCACCGCGAAATTTCATTTCCCGCACGCGATCCACGTGAGCTATCAGGTTGTCGATCGTGCCCCATTTTGTCAGTAATCGGGCCGCCGTTGCAGGGCCAATACCGGGTACCCCTGGGATGTTGTCGACTTTGTCACCGGTCAATGCCAGCCAGTCGGCAATCTGGTGTGGACGAACTCCAAAACGGTTCTCGATCGCACGATAATCCTGCCAGGTGTCTTGCGAGTAGTTCCATATTGCATCGCGGCGACTGACGAATTGACAGAGATCTTTGTCGGCACTAACGATCACACACGTCCGGCCTTCTTCACCGGCGCGTCGACTCCACATGCCAATGATATCGTCCGCCTCGATGCGCGGACTGGATTGCCAGGTGATGCCTAGTGCCTCAAGCACCTGCTGGCATAGCGGGAACTGTGAGGTCAGATCTGTGGGCGGTGCAGGACGGTTGGCCTTGTAGTCGGGCAGCAGCGTCGTTCTGATGCTGCGCGCGCTGCGCTGGTCGAACGCGCACGCGATCAGCCGGGGTCGGCGGCGCTCCAACAGGCTGAAAAGGAATGCCAGGAAACCCTGAACGGCATTGATGGCCTGGCCATCGACATAATTTGGCGGCCGATTTTGCCACGCCCCGAATACGTAAATATTGCTGTCGATCAGGTAGATCGCATCCGGATCCTGCCTGGCCGCAATCGCGCGGCGCATGGGCTGGGGCGTGGCTGGTCGAGGGTATTACTTCTTGCCGTAGCGGCGCTTGAACTTGTCTACCTGACCGGCAGAATCGAGAATCTTCTGCTTGCCGGTGTAAAACGGATGGCAGGCAGAGCAGACTTCGACGTTCAGGTCCTTGCCAATGGTAGAGCGAGTGGCGAAGGTGTTGCCGCAGCTGCAACTGACGTTGATATCGTCGTATTTTGGATGAATTTCGGCTTTCATGGCATTTTCAGCTTTCGTTTCTATCGGGCAGCCGCCCATTATAGCTCAATATCGGTACTCAGACAATGTGTTCCAAGGGTGTCGGAACGCTCGGCTTGGCTATTCGTTCTCTTGGGTTGTTGTCAACTCGGATACGTTGCCATCCGCGTCGATGATGACGCGAAAGAGTATCGGTGAGCAACACACCTGGCAATCCTCGATGTACTGCTGCTCGGGTATTGAGCAATCAATAAGTACGCCGAGTGTCTCCCCGCAATAGGGGCAGCTGATATCGGTTTCTTCCATCGGGTCAGCGTTTCGTGGGCTGAAAGGTGACTTTCTGCTCTGAGGTGGTGTCCGAATCCACCATGAACAATTCCAGCAATGCGTTTAAATGACGTAGTCCGTGTTCGCTGGGCTCGATTCGCAAATGGCTGCGATGGATGAGCCCAAGCGCCTCAGCCTGGCTCAGGATGCTGTCAACGACATGCAGCGGTTCACCGGTGCGCGCGGCGAACAGATCGGACTCGAAACCATCGCACAGTCGCAGTGCGTTCATCATGAACTCCAGTCGGCTGTCATCGCTACCCAGAACCGTGCGAGACTGAATCCTTGAATCACTGGTGGCGTTTTCCATATAGAGATCCGGGTGCCGGTGTTTACTCAATCGATGAATGGCGTTATGGGCTGGAAATGTCAGTTTGCTGTGTGCCCCGGCACCAATGCCAAGATAGTCTCCGAATAGCCAGTAGTTGATGTTGTGCTGGCATTGATTATCGCCACGGGCGAAGGCTGATACCTCGTACTGGGCAAAGCCCGCCCGAGCCAACTGAGCGTGCCCGTGGTCCTGGATTTCCCAGAGGTCGTCCTCGACAGGCAGCGCTGGTGGCCGAGCGTGAAAAAGTGTGTTGGGCTCTATCGTCAGTTGATAGTAAGAGATGTGTGACGGGTTTAGCGCAATGGCAGAGGCAATGTCTGCCGCTGCCTGCTCGATGCGCTGTGACGGCAGTCCGTGCATCAGGTCGATGTTGAAATTATCAAATCCTGCATTCGGTACCGATTCGCAGGCTGCGATTGCCTGGCTGCTATTGTGAATCCTGCCGAGTGCTCGTAGACAGTCATCATCGAAACTTTGCACGCCGATCGACAGACGATTGATCCCGGACTCGCGATAACCGGCAAAGCGATCGCGCTCCAGCGTACCCGGATTAGCCTCCAGCGTGATCTCGGCATCGGGTTGCAATCGGGTCAGCGCGCGAACTTTGCCCATCAGGTAGTCCATGCCTTCGTTGCTGATGAGGCTGGGCGTACCGCCGCCGAAGAAAATGGCCTCGACGGCGCGGCCCCAAATGTCTGGTGCATGTTGCTCGAGATCGGCGATCAGTGCGTCGAGATAAGCGCGTTCCGGAATCTCTTGCTTTACCGCATGTGAGTTGAAATCACAGTAGGGGCACTTCTTCACACACCAGGGAAAGTGCACGTACAGTGTCAGCGGTGGATATTCAGTAAACTGGCGCAGCGTTATCGTCACAGGCTAAGCCAATTTGTTGCCAAGCTGTTGCAGCAATCTGCCCATTGCCTGACCGCGATGGCCGAGTGCCCGTTTTTCTTCTGCACTGATTTGCGCGGCCGTTTTGCCTGTCTCGGGCACGACGAAAACCGGGTCGTAACCAAAGCCTCCGGCGCCATCTGCTTCCATGGCGATGCGACCAGACCAGCTACCGGTCGCCACGACGGGCTCCGGATCATCTGCGTGGTCGATCCATACCAGTACACAGACAAACCGAGCAGTTCTGTCTGACTCTGGTACATTTTTCATCAGATCCAGCAAGTGAGAAACATTGTCGCTGTCAGTAGGCTTGTCGCCACTGGCGCTTGCGGCAAATCGGGCAGAGTAGATGCCGGGCCGTCCCTGCAACGCATCGACTGTAATGCCCGAGTCGTCTGCCAGCGCTGCCAGGCCGCTATGCTGACTGGCGTTGCGTGCTTTGATGAGTGCGTTTTCGATGAACGTGAGTCCGATTTCGTCAGCTTCGGGAATGTTGAAGTCCGACTGTGGAATCAGGTCGATGTTCAGGCTCGCAAGAGAGTCGCCGAGCTCGCGCAATTTGCCTGCGTTGCCACTGGCCAGCACACATTGTTTTTTTTCAGTCACTCGCGATCGCTGCCTTTTGTTTCTCGATCAGCTGTTCAATGCCGTGGCGCGCATACTTGAGCATGGTTTGCAGCTCTTCTTCGCGAAAAGCGTGTCCTTCTGCAGTACCCTGCAATTCGATGAATCCCCCGGCCTCGTTCATCACGACATTCATATCGGTTTCTGCATTGGAGTCCTCGGCGTAGTCGAGATCCAGTACCGGATGGCCGTTGTATATGCCAACAGAAATCGCAGCGACACTGCCGTGCATCGGGTTTTTTTTCAATGATTTGCCAGCTAAAAGTTTATTGATGGCATCACTCAGGGCGACAAAGGCACCAGTGATCGAGGCGGTGCGGGTGCCGCCGTCTGCCTGAATGACGTCGCAATCAATCGTAATGGTCTTTTCACCGAGCGCCTGCAAGTCCAGCGCTGCGCGAAGTGAACGACCAATCAAGCGCTGAATCTCCTGGCTTCTTCCCGACTGCTTGCCAGCAGTGACCTCGCGTCGGGAACGGCTGTCAGTGGCTCGCGGCAGCATGCTGTACTCGGCCGTCAGCCAACCGCTACCCTGACCCTTTAAAAAGGGCGGCACCCGATCTTCGACACTGGCGGTGCAGATAACCTTGGTGTCGCCGAACTCAACCAACACCGATCCTTCCGCGTGTTTGGTGTAGCCGCGTGTGAATTTCACGGTTCTGAGTTCGTCGTTTGCACGATTGCTGGGGCGCATTTTTTATTTCCTGAATCGATTCGGGGTTGCCGTTTATCAACGGACTTGCAAGGGGCGCCATGATACAGTGCGCGGCGCTCTATGATGAGCGGTTTCAGCCCTGGCTACACCAAGGAATACCGATGTTAAAAAGTATGACCGCATTCAGTCGTAAAGAGAGCACCGGCGAATGGGGCACACTGACCTGGGAGATGCGATCGGTTAATCACCGCTATCTCGATATATCACTCCGGTTGAGTGAAGAATTCAGGGCAATCGAGCCGCTCGCCAGAGAGCGTCTGAACGCTCGTCTGAGCCGCGGCAAGGTCGAGGTCTCGCTGAAGTACAAGGCGACTCAAAACATCAGCACGGGTCTGGTTGTCAACGAGGAGCTCGCCAGACAGGTGGTCGATGCAGCCAGGGTTGTGCAGAAATTGGCTGGCGACAACGAGCCGGTATCGGCGACCGATATTTTTCGCTGGCCGGGTGTCGTTGGACAGGCCGAAACCGATCTGGGTTCGGTCCACCAGGCAGCTTTGTCATTGCTCGATACCACGATCGACGACTACATTGACACCCGTGGACGAGAGGGAGAAAAAACCGCAGCCATGTTGTTGGAGCGGTGTGCGGGGATCGTTGAGATTCTCGGTCGGGTGCGGGAACTGCGACCGCAGGCCGCAGAGCGTCAGCGCAGCAAAATGCTCGCGCGGCTGGCCGATCTGGAGATTGATCACGACAGCAGCAGGCTCGAGCAAGAGTTGGTCTACGTCGCGCAGCGAATGGATATTGACGAGGAGCTCGATCGGCTCGGTGCGCACGTCAGCGAGTTACGCGATGTACTCAAACGCGATGAGCCGGTTGGCAGACGACTGGATTTTTTAGTGCAGGAATTCAATCGTGAGGCCAATACACTGGGGTCGAAATCCTCGGATGCGGAGGTTACTGCCCAGGCAGTCGATCTCAAGGTCCTGATCGAGCAGATGCGTGAGCAAGTACAGAACATCGAATAAAAAACGCGCTGCCGCGGCGCCGCAAACGCCACAGCAAATGTCGGTACGGGCCAATCCGATTCACTCTGTGCTGACCAGTCTGCCTGTAATTATGCTGCTGGCCGGTCTGGGCTACTACTACTTCAGCGAAAACAAGCAACAGAGCGGCGCGCTGATACTGTCAAAGTCTGAATCGATTGACGGTCGTTATGAGGGCACCAGTGCCCAGAGTGGCAGCCCCGGCGCACAGCGAATCGTATGGTTGCGATCGGCTGCCGGTTTGCGGGGTTTCAGAATCTCCGCTGATCAGCTACCGGCACTGGAGAGCCTTGCGGACAAAATGCCAATCAGCATCACCGCCGCGCCGCGGGTGGCGGATTCCAAGGTGCTGTGGGTGTATCGATTGGCGACGGCTCAGGAGGAGTTGATTGCGCCGTCAGTTGTTGACACTGGCGAACAGCCAGTATTGGTAAGCGACGAAAATCCCCACAAACAATAGTCCCTCAAGTCGGTTGATTCTGCCCTGTCGCTTGCGCCAGCCGACGGCGAATACAAAAAGCAGGACCGTCAGTGCCAGTTGAAGCGCGAGATCCCGGTTGCGAACCAGCGCCTCAACATCACCTGGCGCCAGCAATGCGATAACACCAGTCACCGCGAGTGCGTTGAACATATTCGAGCCGACGACATTGCCGATGGCCAGGCCGAACTCGCGCCGCAAAACGCAGGCAATAGTGGCAGCGAGTTCCGGCAGGCTGGTGCCAATCGCGACAATAGAAAGGCCGATCAGCAGCTCACTGACGTTGGCGGCACGCGCGATTTCAACCGCACCCCAGACCATTGCGCGCGAACTGATCAAAAGCAAAACCAGTGAGACAAGTGTCATTAGCGCGGGACGTAGACGGTTCGGTGCGGCTTCCATGTGGTGTTCGTACTCGCCCGTCATCGAGTCGTCTTCCACGTGTGATTTACCCTGCCAGATCAGCCAGCCAAGCACCAGGATCAGCACAGCAAAGGATGCGATACCGTCGCCGCGGGACAGGTTCAGGTCAATAAGCAACGCGGCTGAGAAAAACACCACCGCCAGCAACAGCGGTATCTCGCGGCGCAATATGCCCGAGGAGACCGGTATGGGCATGAAAAGGCTGGCTGCGCCCAGTATCAGCGCGATGTTAGCGATATTCGACCCCAGAGCATTGCCCAGTGCGATTGGCGCACTGCCGCTGCTGGCCGACATGACGGCGATCAGAATCTCGGGTGCTGAAGTGCCAAAACTGACAATGGTCAGGCCAATCAGCAATGGCGAGATGCCCATCCCTTTGGCGACGGAGCTTGCGCCCTCGACGAATTTATCGGCGCTGATCGCCAGTACCAACAGACTGACAATAACGACCAGGATTGGCAGGACGGGTAGTGCCACGCAGAACTCCGGTGTCTTCAGGCAGCAACCGCGTCGACAGCGCGCCCGTGAAAGTCCAGGCTGACGATCAGCCCGGGTCGATTGTCCGCCAGGCGTAATTCGGCGCCGTGCATGCGGACCACGGCCTGTACAAGACTCAGGCCAAGGCCGTTGCCAGGTGATTTGCGTTCGTTTTCCAGACGGACAAATCTTTGCAGTACCCGATCGCGCTCCTCGCGCGGAATACCCGGTCCGTTGTCGGTCACGGTGATATCGAAATGTTTGTCATTACCGCTGACATGTATGCCAACGCGCCCACCCTCGGTGGTGTATTTGACTGCGTTGTCCAGTAGGTTGGTGATCGCCTGCGCCAGCAGGTGTCGGTTGCCATAGAAAATCGGATTGGTTTCGATATTCTCCACAAACACCAAACCGGCGTCTTCAGCGACTGCACTGTAGAGTTCGGCGAGTTCTGCGGCCAGATCACCGATCGCCACGTGCTGCCATTCGGTTTTGTCGAGGCCAGCCTCAAGGCGCGCGATGCTCAGCATGGCATTGAACGTCTGGATCATGCCGTCGGCCTCGCCAATCGATGATTCGATGGTGTCGCGGTATTCATCATCAGAGCGGTTTTCAAGCAGTGTCACCTCAAGGCGATTGCGCAGACGAGTCAATGGACTGCGCAGGTCGTGAGCGACATTGTTGGTGACCTGTTGCATGCTTTCCATCAGGTCTTCGATCCGCGTCAGCATCTGGTTGATCTTGACCGCGATGGCGTCGAACTCATCGCGTCGATCGGTGACTGGAATTCGCCGTGACATGGCGCCGTTCATGATCTCGCCGGCGGTTTTGTCGACGCTGGCAATTCTGCGCAACACGCTGGCGCTCATCACGATGCCTCCGCCAAGGGCGAAAAGCAGTGTGATCATCGTAGCGCCGACAACCAGCGTGAAGGTGTAGTCGAGTAGCGCTTTCTCGTCGCTCGTCTCGTGCCCGATGGTTAACTTCAAGCCGTCTGAAAATTGCGTCTGTGCAACTCGAACCGGCAGATTGGCGCGTGGGCTGTCCGCCGGCAGGTCAACGACTTCAGCCATCGGCTTGGTACTGTGGGTGCGCACCGATTTGATCCGCAGCGGCCATTCCTGTTCGGTACTGTCGGTGATCTCGCTGCCTTCGCTCTCCAGAAAGTAGAAACGCCCGTAGGTGTCAACTCGATTGCGTTGCTGAATGGCATCGAGCAATTCGTTGAGCGCACCGGAGGTGTAGAGGTTGACGAGAAAGTCGGTCTCCAGTCGTAGCCGGGCATCGACCTGGGACTCGATTTCGTCGCGCAGCGACCAATAGATAAAGCCCAGCGTGACGGCGGAGAAAAGACTGAATAGCGCAGCGTAGACAATCGTGAGTCTGAACGCTGTCGTGCTGAACAAACGTATATTCACTGGGCGATAGACAGGCTTTTCTGTGATAACAGCGTGTCTGTAGAGACGTCAGAGCTGTGCCGCGGCGCAACAGCGAAGCACTGTCGCACCGTTGTGTCGTAGCGGTTCACGCCACCGATTGTGGTTGTCTGGTGAGCGTTTACCGCGGTGTCAGCCTTCAACCAGTTTGTAGCCAGCGCCGCGCACGGTGTGCAGCAAGGGCTGTTCGAAGTCCTTGTCGATCTTGCTTCGGAGTCGGCTGATTTGTACATCGATGACATTCGTCTGCGGGTCAAAGTGATAGTCCCAAACGTTTTCCAGCAGCATGCTGCGCGTAACCACCTGGCCGGTGTGTCGCATCAGATACTCCAGCAACCTGAATTCACGCGGTTGCAAATTGATGTTGATCCCTGCCCGGGTGACCTTGTGCTTGAGCAGATCGAGTGTCAGGTCTGCTACGCGCAAGGTGGTGACGGCATTCTCGGGCTGGGCGCGTCGCGATAGTGCCTGCAGGCGCGCGTGCAATTCGTTAAGTGAGTAGGGTTTGGTGAGATAGTCATCTCCACCGGCCCGGAGTCCGGTGACGCGCTCGTCGACGTCATCGAGGGCACTGAGAATAAGCACCGGGGTATTGTCACCGCCACGTCGAAGATCTTCGATCATCGATAAGCCGTCCTTGCGTGGCATCATACGATCGATAACCATCGCATCGTAGGCATTGGTTTTGGCGTAGCTCAGCCCTGATTCGCCATCGTCGGCGTGATCGACCGCATGGCCAATCTCGTTTAAGCCTTTGACGAGATAGCTCGCCGCTTCAATATCATCTTCGACCAGTAGTATGCGCATTTTTCGACTCGTACTAGAGTTTCAACCCGTCGCGAAACAGCGCGCGAGCAATTGTGGGTGTACGAATGAGACAGGCGGTGTCCAAAGTTAGTGACACGCAAACCCACCTTATTGGTGTTGCACAGCGAGTGACACTGTGCACGCCCTCGGAACTGATGGTCCGAAGGGGCGTCGTTGACGCGACTCCGAGACCGACAGTTATCATCCCACATTGCGGCGCAGTTCGCCACGCCACGACGAGGTCGAACGCGGGTAATTGGATAGGTCACAGTGGCTGCTGCGCTGGCTGGCTGGACTGAGCTGTTCTGAGTGCGACGCTCGATTGGCGCAGGTTGTAGGGGTTTTACAATTGGCCAGTCAATGTCGGTGCAGTCATAAGACTGCAGGCTATGGCAGCAGATTGCCGTCAATAAAATATTGCCAAATTTTAATCTACCCGGCAGGCTTTGGTGTCTGGTTTTTTTCTCAGTATGCTCGGCGCCTGACCGACAAATATGGAGTGAACAATCGTGACATTGCCGTTTTCCGCCTCGGCCGATCGCAACAAGGAGGTGATAGCTGATGCGTTGCAACCGTGGTTTGCCGACGTATCTAATGTGTTGGAAATTGGTAGCGGTACGGGACAACATGCCGTGTATCTATGTAGGCGATTTCCTACTTTGCACTGGTGGCCAACCGATCGGTCTGACAATCTGGCCGCGATTGCTCAGCGCATTAACGAATCCGGCCTGGATAATATTGGCCGGCCGTTTGAACTGGATGTCAGCAGAGCCGTACCGTCACCCGTAGAAAAGTTCGACATGGCCTACTCGACCAACACGGCGCACATCATGCGCGAGATCGAAGTAGAGCAAATGTTCAGCATCGTCGGTGAGCTATTGGGGGATAAAGGCGTTTTTGCGCTTTATGGGCCGTTCCATTACGGCGGTGTTCATACGTCGCAGAGCAATAGTAGTTTTGATCAGATGCTGCGACAGCAGGCATCCCACATGGGTGTTCGAGATAAGCACCTGCTGGACAGTTTCGCGCAGGCTTCGGGTTTGCAGAATATTGAAGACATCGACATGCCGCGCAACAATCGTCTGTTGCTGTGGCGTCGATCGGCCGACTGATCAGGCTCGCTGTTCACTGCACGCCTGACTGCGCTTACCCGTCGTACCCGTGGGTGGTGCCGGTCGTAGCCTGGCCGGCCGCACCTGGCCGGCCGCCACAGAAATAGCCATCTATATTCCGTGCAGCTGCGCGCCCCGGACACGCCTGCCCCCGTGCACGACAGACGCACTGTGAACAGCCACCTGTAAATCGCCTCTAAACGCGTGAACGCTACCCCGATCAGGCACCACCAGACTTCGCGTTGGCGGCAAAGTGCTCCACGCCGGACACCGCATTACGCCAGCCGGCTAACAATTGATCGCGCTCACCCGCGCCAAGTGCGGGATTAAACTCCCGATCCAGTTTCCAGTTCGATTTTAGATCGTCGACGTCGCGGTATACCCCGGCCTGCAATCCCGCCAGATAGGCCGCGCCGAGTGCCGTGGTCTCGGTTTGGACCGGTCTCTCAACCGGTATGTTGAGTACATTGGCGAGGAACTGGCACAGCCAGTTGTTGGCGACCATGCCGCCGTCGACCCGAACACGGGTTGGTGTCACGCCATCTTCGGCCATGGCGGCAAAAAGGTCGCTGGTCTGGTACACCACGGATTCCAGAGTCGCCCTGACCAGATGCGCGATGCCGGTGTCACGCGTCAGGCCAAACAGGGCGCCGCGGGCGTCGGGGTTCCAGTGTGGTGCGCCCAGTCCGGTAAAAGCCGGCACCAGATATACCCCGGCATTGTCGTTGAGCGCAGATGACAAGCCTTCAGTCTGTTGCGCCGATTCAATCACTTTAAGACCATCGCGCAGCCATTGCACGGCGGCGCCGGCGACAAATATCGACCCTTCAGTGGCGTAGGTGGTTTCGCCATTCAGGCGGTAGGCGATGGTGGTCAGCAGCTTGCTGCGCGATCGCAGCGCCTCCTGGCCTGTGTTCAACAGTACAAAGCAGCCGGTGCCGTAGGTGCTCTTGATGGTGCCTGGTTCCAGGCAGTTCTGGCCGAAGGTGGCGGCCTGTTGATCACCTGCAATACCACAGATGTGAAGTGACTGGCCCAGATGCTCCTTTTCAATCTGCCCGAATTCGTGTGAGCTGTCGTGAACCGAGGGCAGCATTGACGCGGGGATTTTAAGGATCCGAAGAAGCTCCTCATCCCATTCGTTCTGATGGATGTTGTAGATCAGCGTGCGGGCCGCGTTGGTCGCGTCGGTCGCATGGATCCTGCCGTTGCTGAAGCGCCACAGTAGATAAGTGTCGATCGTGCCAAACGCCAGGTCTCCGCGCTCGGCCAACTCGCGAGCGCCGTCGATGTTATCGAGAATCCAACGGATCTTGGTGGCGGAAAAGTAGGGGTCGAGCAATAACCCGGTGCGAGCTGTGAAAGTGGCCTCGTAGCCGGATGATTTAAGTTCCTCGCAAAACGCGGCTGTGCGTCGATCCTGCCAGACAATCGCGTTGTAGATTGGCTCGCCAGTGGTGCGATTCCATACCAGTGTCGTCTCGCGCTGATTGGTAATGCCGGCGGCGGCGATCGGGATCGACTGTTGCTCGGCTGCTGCCACTGCCTCGCGGCAGACCGCCACGGTGGTGTCCCAGATCTCCTGCGGATCGTGTTCAACCCAACCAGGCTTCGGAAAAATCTGGCGAAACTCACGCTGTGAGGTAAACGCTGACGTACCATCCTTTTCGAACAGAATCGCTCGTGAGCTGGTAGTGCCCTGGTCAATGCTGAGAATGAACTTGCTGGCCATTGGCAGTGGTGGGTTGCGAAGGAGCCCACAATTTAACCCGCATCGAACCGTTTGTCATCGCCGAAGAACCGCGCTGAACGTAGCACTGATTGTATAATTGACAACCACGCCGACGACTATCGCAATCACTACAGACCCTATGCACCAGCTTCTCAAGCACCTGACCGGGGCTTGCCTGATCATCGTTTCATTGCTGAGTTCGTCGCAACTGCCTGCGGGCGGGCTGCCGGCCATTGTCGATGGACAGCCGCTGCCGAGCCTGGCACCGATGCTCGAATCCGCCACGCCCGCTGTGGTCAACATCTCCACCAGTGGATCGGTCGAGGCACAGCGCGACCCCTTTTTCGAAGATCCGTTCTTCCGGCGTTTCTTCAACCTGCCACAAGGCAACCGGCAGCGCGAAACCCAAAGCCTGGGTTCGGGCGTAATCGTCGATGCCGACAATGGCACCATTATCACTAACCAGCACGTCATCGCCGATGCGCGCGAGATCATGGTGACCCTTACCGATGGCCGTGAATTCAGCGCCGAGCTGATTGGTCAGGATCCTGTGGCAGACATCGCTGTAGTCAAGATTGCCGCCGATGGGCTCGAACAACTAACCTGGGCGAATTCCGATGCGTTGCGGGTTGGTGACTTCGTCGTTGCTATAGGTAACCCTTTTGGCCTGGGGCAGACGGTGACCTCGGGCATCGTATCTGCGCTGGGTCGAAGCGGGCTTGGGATCGAGGAAGTTGAGGATTTTGTTCAGACCGATGCCTCGATCAATCCAGGCAACTCGGGCGGTGCACTGGTCAACCTGCGTGGTGAGCTCGTCGGTATCAATACGGCGATCGTCGGCCCGGGTGGCGGCAACGTCGGTATTGGTTTCGCCATTCCGGCTAACATGGCACAACAGCTATTGCGACAGATTCTCGCGACCGGTGAAGTGCGGCGTGGTCGAGTCGGTATATCAGTGCAGGAACTCACGGCCGATCTGCAGGACGTATTTGGCGTCAAGCGAGGCGTTGTGATCGCAGCGGTTGAGGCCGGTTCGGCTGCCGAGGCCGGTGGCTTGAAGCGGGGTGATGTGTTGGTGGAGATCGGTGATCGCAAGGTGCAGACCGTCAGCGATGTGCGCAACGCGATCGGGCTGTTACAGATCGATGAGAGTATCGATATCTTTTTCTACCGCAACAAGCAACTGTACGAGACCAGTGTGCAGGTGCGTGCAAACGACAACGACACGATTCAGGGCGTCGCGCTCGCCTCGCACCTGGACGGCGCAACGTTCGAAAATGCAGAGACAAGCAGCGGTCGCGGCTACGTCGTCGTCGCCACCGTCGAGCGTGGCAGCAACATGGCCAATCGGGGTCTGCGTGCCGGCGATATCATTTTGTCGGCCAACCGGATTGGGGTGTCTGATGTGGAAGAGCTTGCGATGGCGGTGTCTCGAGACAGGACGTCAACGATGTTCAACGTGCAGCGCGGAAACAGCAGCCGGTTTCTGTTGATCGAGTAAGCGCTGACTAGTGAGTGGAGTAGCCTGACGTGTTTTTCTCAACCCAGCGGCTCGATTGATTCGCCAGTGTTTCTCGCTTCCAGAACGGTGCGCGCGATTTCAGTGCCTCCATGAGGAAGCGACAGGCGTCAAACGCGGCGGCGCGGTGTGCTGACCAGCAGGCGACGAGCACGATTGGGTCGCCTGGCCGAATGTCTCCCACCCGATGCACCAGCAGCACGTCCTGCAACGGCCATTGATTGCTGGCATCATCTATAATGAGTTGTAGCTGTGACTCGGTCATGCCGGGGTAGTGTTCCAGCGTCATGGCTTGAACATCGTCCCCTTCATTGAAGTCACGCATGGTGCCGACAAATGTTGCCGTCGCACCGAACGAGCCGGGCTGCAGGCGATCTTGGTGGTCTTTCAGCGCGGCCAACGGTTCGAACGGCCCAGCGCAGATGTTAACCGCCATCGGCTAGCCCCCCGTCACGGGTGGAAAAAACGCCACTTCGTCACCGTCTTTGATCGCGGCGGCTTCGCTGGTGTGTTCGAGGTTGACAGCACACAGGGTATTTTCCGGCATCGGCTTGTCCTGTGCTATCGCCTGCCAGACGTCTGCGACGTTCTGGATTTTTTCGATCGGGACCTCGGTCTCACTGATTCCGAGATACTCGCGCATGCTGGCGAAGAGTTTGACTTTGACTGACATGATTTCATTATGCACGCACTGATGATCGCGACCAAGAGTCGCCGGTCAAATTACCCACCTTTGTCCTATTTACCCCTGCCGAGCCGGAGAGCCGAATGTCCGAACTGACCCATTTCAACAACCGCGGCGAGGCACACATGGTTGATGTGGGCGACAAAGACGTGACCCATCGGGTGGCGATTGCCAGCGGGCGAATCGAGATGCAGCCGGAGACACTGGCGATGATTGTCGATGGTGGACACAAAAAGGGCGACGTGCTCGGCATTGCGCGGGTGGCCGGCATCATGGGCTCCAAGCGCACCAGCGATCTGATCCCACTGTGCCATCCCATCGGTCTGACGCGCGTCGAGCTCGACTTCGATATTGATCAGTCGGCCAACTGCGTGGTTGCGCGTGCGCGCGCCGAAACGCGCTCTCAGACCGGAGTAGAAATGGAGGCCCTGACGGCGCTGCAGGTGGCGCTACTGACGATCTACGACATGTGTAAGGCGATCGACCGCGGAATGCAGATCAATCAGGTCGGCCTGCTCGAAAAGAAGGGCGGCAAATCCGGTCACTGGCGTGCGCCAGGCATCTGAATCCGACATTTCTACTAGTTATCGGTTTAATCGTCAGCCCGCCTGTTGCACAATAGCGGACATTACCAAAATGCAATCACTGCAAACTCCACCGCTAGCATGTACCTGATTGGCCGAGCCTTTCGCGTTTCCGGATGAAACTGTACCAACGCCTTACACTGCTGATGCTCGTGATCGCCTCGGGCGTGGTGCTGGGTGCTGCGTATGTGTTTCACGATCAGGACATGGCGCATTATCGCGACCGGATACAGCAATCGATGCTGGATCGAACTGGCCGCGATGTGCAAATCCGTGGCGATATCAGGGCCATGCTGTTCCCCGGTGTGGGTCTGTCGCTGCGCGATGTCTGGATCGCCAATGCCGCTGGCTTTGAGACCGACGCCTTTGCCGAAATCGAACACGTGCGACTGCGCCTCGACTGGCTGCCGCTGCTCGGTGGTGACATCTCCATCAATAATCTTGAGCTGCGAGGCGCACAACTGAACCTGCAGCGTGACGAGGAGGGCCGAAGCAACTGGGATGATCTGATGCAGCAGACTTCGCTCGTTGAGGCGCGCAGCGATGAAAACATATTGCAGGAGATCGAAGCGGCGGCGCCAGTGGCAGGGCTGTTGTCGATTGGTGAGCTGGTTGTTGCCAGCGGGCAGGTCAACTGGATCGACCGACAAAAAGAAAGTCAGGCAGAATTGCAAAATATTGCACTGCAATCTGGGCCAGTCAGCCTGTTAGCGCCATTCGACCTGGCGCTGCAATTCGACGCAGTGCCGGGCAACGGTGAATTCACGACAAGCGTCGCGGCGCGCGCCGAAGTCGAGCTCGATCTCCAACAGAATCGCTTCTTTCTGGATCTTGCCAACCTCGATACCACAACCAATCGGGCCGACCGACCGACCCGTCACCTGAGCACCTCACTGGCCGGCAAGATGGTCGCCGACATAGACGAGCAGACGCTCGAGTTGAAGGCTCTGGTTGGCACGCTGGCAGATATGCCTTTTCGCGGCGAGCTCTATATCGCTCAGGTGCTGTCGGAGCCCGCGGTGTTTGGCGAGTTGCATGCCGATGGCATCGACGGTGCGAATTTGCTGGTTGACCTGGGGTTGCGGATGCCCGCCGGGTTCGATGGCAATCTGCTTCGAAACGTCAGCATCGACACGCGCCTGCAGTACAGCGCCGGCGAACTCGCGTTGTCTGGAATCGAGTTCGAATCGGGTGGCATCACGCTGCGCGGGGAGCTGCTGGCGACCAATCTTGCGACGTCACCAATCTACAGCGGCACGCTGCGCAGCGAGCGATTCGATGCCCGGCCGTGGGCCAGCGCGTTGGGCCTGCAACTCCCTCCCGATCAAGCACTTTTCCAACAGGTGCAATTTCAGAGCGATATCCGCCAGTCAGGTCAGTTGCTGGCGTTGAATCAACTGCAGATCACGATCGATGACACGGTGTTGAGCGGGCACATCGAGACCGCGGATATTCAGTCCAGCGTGCAGCCGATTACGTTTGAACTTGCCGTTAGTGATTTCGACCTGGATCGCTACCGCAACCTGACTTTGGCCGATCGGGCAACTGACCCGATCGGGCCGCAGTCCGTCGATCCCATCGCCAGGCTGTTCGCGGTGTTAGCGTTGCTCGATATCCGTGGTCAACTCGATTTTGATCGCATCCGGGTCGCCGGCGTCGAGCTCGCTAACGTCAAGTTGCCGCTGGTGTTGAAAAAAGATCTTTTCGAAGTGCGCGAAGCCATTGGCGGGCTCTACTCCGGCTCCGCATTCGCCACGCTGATACTGGACGCGAGTGTCGATCCGCCGCGTAGTTCAGCCACCGTCAACCTCAATGGCTTCGAGCTCGGCCCGCTATTGCGGGACCACTATAAAAGCGATGATGTCATGTTGTCCGGCACCGGCAACGTGAACGTCGATCTGCACGGTCGCGGTGCGCTGCTGGCCGAGCTGATCAATAGCGCCAATGGTGCCGTGTCGACCAAGCTTACCAATGGCTCGCTGTACTTTGTGAATATGGCAGACGAGCTTCGGCAAGCCCGTGCGCGCCTGCTCGATACCACCGAGCCCGACAGCGATCAGGCACTTGAGACGAGCTACACCGAATTGAATCTGTCAGCAGTTTTTGAGAAGTATCTGCTGCGCAGTGAAGATCTGTCTTTGACCACACCACTGATGCGAGTCACCGGCCTCGGAGAGATCGACTTCTCGGCCGCCGCGCTCGATCTGGCGCTGACCGGCACGCTGACCACCGGTACCGGCCAGGGCAACGATGATCTGGTGATTCTCAACGGCTTGCAGTTGCCTTTGCGACTGCGTGGCGACGTTGCCGCTCTGTACGACAACTTCAGCGGTCTGAGTAAAAGCGAATTGCGTGCGCGCTTGCAAGAGGTGTTGTTGCAACGGCGCGATGAGCTGCTGCAACAGCGTCGGGAAACGCAGGATAAGCGGGAGACACAAAGAGACACTGAGCTCGAATCTGAATTGCAGCGAGAACGCGACTCGGTCGAATCCAAAATGGTCAGCGAGGTGCCGACCGCCGCCGCCGATGAGGCAGCCGGTTCAGACGACGATTTTCTGCGCGCGCTGGAAGATGGTAAGGCGCGCTTTGGATCCGAGCTTAGGGAAGAGACTCGCCGCGAGCTGTCCAATTTGCTGGATGAGTAAGTCGCCGCCGAGCACGCCAATCGCCGCCAGTCAATTTTCTGATCGGGTATTGCAGTGGTTCGATAAACACGGCCGCAAGAATCTACCGTGGCAACAAAACCCGACACCCTATCGGGTCTGGGTGTCCGAGATCATGCTGCAGCAGACTCAGGTCACAACCGTCATACCCTACTTCGAACGGTTCCTCGCGAGCTTCCCGGATGTGCAGTCACTGGCCGGCGCGAGTCAGGACCAGGTGCTGGCCCACTGGTCGGGCCTGGGCTATTACGCTCGCGCGCGAAATTTACACAAGGCTGCTAAAGCCGTAGTAGACGAATTTAATGGCGCATTCCCGACAACTGTCGATGGACTGGTGCAGCTACCCGGTATTGGTCGCTCAACCGCCGGCGCTATTGTCAGCCTGGCCAACGGCGATTACGCGTCTATCCTCGATGGCAACGTCAAGCGCGTATTGTGCCGCGCGTTCGCGGTTGATGGCTGGCCCGGCAAGGCTTCTGTGCAAAAGCGCCTCTGGGCGCTGACCGAATCGATCACGCCTGAGCAACGAACGGGCGAATTTAACCAGGCAATGATGGATCTGGGGGCGACCCTCTGCACCCGGTCGTCGCCCGCCTGTCAACGCTGCCCGTTGCAGTCGGACTGTCGCGCCTACGCTGCCGCAAACCCGACCCGCTGGCCCTTTAAAAAGCCCAAAGTCGACAAACCCGAACGCGATGTGTGGATGTTGATCGCTCGCGACCGCAAACGTGGCGTGTTGCTCTATCGCAGGCCGCCAGCCGGTTTGTGGGGTGGGCTGTGGGGCTTGCCGGAATATCAAACCGCAGACGATTTGCTTGCCGCGGCACGCAAATTCGCGCGCTTTACACCGGACGATGTATGCCATTGGGATGTGCTGAAACACTCGTTTACCCACTTCAATCTGAGCATTCATCCGGTCCATATAGACTTGAACAGCGCTTCGCCCTCCACCATCATGGACGGCGAGGAAATCGTTTGGTTTGGTGGCGGACAGTTACCTGGCGGCCTCGCCGCTCCGGTTGCCAAACTGCTGAACCTCGCTACCGAATCAATGCTTTAAGGAGCTGACAATGGCACGTATGGTCAACTGTGTAAAACTGGGGCGCGAGGCAGAAGGTCTCGATCGCCCGACCTATCCCGGTGATCTGGGCAAACGAATCTGGCAGAACGTCTCAAAAGAAGCCTGGCAGGGTTGGCTTGGACATCAAACCATGTTGATCAACGAATACCGCCTGACTCCGGTCGATCCCAAGGCGCGAAAATTCCTTGAGGAAGAGATGGACAAGTACTTCTTTGGTGGTGGCTCCGCAATGCCGGATGGCTACGTGCCCGAGGGCGGCTGAATCGCTTCGGCGGTCGCGCAATGAAGTGGTGAGTCAGATCGCAGGGTGCGGCAAAAAACCGCAGCCGGACTTGACTCGAACCGCTCCAGTAGGTCTAATACGCCGCTTGGTTCGGCGCTGGATCGCAATGATCTGGCAACGGCTGCAACCAGCGCAGTACGCAATGAAGTACCCAATGGCCAGGTAGCTCAGTCGGTAGAGCAGGGGACTGAAAATCCCCGTGTCGGCGGTTCGATTCCGTCCCTGGCCACCATCCAACTGCGTCTCACCCCTGCTTAATTCAAAGTTGTCGCAACCCCGGAAACTAGTCGATCGCAGCCTCCTTACGGCTACCGCGTCGAGTAGAATGGTGTCACATCAGTAGGCTGGCACAGTAATGACGAGCGAAGACGCGCAAAGCAAGTACAACCTGCAGGTAGTTCCGGTTACGGCGCTGCAACAGAATGCCATGATCTTCTGGTCTTCAGAATCGATGCAGGGCGTGCTGATTGATCCGGGTGGCGAGGTCGAGCGTCTGCTCGCAGCAGTCAATGAGCTGGGGATTTCTATTGTACAGATCTGGTTGACGCACGGTCACATCGACCACGTCGGCGGTGCGGCACTGGCGCGGCGGCGGCTGAATTGCGAGATTATCGGCCCGCATCCGGACGATCAGTGGCTGCTGGATGAGCTTGAATCAGGTAAATACGGTATCGATGAGGCCGAGCCATTTACTCCGGATCGTTACCTTAACGATGGTGACACCGTTGAGCTCGACGGGTTGACGTTTCAGGTATTGCACTGTCCGGGGCACTCGCCGGGTCACGTGGTGTTCTATCAGCCCGATCTTGGCTTTGTGTTTATGGGTGATGTACTTTTCAAAGGTTCGATCGGGCGCACGGATCTTCCGCGTGGCAATCACGCGCAGCTAATCGAGTCGATCGTCTCAAAGTTGTGGCCACTGCCGCGCGAGGTGCAGTTTGTGCCCGGCCATGGCCCGGCGTCAACGCTGGACGACGAGCGCCGTAACAATGCCTATGTGGCGGATTCAATCCTGTCCCCTGACAGTTGAGCATCACCTAATTCAGACCGGCGCACCCTGGCTGCCGGTGTGCTTGTCTGAATTTTGTAAATCGGACAAATGCCTGGCATCTGCCACTAATGCAGCGCGGTGTGGCGGGCTTTTGTCAAAGACAGTGATGCAGGTGTTTTCGAAGTGATCCGGTACAGCCTGCGTCAATTGCAGGTGTTGCGCTGCTATTTCCTTGATCACCAGTCCGTGACTGACAACGGCGAGCGTTTGTCTGCTCGTCTCAGCGAACCGCAAAACTTCCGCAAACGCGTTGGCGACACGCTGGCGAAATTCCGGCCATGACTCTCCGTTGGGTGGCGCGTAGTCGCTTGCCATCGGATTGAAATTGAGCTCATCGTAACTTGTGCCGCGCAGGTCACCGAAATTGCGCTCGTGCAGTGTGGTGGAATATTCCACTGGCAATTGCAGCTCCCGAGCAATGGCAGCCGCGGTTTGTGCGGCTCGTGTCATATCGCTGCTCAGCAGGCAGTCGATGTTTTTCTCCCGCAAACGCTTGGTGACGAGCGTTGCCTGTTGTTGTCCGAGTGCACTGAGTGGCGTTTGGGGTGGCTGCAAGACTCTGGCGCGGTTGAGATCAGTCTCGCCGTGGCGTATCAGGATGATTGTCATGAGAAATGGATTTGTCCGCAGAGTTGCAGCCGGAATTTGATGGAACCTTCCACACACCGATCATAGCAAATCGACCATTCGTTGACGGGTAATAGCGAATGCCAGGAATCAGTCGGAAAATTCAGCGTGGAAATTGTTGTGCGTGTAGCGAATTTCTGTGCCGCTGTGAATTGCGCCATTAGTGGCAGGCTTTATATCTCGGGAAAAATATCCGGGCAGGAATACGGTATGAAATTTGGGTTGTCGCAGGCGTGCCTGTCGAGTGTTGCTGCATTCGAAGTCCATTGGCAGCCAGTTGTGCGCATGCTTTACTGCCGATCGGCAGACGCGAGGCTGATAGTCCAATATGAGGTGATAGTGCGAACACATCGATAGCTTCTTGACCCTGCAACACAAGTTGCAATGGGTCCGATCGATTTCCAAGGAAGCTTGAATGAACCTGCCTCGCGTGTTCTCGGACCCCTGTGGTCTCTACCTTAAAACCCTTCGACCCCTGACGTTGGCACTGATCTCGGCACTGGCGGTTGCCGCATGTGGTGGCGGCGGGAGCGCATCTGCGCCATCGAGTGGCGCCGCGGTTGATGGTGGCGGAAACGTCGATAACCCCGATGGCGGTGAACAGCCGGTACCACCGGTGGTCAACTCCAGTCCCACTGTCGATTCTTTTGTCGCCACGGCCAATGGCGATAATCCGTTGTTGGTCACGTTCAGCTGGCAGGTTTCAGACGCTGACGCCGACATGATCAGTTGTGAACTGGATCCTGGTGGTGGCCAGGCGGTTGAGCTGATCGCAGACTGCAGCGTGACAACCCAGATGCAGACGAGCTATAGCAGCGATGGCGACGTCACTGCAACGCTTACCGCCATTGATTCGAACGACGCCACAGACAGCTCGGTTACCACTTTTACTGTTAGTAGCCCGGTCACGCTGACCGGTGTGGTAACAAGCTATCCCGATAGTACTGATGCTCCGTCCGCCGACGGTACCAATGGCTCGATAATACTCAGCGACGCCGATGGTGACACCAATAGCTTGTCGCGACAGGACATGACTCCAGTCGAAGCACTGGTGTCGCTTTTTTTACTGACAGATGTGAATTTCGCCGAGCCGGTGGCAACGGTCAAAACCGATTCAGCCGGTCACTATGAGGTAACCGCAAGCGACGTGCGCGATTATCTGTTAGCTGTCGGGGCGGTTGATGAGGGCACCCCTGATGCGGATGTCATCACCGCGTTTAGAAGTCTCGGCCGTCTTCAGATTCGCGCGCTTATCGTCAGTGATCGCGACGGTCAGTCGCAAGCGCTGGCGATTCAGACCATCGCTGACCCTTCAAACATCGATCATAACGGTGTGCCAGTGCCCGTCGATGTCGATCCAATCACGCATCGCGTGGTCAAGGCAATCGTCGATCAGATTCGTGAGTCGGTTTCCTCGCTAGTGGCAATGGGTTTGCCGCCGACTGTGGTGGACGATTTGCTCGATACCGTGATCAACACCGTGGTGGTAGAGATTGATCGCGTGCTCGAAGAGACCGCCGATGATCTGATCGAAATACCGGAGGGACAGAGCGTTGCAGAAGTCGTTCAATCACAGGAACAGGAATTGGCTGTCTCATTGGAGGAAAACGATGTAGATCAACTGGCGGCGTTACTTGAGTCGGAATCCGATGTGATTGAAGACTCAGCGCTTGCCGATCTAGAAAGCAATGTCGTGTCCGCCGAAGTCGTCGTGGAAGATTCGCAAAGTAACCTGCAGGGATCCCTGGACAGTGAATCGCAGGGCTTGTTGTCAGGGCTTGAGGCGGTGATCAGCGAGAATGTCACCGACACCGTTGAGCAACGCATAGAGCAGGCACAGCAGGTGGGGACTGACGAAGCCTTGGCAGAGATTTTTGGGGAACGCGATGACAACGACGATTTCCAACAGTTGGTAGAGGCTGCGCAGGCTGAGAAAGATCGCGTTCAGCGGCGCTCGCTGCAACGATTTTTTCTGTCTTTGGGGCTCGCGGTGGTCGTAGAGGAAAACGCGACAGGCGATGCGGGTGTCATTGCATTGAGACTGCCTCAATCCATTCTGTTTGATGGTGTCGACCTGCCTGGTGCACCTGGCTTCGACGAGCGCGCCATTCGATTGTTTAAAGTGGGCGATGGTGTACTCGATGCCGACAGCCACTACACCAGCGATCCACTGGTGCCCCTGAGTGTGATCGACGGCGACGGCGATGCGGTGCCGCCCTATGCGTATGTCCCGCGACTCGACGATATTCTGGCGGAGATCACAGGTTCCAGTGATTGGGAACGCTTGCAGCAGCAGGTAGATGACGCCTGGTTGAGCATCAACCGATTTGACAGCGTGCCAACTGATGCTGATTTCGACCTGATCGATCGGATTGCAATACTCAATGAGCTGCATGAACGACTGCAGCACAGTACACTGGTGTCTACCCGCGTCATCGACAGCATCGTCGACAATCGCAGCAGTCAAACCAATATCAAGCGATTGGCATCGGTTATCGCCGATCACTTCCAGTGGGTAGGAGAAGAGGTTCACCTCACCCCTGAAGGTTTTCCGATATTTACCGATCGCCGTGGTCCGCTGCGCGCCGGGGGCCACGTGGTAGACAGCTCCGAGCTGATCCGAGCGCTGTCCTTTACTCTGGGCGACACCGCCACACAAACCGCGCAGGTTCTAACCGGCCGCGAGAGCTTTTACGCACAATATGCCGCTGAAGCAATAGACACTGCCATTCAGCTAGCCAATGTCTCCGGTACAGACAGTCTGGATTTCAGTCAGCTCCTTTTAGATATCTATCCGGCTGATGCGAGCGGTTTTCGGGATCTAATTGTCGGTGTGAACGGTGTCAGTGAGGCGTCGTACGCTTACCAGCGCGCACGTGATCGCGTTGCTGGCGGGCTGACCGCGGCGCTGCCTCGAGAACTGTTCGGTCAGACGCTGACGAGCGAAAGTTCGGTGCCGATTCGCACAGCGCTGTTTCTGCTCGACTATGTGTTGAACGGCAACTACCTGATCGATGCGTCGCGCGGCTACTTCACTGAATTTAAGATCATCACAGACGACGGTGAGATCAACACCCGGTATGTACCCAACTATAACAACCAGAAACAGCTTGAGCCAACGGGTGATATCTCGGTTGCCACCATCGTCTCCTCGCTATTGAGCGTGACCGAAATCGATGATGGCGATCTGTTTGAAGTGGCGGCACGACAACTGGCATCTGGGTTGGGGGACATTCCCGTCTTGCCACAGTACCGCGAGCAGGACATTGAAGATTTTGGTTCAGATCTGGGCGAGCGTGCCAATCGCGTCGCGGCAAGTTGCACAATCGAACGATTTGACGGCCAGGACCCGGAACTGGGCGCTGATCACCAGCGCCTGAGCCTGTCTGTCTTCGGGGTCGAGTATGTTCCCGATACGGGAGAATTTATCAAGGGTAATCGTATCGATGCTTCGATCAGTTCGGAGCTTGTAGACGTCGATGGTTTGCAGCGCAGAACCTACACCATTGAAGAATTATCTGCTCTCGATGGTGCGGACTATGGGCGGGACTATGTCTTGCGATTTGAAATCGACGGGTACCAGAATGAACTGCCGGAAATTTTCTTCCACGCGGACGGCTACGTACCTCATCTGGATTTGTGTCCGCGGGACGCGCCATTGTTCATTGGGCCCGACATTCAATTTACTCAGGTACCAGGGCTTGGCCTGATTAGCGATCAGCACCGGCCGGGATTGGAGGGCGATGAACCTGAAGGCATTGATGTGTCGAATCTTGAGGTCCCGGGTGCGCCGCTGTATCTGACCGCTGAAGATGAGGCTGCCGGACAGGGACGCGTGGACCTGTTGTTTATCAGTAGTGCGGCAGGCTTTCATCTGACCGCAGCCGAAAACACTGACACTGCGTTTGCACCTCTGTACGCATTGGTCGAACAGGGTGAGTTCCGGCTGACACTTGCAGAGACTACTGACAGCAAGCCACTCTTTGGTATGCAATCAGTAGTTGGACATAATGTTCGCGAGTTAATCGAGCAGGCAACTGTGGCTCCGGATTTGATGACCAGTGGTCTGGATGTAGTCGTTGGCAACGTCGCGCCCGAGCGTTTGTACCTGATGCGTGATGCGGATGGCAGGTATTGGATACTGGAGATTCGCTTCGCTGACTTCTACACCGATTTTCACGGCAGTACGCAGGCATTTGTCGATATTGGAGTGGCCAGTGTTAACGCGATTGGCGATGTCACGGCACCGGACGTGGCATTTGATGAAGCCGTGGCCGAGCCCTATGATGCGAGCACGGGTGGAATAACCTATCACCGCCTCTACTACGGGGACTGGTTAGTACTCGACAATCCAGACGGCTACAGCGGTCTGCAATTGTTACCTGCAGAACAATTGTCGTTCGCTGCTACCGACGGCTACACCTTGCTCGGCGATGCCACCGACGGCGTATTCATCCGTTATGCGGGCGTGCATTTTGACGAGAATATTCAGATGTTCGAAGACCTGGATACGGTCTTCGGCGTGCCGCCGAACTATAGTAGTCTGCCGGTCAGATTGGATGCGGGGCGTCCTGGACTGACTTTCGTAAAACTTGGGTTCTCGCGTCAGGACAAGCGGTATCTGATGGAACCGACACCGCAAGAAGCCGGTTCATTTACCACTAATCTGGTACACAACGATCTGATCGCAATTTTTGATCAGCACACTGACGACGACGGGCCGCTCTATTTAGGCAGGGTAATCAGGGATCTGCCTGCAGACGATCCGTACGGGCATTTTGAAATGGGTCTGGAGATCATTCGGTTTGATGTGCTTGACGATGATTTTCAAGCGTTCGACGAGCGCGAGGTCGTGTGTTTTCACGAAGAAGATCGGGATTGCCCACTGGATTACCCCGAGCTTGCCTTCGCGAGCGACATCGATACCGTTGTCGGTATCGTCTACGATCGGGACTACGACGGCCTGCCTTCGCTTTTCGATCCCAACGATCACGATCCGAACATCCCCGGCCAACTGCCCGGCACTACAAACGAGCAGCCGGGTAATGATTTTGATCTGCTGACGATGCATGCCACAACGCGTACTGCCGGGGATGGCAGTGTCAGCAATGCGCTGGTGCTGGAGACGCGTAATGTCTATCCGGGAGAGATTGCCAGCATATCCCTGTCAGGTGCGGTGTTTGGTGAAGTTACCGACCTGCAGACGATCCTTCTTTGTGCGCCAGAACAATTCTCTGACACTGGCTTTTTCGAGCCACCCCAGTGCGAAACGCTGCCAGTAAGCGGCGACGTGCAAATTGAATTGGACGCGACATCCGATTTTGAACTGGGTGTTTCGCTGCTGGTACCAGACGCGACACGCCAGACATTGGGCGAGTATGTCTCGCTGGACTATGAGATTGAGTTTCATCCGCCGTTAGGACCCGACGGTACTGTGCTTGTCTGTGGGGATGCCGAATGCCCATCGCGCCCGGGTGCCAGCGGTCAGATCACGGTGGCACTGCCAGATGAATTGCCGGTAGTAGAGGAGCTATCCCTGTCCGTGGACGGTGAGTTGTCCAGTCTCTCTGAGCTCTCAACGATTGATGTTAGTCGTGAAGTGAGGTTGTTTGGTGCGGTTGTGCCCGGTGCTATCGAGTATGAGTTGACAATGGTTTGTGCTGCAACTGGTGACGATGCCCATTTTCTGCCTCAAGAGCATTTCCAGATTTACGCACCCGCGCGCGATCACACAGGTGCAGCACTACAACCCGAGTTCTACTTTCATGTTCCCTGGCTGGCTGGCCGGAACTGTGACATCGAGATGCGTGCGCCGATAGAAAACGATGCCGGTGATCTCGCGGGCTACAGTGTTTATCGACGCGAGTCGATCGCGACAACCGAAATTTCGTCACCAGGGTATCTCGACAATGAAATTGATCTGATACCTGGCCAGTCGCTTTGTATCGCCGGGGATGGTACGCATTTGCAGGCCGAAGCTTGTCAGTCCGAACGAATACTTTTCAACTACGATGGCCCGCTTTCATTTACTGACAACGGCTTTTCAACCGTGCAACTGTCCACCGGTTCAGATGTCGTTGGATCGCAGCTCGACTCGCAGGCTCAAATGGTGTTGCAAGGGCGTCTGAATGCCGACGCCTTTGTAGCATTCAACACCGCCGATAATCCGAACGATTTTCTGCCCACCTGCGGCGCGATTTCTTCCGATCCAGCGTCCTTTAGCTGTTTTGATACAAGCAGCGGCACGGCGCTGGAAGATGCTTTTGTGGCAAGTCCTGATCTGTCAGAGCTTGCGCTGCTTCCACACTTGCATGACCTGGGACTTAATCTTCTGGGTGAGCTGAATTCCGACGGCAACATTCCTCTGTTTGAACCGGGCGAGTACTGGCTTCAAGTGCCCGAGACAGATGAGCTGCTTGAGATCTTCATCGAGGTATTCTTCGATGCTGATCATGACGAGCGCGAGGTCTATGTTCATTTTCAGCGCGGCGGTCTGCCATCTTTCGATAGCGTGGCTGGTGTTGTAGAAGCAGTCGTGCCGGGCTTTGCCTATCTAGAACATCAAAGTGGAATCGCCGCCGATGTTGAACTTCGTCATCTTGATGGAGACATTCTTCGCGTCGCGTGGTATCTGTTGGATGCACGGCCTGCGTTGAATGGGCAGCACGACTTCAACGGTGATGGTGAACCTGAGCTCTACGTGGCACCGGAAACAGATGGCTGGTACTTTGAGTTCTCCGAAACCCTCGACAGCGTTCTGGAACTGGATGCATCGGGTGCGTTTGAGACGCCACGCGATAGCGATGGTAAATTTCGATTGTTCGTCGGTTTCGATCGAGGTTCGGTGGAATTCGCTCTTCGACAGCACGGCACGGAATACTTTATCCGCGCCGAGCCCGACGCCGCTAGTGGGCATCTCGAAGTGATCGCTGAGCATATATTCGATCACAGTGCCGAGGAACTTTTCGACGGGTTGCCAACGTCGAGCTACTTTCCAACTGGCCTAAGCGTGGCATCACCTTTTGCCAATGATGTGAGCGGACAATTGGGCCATAGTGAAGGATTTGGTGTTTTCTTGTCAGACACGGATACCTTTGCAGATTTGATTTGCGCCGACGGTGCGGTTGCCGTGGATGGTCAGTGCGCAGATGGATCGCCGCCATTTGATCCGACCGGGACACCGGGCACAACAGAGTTTCCGGTCGATGAAACGGCGTGCTTCGATCCTGCAAGTGGTGTCTGTACATTCCCGGTCGATGGTATTGATGCGCAGCATGGTGCATTTGATTGCATCGCCGATAGCGCATCGACTGACCTCTGTGTTGATGCAGACGGCCCGTTTATCGGCAATCCAGACGGCAACACCGGTGAAAGCTCCATACCGGCAGGCATTTGTCCGGATGGATCAGAGGCGATTGACGGCATTTTTTGTGATCTGAACGGGCAAACGTCTGGTCCGGATGCAGTGCCGCCGTCGATTGAATTCTGTTCACAAACCGGCGATGCGCCAGATCCTGCCTGTGAGGATGGCGAGACGGTCATGCCTGGTCACACAGATTTTCCAACCGACGCCTCCTGCGATGAATCTGGTACCGGTATCGATCCCGCTGAACTGGCACATTGTGCCGGTCACGAGTTCGCCGAGCCGCCGTTGATCGACTACGATCCGATTGCGATTCGCGGTGCCGATGCGATCCGTTCTGACGCCGAGCGCATCGCGCGAGTACTCACCGGACGCGATCACCTGGCGGAACGCTTGCACACCGATGGGCTGATTGCCGCGTCTCGACACGCCGCCTGCTTTGGTCCGTCTATGGATTATCGCGATCATCCGGACGGTACCGATCGCTCTGGCCAGATAGCCACACTACCCGGCGGCGATCTGGGTATTTGGGCGCATTACGATGCGACGAGCGGGCACGTCTGTGCGGCTGCGCAGTTGAATGAGCAATTATCTGCGGCCAGACAGCGCACTACAGCTGGCTTGTTACTGATGGCGGCTACTGTGCGACAACTGCATGCTGATGAACAGCAATTGCTGCTCGACGGCGGCAGTGTGAATGTAGCTGACCGGCTGCAGGCGCAGGGCGTAGCGGGGATCGAATTTGACCATGCCTCAGTGGCGCGAGACCCGGACACCGGCAGTTGGCATTATCACGTGACCCTGCAGCAGTTCGATTCAGCGTTGGGGGATGCGCGTTCATCGGACATCGCGTTGCTTTTCAACCCTTCGCCAAACGGCGTGCCCGAGGAGTTTTCAGGTCTGCTGCAGATCAGTGCAGAGGATAGCGTCGATAGCGGCAATTGCCCTGACGCTGCTGTTCGCCACCTGAGTTCGGTGGCGTTTCAACGGCTTCAACATCAGCAGATTCGCAGCGAGTATCGCCACGGTATGTATTGTGGGCATGCGGCGATCGGAAGCGGCTTTGATCCCAGCGGTCAGGTAGATCCCGGTTATTCACAGTTGTTGTTCGACGACGGTTGGGCCAACGACTTCTCGGTCTTTCAGGCCGAATTCAACCCGACAAACAATGCCGGATCCTACGCCTACAGTTGGCAGGCCGGCGCCGGCGATAGCCACTCACGGGTGCTCAACGTTGGTATCGTTGGGCCGGACGCACTGCACGGCGATGCCTGGTTTGGTTACGGACAGAGCCTGGTTACAGCGAGTGATCGAGTGGGTACGATCAATGGTTTTATTTGCAATTGGGCCGGTCCCGGTGCTGACCATAGTCTGATAGAGCGCGCGCAATATCAGTCTCTGATGCTGGATGAAAACGCGTTGCAGATCGCGGTGGGCGAGGGCGGGTCGAACATCACATTCGCGCCCACCAATGCTTGCGTCTACAACACAGATAACGGCGGATCGTTTTTGTATGATCGCAATCTGAACGGCGATTTGTCGGATGAGTCTGCCGAGACTGTCGATGTCGGAGAGGGCGAGAACCTGTCGTTCGATCTGGCGCCGCCAGAAACCAGCGCCTTCGCCGGTATCGATATTGAGGAAGTCATCGCCGTGCGTGGATTCATCCGACCGCAGTCGCCGGTTGTGGCGACGACGTTAGAGTAGATTTTTCGCCCCTTGCTAGCCCCGCGCGCAATAACCGCGCGGGTGTCCGGGCAGAGCGGAGTTTTGCTGCTGGCATCGGTTCTCGACATTGCACCATGTCCAGAATCCCCCAAAACAAAGGGATTTGTCAACTTATCGAGGGTCGAATCGTTGGGAAATTGGCGTATGGCTACAACAATCGTGTAACATTCCTGAAAGTGGGTTTGGATTTTAAACCCCGACAATCTCTCATCAATTCGGCTGTCGACAGGAGGTTTGCCAGTTCTATTCAAACATGGTGAGATTCGAGTTACCCATTGCCAGATTGCCCGATGCGAACAGTAAAAGATTTTCCCGATATAGATCCGAGCGACCTCGTCGACACGGTCAATACACCTCAACCCGCCCGATTCGGAAGATGGGCGGCAATCGCTGCGTGTGCGCTCGGCGTGCCGCTCGCGGCGCTTGCACTGGTGCTTGGCAGTTTGCCTGAGATGTCACCGTCGGAGATCGTTCAGATGGAAGGTTATGCCGGCCGCCAGGACGTCGCGTCGGACGAGCCGGCATCTGGCGGCGAGCAGTTGCAGCAAGTGCAAATCTCGGGCTTTGAGGTTGCCGAGGCCGATGCGGCCAAGCCGCCGGTCGAAGTGATTGCCGACGACAACAGCTTTCGTGAAATAGCCGCTGCAACGCTGGCCGTCGATAAACCTCTGCTCGCCGTTGAGGACGCACCGGACGATAAAAGTGCCTATCCGGTGCTGCAGGTCAAGCGGCAGTACAGCAACGTTCGAGCAGGTCCGTCTACCAGCGATCAGATCCTGACGTCGCTGGAAATCGGCAGCACGGTCACCGTGTTTGATCGACGCGGCGACTGGCTGCAGATCGGTGTTAACGATGACTCATCGATTACAGGATATATTCATAAATCACTACTTGGAGTCATCCCGCCCGGGGCGAATTGAAAATCTCCCAGGCGTGTTGCGTTGGCAGGATTGCACCACGCAGCCTAGCTTCTCTTCAGCATCCACTTTTCATGAGAAACAAACAAACCATTCATAAATAATCGATGATCCACCGTCAGTTGGTCATCATTAAGGTCAATCTCTTTTATCTCATGAATTAGTCGAGTGCTATTGCAGGTCACCTCTCGCTGGCTCGGATTTGCATCGAGGCAATAGGCTCGTTCAGGGAATCGGAGAGCTTCTTCAGGGGATCGGGGGTCGGGGGAAAATCTCGGGACGTCTTCTTCTGTAACACCGTTTCTAGCTCGATACTTATGGTCGAACCGCACCCGGGTTGGCGATAGAAACTCTATCGAATAGTTGCGTGAATTGGCTACGGTTACTCTGTCGAGTTCTGGTGTGAGGTAAAGACGCGTGAGCTTCACGCTGCGCCGATTTGATTGCTCTGCCTCAAGCTTAAGCGCACCGTTGAGCTTTCGACTCACTTCAGCTTCGACCGAATAATGAGTGGTTTCGGCGTCACTGCGTGAATAATGGCCGACACAGTTGATTGCGGACGAGTTGCCTCGCCATTTGCCATCCAACAATCCTGCAAGCGCTTTGACCAGTTGCTCTGACTGACCACTCAAGCCGCGTCCCGTGTCCAGTTGAAAGTAACCATGGACATCCTGTTCATAGCCAGCTGCATAGGTGTTGCATTCGCTTGCACTGTTTGAGGCGAAGCTTTTGACACTGCAAAGCAGTGCTGTAGCCGCAAATGCCAACGGTAGAATTCGATTCATTAGCCGCACATCCTTCACCGGCGTGGTGGAGTGGTAGGGCCTGGGACATTACCTTGACTGACGGGTTGTTTGTTCTGAACGCGTACTCACTCCCGCCTCAAGCGCTGTGAAACGATTCACGTAAGGCCAGGGTGTGGAAGGGTCGGATACTGGTGGTTTGTTGAAATGACGAATTACTTCAATGCCAGCGTGGCCCGAATCGCCTACAGTATCGCCGGGGTGCGGGGACTTGCCGCACGCTTGAACAGTGGGCTCGGGAAGGCACGTGAGTTGTGCAGACCGGTTTTTCCGATCCGGGGGCAATTGCCTTGGCGTCCCGCCACGGCTCAATTGCCTGCCAATTGTATCCGGCTTTGGAGAACATCCTGATGAGCAACGAATTTATTGAACGTCTGAACAACGGGTCATTGACCCAGATCGGACACCACCGTCAAATGGCCATCAACCTGGCCCCAGCGGCAAGTCGTCTGGCCAGCGGCGCCAGTATCGGCGAAGATTGGAAAGATTGGGAGCTGGCGCCGGAATGGAGCGCCTCGGCCAGTCAACTGGCGGACAGCGACGTGAAACTGATTGACAGTGTTGGTGCCGACAAGCTCCGTGATGCGGTGGGCGTGCTTGCAAGGAAAGACTGAATGCGTTCGCCCGGACGTCAGTGGCGCAGACCATTTAGAAAAATGAAAAGCTGAAAACAAAAACGCCGGCAAATTGTGCCGGCGTTTTCGATCTTCTGCTTGCGTGTGAGAACGCTAGCCTGATTTTTTCAACCTGGCCGCATTCACAGCGCTGGAGCGATTGATTTGCGCTCGTACTTTAACGTCGGTGACTTCTGGTATCTCAGGCAATTCCTCCGCTTTTTGGCGTTCGGCCTCCAGCATTGACTCGAGCTCAACGATGCGTGCCAGCAGGCTTTGGCCCGCCATGCGTCGCTCTTCGGACAGCAGTGTTTCGAGCTTGCTGATTCTGGCTCGAAGCTCTGCCTCGAGAGACTGGTAGTCGGCCAGTTGTTCGCCAAGGCCAGCACCTTTGCTGGTCGCATCGGCCAGTTGCTCAGTCTTCAGATTCAACTCTGCCTGCAGGCCGGCGATTTCTTTCTCCAGCTCTGCACGCGCCTCGTCCTGAGCCTCGCTGTCGCGGGCCATAGCTTTTTCCAGATCCGCCAGTTGACGCTGCACGTCGGTCGCGCGATCGGCTGCAGCGGTGGTGGCACGCTCTGAATCCGCGAGCTTTTGGCGCGTGTCGGCGTCGGTCTTTCGAAGCGCATCGAAGTCGCGTTTCAAATCACCATACAGGCGCTCGTTGTCTGCACGAGCCGTGTTGGCCTCCATGGCAGCGAACTTTTGTTTTTCGCGCGCATCATTGAGCTCGGCTGCTTTTGTCTCAAGTGCCTGTATTTTCTGCTGTGCGTCTGCCTGCGCATTGGCAAGTGCCTTTTGCAGGTCTGCGATCTCGCGACGCAGTGCAGCTATGTCGGCCTCTGCAGCGGCGCTTTGTTGCTCCAGTCGGGCTTTGTCTGCTTCCAGTCGGGCTCTTTCCGCCTGTTGCGCTGCCAGCTCCCGGTTGAGTGCATCGATTCGGTCGTTGGCATCGGCAATTTGCGCATCTTTTTGTGCCATGTTGCCCTGCGTGGAGTTATCCGCCAGTCGCAGCGCATTGATGTCTTTCAGCAAGCCGTCCTTGTCCGCCTGGGCGCGGGCGGAAGCTGCCAGGCTGTCGTTGATCTGCTGCTCGAGTTCGCGCTGGCGGCGCTCAGCTTCGGCGGCAAATTGATCGCGTTCGCTCAGCTCGCGTCGCAGTGCCGCAATATCCGCATCCTGACGATCAAGATCGTCGTGCGCCTGTGCCAGCGCATCTTTGATTGGTGGAATAGATTGCTCTGATCGGCGCAGCCTCTGGCGTAACATGGACTCGGCCTTGGCGGCTTTGAATCGCCGCAACAACCAACCGAAGATGCCGCTCAGAATTGAGGCGATTGCCAACAGCGCCAGAACCTGGGTGATAAGATAAATCATGCTGGGTAGCTCCTGGTAGATTTCTGGTTAGTCGGCAGAGTTTGTAGAGATCACCGAGTCTTCAGAGCTAGCTGAGGCCGGCTCGGTTGAAAGGTGTATTTCAACCCGGCGATTCTTCGCTCGCCCTTCGACCGATTCGTTACTCGCGATCGGACGGAACTCGCCGTAACCGAATGCAGCAACCAGTTCTTCAGTAATGCCCAGTCCTGCAAGGTGGTTGCGGACTGTATCGGAACGTCGTTCGCTCAATCCCTGGTTATAGCCTTCGCCACCGGTAACGTCCGCATGGCCTTCAACGAGTATCTGACTGATTTGGCCATCGCAGACACCGTTGACTACAGAGGCAATGGCATCGAGTTTGTCGTTGTATTGCGACTCAATGTTGTAGTGATCTACTTTGTAGTTGAGCGTGCTGTTTTGCATGGTGGTAAAAATCGCCTCGCGACACGCCTGAGTCACGTGCAGGTAGGGATCAACGGTAATGTTGAGCAGCACATCAAGGGGTTCCAGCACCGGTCGGCGGGTGTCGATCAGTTGTTCAATTGCCGTGCGTCGGTCAGCGTCGCTCACGACACCCTTGAGTACGAAAAACTTGTCAGTGATATGCAGATCACCTTTACTCAACTGAGTGAGTGCGGCGATACCGGTTTCGACTTTCTGCGGGCTGAATGCCAGTGGCTTGGCGCCGGTTTCGATACCCTCACGTACGATGGATGTGTCGTGCGGCAACGCTGATGGAATAGCGTCAAGCAGATCGATGACGTCTTCGTTGTCTACCAGACCGGTGAGCTTCAGGTTGCCCTCGGTGTAGTGACCCTTGAAATCAAATGTGCGCTCAGGGGTCGGTGGCGGCGGTATGACGACATCAAGCTGGTTGGCGGTTTTTCGAACGCCCCATACGTTGTCGGCGATTTGTTCAATCTCGTCCGATTTCTGGTCGGAATCGACAGTGCCCAGAAGTGTGACGTCTCTCCCGTCAACATCAATTGAGACGTCGGGTTGGTATTTGGCCAGGACAATATTCGAGCGTTGGGTGATGTCTTGCTCGATTCTGTCAGTGTAGACGGTTGCTCCTACCCAATAGACTATTCCCAAGAGTAAACCCAAAACCGCGAGTGATAGTAATCGCATATTATTCAACCGACTATGTAAGTATGTTTAAGTACTGACTCTACATACGTAACGGTTGTCACCTTGAATCCTTTATCGACCCTTGAGCAATTGGTTGCTCAGTAGGTGGAATCGGTCTTTCAGGTTTATTTGGGCTTGCGAATATCGGATAAAAATCAGGGTGTTGAAATTGTTTGTGAACCCTTTGGCTACACTCGAAACACAGCCGCTCGCGCCACCCCAGTTGTCCGGATTGGTCAAAACTACGGCGTCAATTAGTCAACTATTGGCGGATATAACCAGTTTGACCAGCAGGGCGATGAATAGCAGGAAAATCACCGTGCCAATGATGCCGGCAATGATGAAATGGGACGCTTTGCCGTGCGTGAAATCGCGTTCGCGATTGGCGTTTGACTGCACCCCGAAAGCGGCTGCGGCGACACTCCTGAGCGTGCTGAGAATACCGGTTCCCGCAGGTTTGGGTGGTTCACTCATATTGATGTTTACGGCAGCTTGTTACCGAAGTGATCATTGCACACAAAAGGTGTGGGTCTGATTTGTAAATTACTGTGTAGCTCGAAACCACGACTACAGCGCGCACTTGTATTTGCCGACCGGATACTCATACTATAGATAATGGTTGAAAAAACAACGGGATGGTTGTCATGAAGTTTCTTCGTATTGCGCTGCTCGCGCTCGCCATGCCACTGTCGATCTTTGCGGCTGAGCCGCCTTTGGTTGATCAGACCACAGAGTCGACAATATCCGCTGCCAACGAGGTTTGGGATCCGCTGGAGAAGTACAATCGCTGGATGTTTAGTCTCAACCGCCAGATCGATGACCTGGCGTTAAAGCCGGCGGCTGAAAAGTACCGCGAATATACACCTGAACTCGTCAAGCTGGGGATACGGAATTTCTTCAGCAACATTGACGATATCGGCGTGTTGGCGAATTCGACCCTGCAGGGAAAGCTTGATCAGGCGATCGACGACTCTGCACGTGTTGCCCTTAATACGTTGGTGGGCATTGGCGGTGTGATCGACGTAGCCACCATGCTCGATATCGAGAAAAACAATGAAGACTTCGGCCAGACATTTGGCCATTGGGGGGTGCCGGAAGGACCCTACATCGTGTTGCCCTTGCTTGGCCCGCGAACACTCCGCAGCGCCACCGGAACGGCGCTTGACACCTGGCTACAGGTTGAGACACTCGGCGCCGTCAGCGAAGCTTCTGCCGGTCAGGATCTGGTGACAGAACTGATGGCGATGCGATTGATCAATGAACGGGAGCAAATGCTGTCGAAAACCGCGCTACTCGATCAGGCAGCGCTCGATCCCTACACCTTCGCGCGCGACGCCTATCTCGCGTATCGTCGATGTCTGGTTGCCGATTGCGATAAGGTCGACTATGTACCCGGTCAGGACCCTGAGCCCGATCAGCCATCCGGCAACGAACCGTTGACCGATGACATCCCTGGCATAACACCGCAGGATGAAATTGATCTGCTCGACGAGATCGATTGAAATCCAGTCCTGATGAATTGCCACTGATTGAAGTAGCGGCTGCGGCTATTTGCGCTGACGGACAGTTGTTGGCGCTGCGGCGATCGCCGAATCAGCCAATGGGTGGTTACTGGGAGCTGCCAGGTGGAAAATTGGAGAACGGCGAGAGCCCGGCCGAGTGTTTGCGCCGCGAGTTAAGCGAAGAGTTATCTATCCAGATAGAAGACGGGGAATTTCTCGGTTGCCACTGCCATAGTGATACCGACAAATCGATATCGCTGTGCGTGTTTTTGGTGATGCGTTGGCAGGGGCAGATAGCGCTTTCGGTGCATGATCGCATGCGATGGCTCGCGCCTGACGAATTCATGCAGATCGAGTGGGCGCCCGCTGACATACCGCATCTGGCCGAGATCGGACGCAGGCTGCAGCCTGCAGTTTGAGAATCGAGCTGGCGAGCGTGCAGCTTGCCGCGATTGGTTGCCTTTATAATCGACTAAATATTTTTTTGCCCGCCCTCGTTCAAAACGAGGAATCCGCGCGTCTGTCTCGCCCACAAACTGGCGTACAGTCCATCTGCTGCGAGCAGAGTTTCGTGTGTTCCCTGCTCAATGATTTGCCCTTCGTCCATGATGATCAGGCGATCCATCGCCGCGATGGTTGATAGTCGATGGGCAATGGCGATTACCGTCTTGCCCTGCATCAGCGAGTAGAGGCTGGCTTGAATCGCCGCTTCAACTTCTGAATCCAGCGCTGAGGTGGCCTCATCGAGCACCAGTATTGAGGCATCTTTTAGTAACACTCGCGCGATTGCGATACGTTGCCGTTGTCCGCCCGAGAGTTTTACGCCTCGCTCGCCGACTTGTGCATCGTAGCCACGCCCGCCTTTGGGATCACTCAACTGCATAATAAAGTCATGAGCCTCGGCGCGCTTGGCGGCATCGATCATCTGCTCGTCAGTTGCGTTCGCGTTGCCGTAGAGAATGTTCTCTCGAACAGTTCGATGTAAAAGAGAAGTATCCTGAGTGACCACCCCGATACTGGCTCTGACGCTATCCTGCGTCACCTCCCGAATATCCTGGCCATCGATCAGTATTTTTCCCGCTTCGACATCGTGAAACCGCAATAACAGATTGACGAGCGTAGACTTGCCGGCGCCAGAACGGCCAACCAGCCCCACTTTTTCTCCAGGCTTGATCGACAGATCCAGGTTTTGCAATACGCGTTCACGCTTGCCGTAGTTGAACCCGACCGACTGAAAATCGATTTGTCCCGCGTTGATTTTTAACGGACCAGCCGCGGTGTTATCGTTTATCTCCCTTGGCTGTGCCAAAGTTGCCGCGCCGTCAACGGTGGTACCCAGATGCTCGAACAGAGCGGAGACTTCCCACATGATCCAGTGAGACATGCCGTTCAGACGCAGTGCGAGGCTAATGGCAATTGCGATAGCGCCAACACTGATCGATTGATTCATCCAAAGAGCAATTGAAATCGTGGTGATTGAAAAAATCAGCAGATAGTTCAATAGCTCGATACACAGTGTGATACCGGATGACAAGCGCATTTGTCGGTGTACGGTCAACAAGAATTCCTGCATCCCGTTTTTCGCATACTCGGCTTCTCGCTTTGAGTGCGAGAACAATTTCACCGTCGATATATTGGTGTAGCTGTCGACTATACGGCCCGTCATCAGTGAGCGCGCGTCTGCCTGCTCCGCTGACACGCGTTTCAGGCGGGGGACAAAGTAGGTTTGCACCAGTATGTAGCAAAGAAGCCAAGCCAGCATGGGTATCATTAGCCAGGTGTTGGCCTGCCAGATCATGAACAGCATCGAGCTGAAGTACACCAGTACATACACGAACACGTCGAGCAGCTTCATCACTGCCTCGCGAATAGACAGTGACGTTTGCATGACTTTGGTGGCTATTCGTCCGGCAAAATCGTTTTGAAAGAACGAGACACTTTGCTTCAGCAAATAGCGGTGGGCAGCCCACCGAATGGCCATCGGATAGTTGCCGAGCAAGGTCTGATGAGTGATCAGTGTATGAAATACTGCCAGTGCCGGCATGACCACCAGCAGGACAAGGCTCATCAGTAAGAGGGTATCGCCCTGCTCGGCGAGAAACGTCTCGGGATCTTTGTCCACCAGCCAGTCGACCAGCTGGCCCAGAAAGCCGAACAGCATGACTTCGAGAACGGCCAGCGCAGCGGTGCAGATGGCCATCGCCAGCAACGGCCATTCCATACCCTTGGTGTAGTGGCGGACAAATGCGCCCAGCCCGGGCGGTGGTTGCTTCGGCTCGGCCTCAGGGAACGCCGAAACCAGATTCTCGAAAAATTTCAGCATGTTCGATACGATCAAGAGTACCTGTCGGGTGGAAAGATCACGCGCTTCGAGACACCGTGGTCTACGCTTGCGGCAAGGGTTGGCCGGTGCTCAAAATGCCTGCGTGGGGCTTGCGTGCCTGGGAAAACCTCTGTTAAAGTTGGAGGTTGTCGGTGTGTGGCGCAGCCTGGTAGCGCACTTCGTTCGGGACGAAGGGGTCGGAGGTTCGAATCCTCTCACACCGACCAATCTCAAACCACGCAGTCAAAAGTTCACGTCAATCGCGCGACAATTGCGCAACTGCCCTTTACGAATGCTTAACCAGTCACCTGACCGGCCATCGGTTGACCTCAGGGTGCCGCTAGCCGTCGTAAGTATAAGGCTGAAAGTGCAATATCGGCCCCAAAAAAGCGCCGCGTGTCGAGCCAGTTTATAGATACCAAAAGATCAATTCATCCGGGGGGCGGGCTTGAGTACCGGGGAGAATTCAACACCCGGGAATGCAGTCTAGCCAGTCCGAGCGCCCAGGTCTTGTTGCGCTGCTAGTGCAGGTGCTCGGGAGTTTGTTCGTGGTTGCTATCGTTGACCTGCACGATGGCGCTGGCCAGCATGTTAACCATGCATATCGAGCAATCGAAGTTCGCGGTGACTATCTCTCCCATCAGATTGCCGTCGTCAGCAGGACCTTGCGGAAATTCGGCTACCACCATGACTCGTGCCTCGGGATCGTCAATCGCCTCCAGCAGTTGCTCCAGCGCATCGGAAATTCTTTTCTGCTGATCAGCTGTCATGGGTATCCTTGGTGTCACCACTTCATGTCTGGGCATGAACAATATCACAGCTCCTTTGGTCAATGCTTTAAACGCGTATACGATATGGACTGACCGGTGCTGCAGGTCCAGTATCAAAAGCCCGGCTGTACCAGGAAGTTCTGTTCAACCCGTTAACACCAGCCCACAGGTGACCGTATGTCCGAGTCGATTAACAACAGCAATGAACCATTTCGCTTCTTTGATAATCGTGAAAAATATCTGCTCTTTGTCACCACGACCAGTGAGAAGTGGGCGATCGCCAGGCGTATCAACGAAGAGCTCGACCGTTTGAAACCAAGCCCTCCGGCGATGAGGGTTTTTGATGCAGGCATGGGCGATGCCACAGTGCTGTCACATGTATTGCGGGCGATGCACCACCAGTTTCCCGATATTCCGTTTCTGGTTGCCGGCAAGGAAATCAGCATGGAAGATGTGCGGCTCGGGCTTGAGAAAATGGCCGATCGCTTCGCCGAACATCCGCAGATGGTTCTAGTGCTGACCAACATGCGCTATGCCGAAGCGCCCGAACTCTACCCACAGCGAGCCGAGGATCAGCAATCGCTGAAGCGCTGGGATATTGCGCTCAAAGGTAATACTGCCAAGCACTTCGACGCCCAACTCAGAGATCTGACTGAAATTCTGCGCGAGGGATGGCAAACCAAAGCCAGTGAGAAGACGGGTAATCCGCTCTATGTGCATCCGTCCATGATTGTGCTCTATCGTGAGGATCAGCAGTTCGTGCTCGACTCGGTGATTCCCGATAGAGGGCCGATGACAGATGGCTACGATCTCGTGCTATGCGCACAACCCTATCGATCTCGTCAGCCGGCAGATATGAAAGTACGCACCGTGGTTGCACCACTGGCGGCCAGCCTGTCGCCAAATGGTCGCATGGTGGTGGTGCAGTCCACCGGCTACGATCCGGGTATGGAGATCATCCGCAATATCTGGCCAGACGAAAACCCGTTTCGCACGCCCCGACACGACATCATAGAAGCGCTGAAAACCTATTTGGATTCAAGTGGCGACGTGACTTGCAGCGGTTACGCCGACGAGGGGTCGCTGTTCAAATATCACCTGCATGCATTGCCGGAGGAATTGTCCCATATCGGTACGTCCACGTTGTTGGCTGCATGGAATGCCGCGGTGTATGTTGCGCAAATCGAGGATCACAGAATTGCTGAAGTGATGAGCCAGGGGGAATATCTGGAGGCGACGCGGCAGGTACTGGAAAAACACGGCGGGCTTTGGTTTTTGAATGAGTCCTTTGTCGTATCACGCGACTGCTGAGCGCTGGTTCGTGGTAGTGCAGTGACGGCTCGCGGCGTTGAAGTGGCTATTGGTGGTCCACTAGTTTGTCCAGTTGTGCAAAGCTCGAAGCAGCGACATCTGTCCATTCCGGCCAGTTGAAGCTGGCTGCTGTGTCGAAGTGTACTGTGGTGACATTGGCCCGTTTTCCGGCTTCGATATCAAAGACGTAGTCACCCACCATGACCGTATCGCTGGCTGCTGCGCACCATTGGTCTAATAGTCTCAGGATACCGGCCGGGTCTGGTTTGGGTGGACAATCATCGCGGGCAATGACGCAGTCGTGAGCAAAGAACGAAGTCAGTTTTGCCGCGGCAAGTGTCGCGCGAGCAATATCGCCGGCATTGCGGGTAAGAATCCCCAGCTTGCAGCCGCGCCGCTGTAATTTCGACAGGAAATCTTCGGCGCCGGGTTGCGCGACACCACTGGCGGCTAAATCCATTTCGATCGTATGGAGTTTTGTCTGCGTGCGCTGTGCCTCGTCGATCGGCATTTCGGCAATTGCCTCCAGTATGGGTTTTCCTTGCTCAATGTTCAGCTGTGCTCGAATGGCGTCGAAATCATGCACCGGCACGGTCAGCGTGCCATCCATATCGAATATCCAGTGGTTGTAGCGGGCGAGGTTTTTCATCGGGCAGTCTCTTTTTGATTTGGGGTGCCGAATGGACTGACAGGTGGCCAACCAGGGCTGTGCCTGGGTGAGTGTCGCTATTCGATTGATCGCGCAGTTACCACCATTGCTATTTGCAGCGCGGCGTGGGAGCAATTGGGTATAGTAGGTCACCTTAACACTGGTTCGAGATATTCTTCATGACCCTGAACATCGGGATGATCGGCACTGGCCGCATCGCGCATACGCAACTGGCGCCGGCGCTTGCGCATGTAAAGGGCGCACGCCTTTGGAGTGTGCTCAGCCGCGATGCCAAGCGCGCCGCTGAGTTTGCCGCCCAGCACGGTGCCCGTGCACCGGTGAGTGCCTACGATTCGCTTGAGGCCATGTTGCAGGATCCCAGTCTCAATGCAGTGATTATCGCCACCCCTGACGCGCTGCACGCCAGCCAGGCAATTGCCGCGGCACGGGCGGGCAAGCACGTGCTGCTGGAAAAACCGATGGCGACGACTGCCGAGGACGCGAGAGAAATCACCGACGTCTGCAATCAGGAGAAAGTAGAACTTGGCCTCGCCTATCATTTGCGCTGGCACGACGGCCATCGAAAAATCGCCGCGATGCTGCACGATGGCACGCTCGGCGAGCCACGCTACGCCCGTGCCCTTTGGACCTGGCAGGCTGACGACAACAGCAACTGGCGGGCGCACGAGACGCTGGGGAGGTGGTGGAGTCTGGCCGGGGTAGGTACGCACTGTATCGATCTGATGCGCTGGATGTTGTTGCCGGTTTGTGGTGAGGTTACGCGATTGGGCAGTGTTGTCGATAAAAGTACCTACGGTGGCCCGCACGATGAAACGGCCAGCCTGTCCCTGCAGTTTGGTGACAAGGCCATCGCCGATATCACTACGTCGGTGATGTTTTCGGCCACATCGCGATTCGAGCTCCACTGCACCCAGGCCTGCGTTATCGCAGAGGGCACGCTGGGTCCAACCGGGGCGGGCACTATCACCATCAATAATGCGCCGCTGGAATTTGACGTGTGCAATCCCTACGTGGGCGAAGTACAGAATTTTGTCGATGCGATTGAGGGTCGCGATCGCATTGCGGTGCCCGGTGTTGAGGGTCGCCGCAATGTTGAGTTGCTGTTGAAGGCCGCCCGTTGACGCGGTCGCCACGGACTCCGGGATTGAGTGAACATGAATGAGCTTCAACACAGACTTGATATCGCGATGGGCATTGCCTGTCGCGGTGCCGCTGTGGGGCGGGAATATTTTGATCGGTTCGATCATCTGAACGTTGAAAAAAAAGGTGTGCAAGACTTCGTATCAGAGGCTGATCGCGAGGTTGAGCAGCTTATACGGCAAGCGCTGCAGGAGGCTTTCCCCGACGATGGCATCATCGGCGAAGAGTTCGACAATCTGGAGGCTGTGTCCGATTTTGTCTGGGTGATTGATCCGATAGATGGTACGGCTAACTTCGTTAGTGGGATACCGCACTGGTGTGTCGTGTTGGCCGGCACTCGCAACGCGAGGGCCGAGATCGCAGTCATCGTCGATCCATGCGCAGACGAGGTGTGGAGTGCGGTGCGTGGCCGAGGTGCCTGGCTCAACGGAAAATCGCTGGCGGTATCATCATCAAACAGTCTCACTGAAGGATCGGTCGGTGTTGGCTACAACCGTCGTCAGCCTGACTCGATGGTGGTGAGTACCATTGGGCGTTTGCTGGAAGAGGGCGGTGTGTTCTTTCGCAGTGCCTCTGGTGCGCTGATGCTGGCCTACGTGGCGACAGGCCGACTGATCGGCTATCTCGAACCCCATATGCACCCCTGGGACTGCGTAGCCGCTTTACTGCTGATCGAGGAGGCCGGCGGCCGGATCCAGGACTTTGATCCAGCAAAGATGCTAGAGCAGGGCGGTGAGATTGTGGCGGGCTGCCCCGGTGTTTACGGTGCATTGCAAGCGATCGCGAACGATTGTTTCACACCACACAGCGGCTAACTGTGACAACAAAAGTGCTTGCCGCCATCGCTAATGCAAACTGCCAGTAACCTGCAGGTAATCCTCTAACAGTGCTTCCACATCTACTTTGGTCGCATAGCGTTTGTTCACCGGTTGACCTTCGACAGCTATGGTTCTGCCGCTTTCCTCGCCTTCGGTAATAACGCTAAAACTACTTGCGTTGGTCTCGTACCATTGCGGATTTGTTGCGTAGCAGATGGCCAGAAGGTCGTGAGGGCAGCAGCCATTGAAGCCGTTGCGCTGACGGTAGAAATCGGCATAGAAACGAGACGCGTCGCGTAAAAAGCCGCCACACTGTGGTGACAGTTGCGCCAGCTTATCCAGATAGTCCAGTGTAAAAATGACCTGATGTGTGACGTCCAGTCCATTGAGGGTGACCGGCCAGTCTGCGCTTAGCACCTGCTGTGCGGCGTGTGGGTCATTCCAGATATTCGCTTCCGAAAAAGGGGACACATTGCCAGCGACATTGACCGCGCCGCCCATGATGATCACCTCGTCCACCAACTCGACAATATCCGGTGCCAGTTGCAGGGCCAGGGCAATATTGGTGAGCGGACCAATCGGCAGCAGGCTGATCTCACCCGGATGCTGTCGGATGAGGTCTACAATCAACTCTGCCGCTGATCGCGAATCGGCTTGTCGAGACGGTTGCGCAAGTTCTATGTTGCCAAAGCCATTTTTACCGTGCACAAAATCGGCGACCGGGTGTGGGGCGATTGTCAGTGGCGACCTTGCACCCTGCGCAACGGGTGTTGTGGAGCCTGTCAGCTCGCACAGCCGGAGCGCGTTCTGTGTGGCGAGATCAACGGACACGTTGCCGTAGATGCAAGTCAGTGCCAGTAGTTCCAACTCTGGATGAGCCATGGCATAGCACAGTGCCTGTGCATCATCAATTCCCGGGTCCGTATCTATAATTATCTTTTTCATTGGTCGCCATTCAAAATTGGTTGGCTGTGGCAGGCGTGTGTCTGATACAGGTTGTGCACAGAATAACTGAGTGCGCAATCGTCACAGTTCGATCCTCTTGCGCAGGATATCGGTTTGCAGACGCAACAGACCGGCCAGCGTAATGCAGTCAGTGATCGACCCGTCTGCCGCCATGTCAAATGCCTGCTCGAGTGGCAGTCGTCGGATGGCAAGCTTCTCTGTCTCGTCGGGCATGGCGCTTCCTTGCTGCAAGTCTGTGGCGAGATAGACGTGACCGGTCTCGTTGGTGACTGAATTGGACGTATGCACTTTCATTAGATGTCGCCAGGTGCCAGCACTCAGGCCGGTCTCTTCGGCAAGTTCACGCCGCGCGCCGTCGAGCGGGTCGTTGGCCAGCGGCGATCCGCCCATGGGTAACTCCCAGGAGTACTTGTCTATGGCGTAGCGGTACTGTCCGACCAGCCAGGTGTGGCGCTGCTCGTCGACCGGAATGATGCCGATAGCCAAACCTTTGAACTCGACGATACCGTAGATGCCCCGACCGCCACCCGGATTGATTACCGAGTCTTCGCGAACGGCGATCCACGGGTTGTCATAGATAGGTCTGGAGCCAGTGGTCTGCCATGGATTGTCGAGCTCGTTCAACGGTCGAACCACTTGTTATAAAGTTGCTGACAGGCACGTGTGGTCGTGTACAGTGCTGCCTCATTTTCATACTCTGGTTGCTGCATGCGCTTTACCTGGTTTGGGCTCTACTGTGGTTTGATGTTGAGCATTTCGGCGTTCTCAACGGATATTTTGTTGCCCGCAGTGCTTGATATGAGTCTCGATCTGGGTGTCTCGGCACAGCAGATCCAGATGGCAGTGCCAGCCTATATGCTTGGTTTGGGGCTGGCGCATCCGCTTTTCGGTGTGCTGGCTGACCGCATTGGCAGGCGGCGGGCGATTTTCCTCGGCCTGACGTTGTACATGCTGGGTACGGTGATTGTGGCACTGTCGAGTCAGATTAGCGCAATTCTCGGCGCCCGGGTGATTCAGGGCTTTGGCGCTGCAGCCGCTCCGGTCGTTTGCCGCGCCATGATACGCGATCGCTTTCGCGGAGACGAACTGGCGCAAAACATGGCGATCGCCAGTATGTTTTTTGCCCTTGGGCCCATGATCGCACCGCTGTTGGGTCATCTGATCAATCAGTTGGCGGGTTGGCGATCGCTATTCGGGTTTCTGTTTCTGTTTTGCTTAGCGTTGATCTGGGCGACTGCACAACAGCGGGAGACTCTGGCGCCTGAGCATCGCAGAAAAACAGGCTGGCGGGGTATTCGCAATGATGCTGCGGCTATTTTCGATAACCGCCAATCGCGGTATTTCATTTTAGCCTCAGCCTTGTGCAGTGCCACGATCCTGTCGTTTCTCACGCAGGCGCCTATCGTCTATGAACGCGATCTGGGTGCCAGCAGTGGCCTGTTTGCCCAGCTATTCGCCTTGTCAGCCATTGGGATCATTGTTGGTCAGATCATTAATCACCGGCTTATCGCCTTGCTGGGCGTGCTGCCCAGTGCGCTGGTTGCATCGCTGGCGATCACGCTGGCCTCGGCCGTCATTCTCATTGCCAGTCTGACCCACAGTTTGTCACTGATCGGGTTGAGCGCACTGATGTTCGTATTCAACATGGCATACCTGATCGTCTATTCGAATTTTGCAAGCCTGGCACTCGACCCGCACGGCGAGCGCGCCGGTCTTGCGGCGGCGTTGTTCGGGCTCATCGGCTATATTGGCGGCGCACTGATTGCGGCTGTCATTGCCTGGCTCAGTAGGGGGCACCTGATTGGCTGGTCGATCGGGTTTTTCATGCTGGCGGTGCTGATCCTGTGCAGTGCCCTGCACTGGCACCGCAGCGCTATAGTGCCAGATAGCTGATTTTACTCGAAGGCTCGGGTCTGGCTCGCTCGGTGGGTTGCTCCTGCTTGGCACCGATGTAAATGAATCCTGCTATCTGATCCTGCTCCGGATTGCCATTCAGGGCTCGAATGATGTCTTTATCGTAGGCGAGCCATTCAGTAATCCACTGCGCCGCGTAATCCAAGGACTGAGCTGCGTTGAGCATTTGCATGCAGACGGCGGCACTGGTCAGTTGCTGTTCCCATAGCGGTATCTTATGCGGCACGACAGGCGCACACAGGACCGCGATCACGCAGCCGGCGCGTTGCAGTCTCGATGCCTCCAATTCTTCCATGACATCGGAGAACGGTTGCTTGTCAGCTTCGGCTCTGCGTCTGGCCGCGGGGACGACAACCTGTTCGCCGAATTTGCGGCGCGTATCACCGCTGATGACAACGGTTTGCCAAGGTTGAACGTTTGAATGGTCTGGAACTCGCAAGCCGCAGTTGAGTATCGTCTCGAGATCGGACGGGCTGGGCGCGGTATCGACCATTTTTTTGGCGACCACTGAGCGGCGCTGCTGGAGGAACTGGGTGATGGCGTTGGACATGCTCGGGATCGTTAAACAATGTGTTTTGTTGGGTCAGATGGTCTGCATTGTACCTTCGTGAGCAGCTGAGCGGCGTATTGAGGCAGATCGTGTCTGTGATGTGTGCCAGAATGCGATCCATATCAGGGAAGTTACGAGTCGGAAATTTCTGTTTCCGTCGTTGATTTGCAAGCGCGTTACGATCTTAATTCGGTTGCCGCCAGTCCACACTGGTGCGCCTTTTAAACCCCAGGAATGCCAGGCTGACAATGGCATATCCATCTACCCCGAAAGTGATACCAGGTATCGATGTGATGGACAAAATCAAAAATACTGAAACCAAAGTAGCACGTCCGGTCAGAGTCAAGCCGATCAGCGGGCGCGAGCGTCTGGATCGTAAGCTCTGGTTAAATTCCAGCAAGCCGGTGAGGCGCGCAGACAATGACGAAGAGAATTCATCGTTCGTGCGTGGCTATAACTAGACCAGCGTCTTTGCTACCTGGCAGGCAAGCCGCCACTTCTGCCTGCCCGGCGTCGATTGATCTAGCGCAGCGTTGCCCTGGCTGCAACGGGATTGCTTGTGAGATTGTCCGGATACAAGTGTGAACCACGATAAATGGTCTTTGGCCAGAATGGGCGAGGACTGGCAACCGGTTCATCACGCGACGCTGGTTTTTGTCTGCATAGATGACAAGGTGCTGCTGATTAGAAAGAAGCGGGGTCTTGGGGCGGGCAAGATAAATGGCCCAGGCGGCAAACTCGACCCCGGTGAGACACCGCTACAGTGCGCCGTTCGTGAGGTGGAGGAAGAACTGCACATCACGCCGCTGAACCTGCAGTCGCACGGCGAGTTGAAATTTCAGTTTGTCGACAACTATTCGATTCACGTGCATGTTTTTGTGGCCCAAAGCTACCGGGGTACGCCAACAGAAACGGACGAGGCCGCACCACTATGGTTCGAGCCTCACTCGATCCCGTATCACGAGATGTGGGCTGATGACGAGATCTGGTTGCCGCGTGTACTGGATGGAGCCGTCGTGTCAGGCAGATTTGTGTTTGACGGAGATCGAATGCTCGAACACGACGTCGAATACCTCGATCAACCGCAGAGCGCCGGGTAACGGTCGGTTATTGCCCGCCGTTTTGTCTTCACTCGATCGAGCGCTGGCTGTGCAGAAATCCATTCAATTGCGTCAGGCGTTCTGGCGTTCCTATGTCAAACCAGTGCCCGGTGTGGGTCGATCCCGTCAACAGGCGTTTGTCGATGAGATCGGACAGTACTTCGCGGATCGGGCGGAATCCCGGGGCCAGCTTGCGAAACACACTGGGTTGAAACAGGCCCACACCGGAATAGGTGAGGCGGGGTGCGTCATCAATAGTGACCCGGTTACCTCGCAATGAAAAATCGCCTGCCGGGTGATGGGGCGGATTATCGACCAACAGCAGATGACCCTGTGCCGAAGGTTCAAGCGTCAGCTTGTCAAAATGAAACTCCCCCCAGACATCAGAGCTGATCAGCAGGAATGGCTGCTCGCCCAGCAGATGGATAGCATTGACAATACCTCCGGCAGTCTCCAGCGCTACGGATTCGTGACTGTATACGATATCCAGCCCGTAGCGCGCACCGGACCCGAGCTGTTCGACGATTTGCTCCGTCTGCCAGCAGGTGTTGATGACGACCGTCTCGATACCTGCACGCGCAAGCGCATGGAGGTGGTAGTCGATCAGGCGTTGGCCGCCCGCTCTGAGCAGCGGCTTCGCTGTGCTATCGGTCAGTGGGCGCATACGTTCCCCCCGGCCGGCTGCAAGAAGCATGGCGATCATGATGGATGTAGCTCGTTCAGCATCACGCCAAATTCTTCCAGTTCCGGATAGCGCGCCGCCACTCTGCGAATATGCTGCAACACAATCGGCAGGTCGGCCAGATACTGGCGCTTGCCGTCCCGGTACCATAATCGGGAAAATATCCCCAGCACCTTCAAGTGTCGTTGCAGGCCGGTAATATCAAACCAGTAGCGGTAGCGTGCCATCGGTATCTCTGGCGCGAGTTGGTTTCGATGCCAGCCTAGAAAGTGATCGACAAAGTCCTCTGGCCAGTCCACGTAACAGTCTTTCAATAGCGATACAGCATCGTAGGTGATCGGTCCGATGACAGCATCCTGATAGTCGAGTATGCCCGGAGGATGATCTACGATGAGCATCAGGTTGCGACTGTGATAGTCACGATGGATGAAGCTTCGCGGCTGAGCGTCGAAGGTATGAATGCAAAGACTGACCACCGCATCCAGCACGGCGGATTGGTGTGCATCGAGATGCACGCCCAGATGGTGTTCCACAAACCAGGTGTTGAAAAGCCCAAGCTCTGTGGACAACAACTCGTGTCCGTACTCCGGCAACCCTGTGGTATCCGCGTGTTCCTGCAACCTCACAAGCGTATCGATGGCCTGTTGGTAGATCGTTCGGCGCGACGCATCGGTCGTATGGCTTGTGCTTGTAGCCTGCAAGTAGTGTCGATCGCCGAAGTCCTCCATCACCATGAACCCTTCAGTTTCGCAATGATGATGGATCGTTGGCACATTGGCACCGATTGCTGCCAAACGGCCATTGATGTCGATGAATCGGTGCATCGAGTTGGTCGCGGGTGGATCGTCCATCACAATAAAGCTTGTGTGTGCACTTTTTAGACGAAAATAGCGTCGTGTGCTGGCATCGGCGCTCGCAGCTTCAAGCGACGTGACCGTGATCGGTAGTGTGTTGAGCCAGCCTTGCAGCCGATATAGTCGTTCGTCTCTAACAGAATTGTATGAAGAATGGTGCGTCACTTGAGTATCGAATGCAGGAGTAGTCCGGTACGATTGTATCAGTGCCAGCTCACCGCGAAGTTGGTACCCGCTTCCGCTGCCCATCACGCACACACGCAGCAACTGTCATCTCTACATGCCTCCCTGTGAGGCTTCAGTTGTCGCCGGGACTGCGGATCTGTTGATCAGGTTCAATCGAACGGAATTTCCATGCACAGAAAATTACCTGTCTTTTTACTCGTAGGGCTGGCTGCAAGTTATCAGAGCCAGGCCGCTGGCTTCGATTTATCGTTCAGCAACGAAACCGCCAATGTCGAAATCTTCAGTCCGGTCAGTCGCCTGACAGACGAGGGCGGTCAGTTGACGATGGGGCTTTTCTACAACGAGCTGGACGATGTACTGCTACATGGCAAGCTGCTCGCCGTCGGTACTCAGACTCACGCCAGAATTCCGTATCAGTTGTCATTTGGCGCGAAGCTCTATTTTGGTCAGCTCGATGACATCAACCCCGACCCTGCAGTGAGCACCGATGCCGATGTAGGAGCAGTGGCAATCGGCGGTTCCATCAGTATTCAGTACCCCTCTCTGTATAACCCGGTGGATCTTTCGGTGGAAGGCTACTTTACCCCGGGTATCACGACCTTTGGCGATACAGAGACACTGGTTGAGATTGGCGCAAGATTATCTGTCGAGATCGTTCCGCAGGCGAAAGCGTTTGTAGGTTATCGTCTGTTGGAAGTCGATGACGCAAGCAATGAAACCATCGAGTTGGACGACAACATTCACTTCGGCATAAGGCTTCAATTCTAGTACCTGTCGATTGCCGTTGTGACGGAAAACACCGCCCGATTGCTTGAAGTAATGGCGACCCTGCGTGATCCGGATAAGGGTTGCGCGTGGGATATCGATCAAACCTTCGACTCTATTGCGCCCTACACCATAGAGGAGGCCTACGAGGTCGCCGACGCGATTGGGCGTGGTGACATGGACGACCTGCGAGACGAATTGGGTGATCTCCTGTTACAGGTGGTTTTCCATGCGCAAATGGCCAAAGATGCCGGGTTGTTTGACTTCGAATCTGTCGCAGCGGCGATCTGCGACAAAATGATTCGTCGGCATCCGCATGTGTTTTCGGATCTGAAGTTCGATTCGATCGCTGAGCAAAAGGCGCATTGGGAACAGCTAAAGGCTGACGAGCGGCAGCAGAAAAGTGCAAATGGTGACACTTCAGCACTGGACGGTGTGGCTGTAACTTTGCCGGCACTGGTGCGTGCGGAAAAGGTACAAAAACGCGCGGCAAGGGTGGGCTTCGACTGGTCGTCGATCGACGGCGTGATGGACAAGATGGCCGAAGAAATAGCGGAACTTCAGGATGCGCGAAACAACGCGGATGAGGCTGCGATCCAGGAGGAGCTTGGCGATCTATTGTTCACTGTGGTGAATTTGTCGCGTCACCTTGGGCTTGCGCCCGAAGAGACCTTGCGACAATCGACTGCTAAGTTCGAACGCCGCTTCCGATTGTTGGAACAGACGCTGCTCGAGCAAGGTAAAGCGCTGGATAGTATGGATGCGACGGCGCTTGATCATTACTGGCAGAAGGCCAAGAGCGCGCGTTGATTTCAAACAATTAGACGGGGTCAATCGCATGAATCACTATCTGAAAATACTGTTTTCAGTGTGCCTGATTTCGCTTGTGGGCTGCGCCTCTCTCAGTGAGCCCAAGCGTCCGGATGCTGCAGGGATGGCCACACTTGAGTTACCCGGAACACTCGATCTCGTGTCAGTCAACGGTCGGGCAGTCAGGTTAGGACTGTCACGCGGCAACCCATACTTCTACACACTTGAACCTGGTCGCTATACCATCGAAGTTGGCTATTCCGAGTATTGGGGCAGCCAGTTATCGGGTGAGCTTGTTCGAAGCGATATTCAAAAAGTCGACCTTGTGCTGCAGCCCGACACGCTCTACTTATTTAGACACGGTGATCCGGGTGCAAAACAATTGATCAACCAGGCTCGATTCACGAACAGCATTTCAGTTTCAGTGCTGAATCAGGCAACCGGGCTTAGCACTCAGGCGAGCTTCAGCCGACCCTACACTGGCTTGCTGGGCCTGCTAAAGGGATCGGCAAAACCTGACAGCAAAGTCGTGCCTGTTTCCGGGGCGGCGCTTGTATCACAGGCCGATGACAGTGTCGAAGTTGAGCAAACTCAAACACTGGAACGGTTAAAGCACTGGTGGCAGCTTGCCAGCAAGAAGGAGCGTGGTGAATTTCTGCTGTGGAGTACGGAGAACCATTAGCCAGGTTGCTGCAATATGAACGCCAGTAAGCAACTGATCTTTCTGGCCGCATCAATTTTTTTAGGCATAGCTTTTCCCGCACTGGCTGCGTTGTGCAAGCCACTGTTGCTGCCGATGGTGTTTTTGCTCTTCGTCTTCGCCATTCTGCAGGTCAGCTTTGGCGATGCCGCTGTCGCAGCTTTCAGAGGCTTGACTGTCTGGATTATTCTGCTTTGGCAACTCATTGTCCTGCCACTGGTGGCACTGCTGCTGTTTAGTTTCCACCTTGAAAATGAGTTGTTTGTCTTCGGTGTGGTCGCTTTGTGTTCCTGTGCAATAACGGCGACAACAGCGCTATCCCGTATGCTCGGTTTGAATGACGCGCTCGCGCTTGTCGTTGGTTTGATCGGTAGCTTGTTGATGCCGTTACCGCTCTATCTGGTGATGCAACATGGATTGGGGCTTGAGACCGTCATCGATCCGTTGAACTATCTGCTGCGGGTTTTGTTGTTTATCGTCGTGCCGTTTGCTCTGGTTTATGTGCTGCGTGAGCTCATTAGCGAATCGCAGGATGCTCTGATTCGCAAACACGTGTCAACGGCGGTAATGGGGTTATTGATGATATTCGGGTTGGCGGTGATGGACGGCGTACAAGCGCTGCTGCTCGAAGATCCGTGGACTGTGATTTCCTACGTGTTGTTTTCGTTCTGTTTGAGTGTGGTCGTACAGATCGTCACGCGATTCGCACTGGGATTTTTGGGCACGCGCGATGCCTCGACCGCGGCGATTCTGTGTGCTTATCGCAACGTCGGGGTGATTGCGGCAATTACCGGGGATTCCCTGGGCAACAACTTTCTAATTTTTCTAGGGCTTTGGCAGTTGCCAATGTATACCCTGCCGATTCTACTGAGAAAGTACTATCAGCCGTAGTTGGGTGGCTGGTATGGATGAGCTTCAGCTAGCCAGGCGTTGCAGGCTTTCCATATAAGCCAGTTCGTCAGGTTGTGTCTGGTTTCGTTGAGCGTTCCATAAGGACTCACCGAGGCACTCCATCATCTGGTGCTCCATTTCGTGGCTGTCGCGATACTTCAACAATAGTTTTCGGGTGAGATCAGTAATTCCGGAGGGCCGGTCACTTGCGACCTGCTCACGTAGCGCGATGTGCATACCCATGTGCAAAAAGGGGTTACTTTGGCCGTGCTCCGGATAATACTCGGAGTGCAGCGCAGCAGTTCCACTGCCCAGCAGCGCGTGGTATTCCGGATGATCGCGAATCACGTCGGCAATGATCTCTTCCAGTGGCTCTAGTTTGAGGTTCTGGCTGGCCTTATTCCAGACGTCGATGTATTGCTGGCGTAATTTTTCTCTGTCGCTGGAAAATATCATGGCAGGTATTCAGTCGGTCGATTTCGATTGATCGATTACATTCTTGACGGCCAACATGAGGCCTAGTAGGAAAAATGCACCAGGGGGCAGCACGGCGAGTAGCATACCGTCGTGCCCGAAGGGGGGTTCAACTGTCCAGTTTGTAGCGACCGGGCCGAATAGTATCTCAGCATCGCGCAGCAGCGTACCGAAACCCAGATACTCTCGCACCACGCCTAAACTACACAATGCCAGTGCAAAGCCGGCTCCGGTTGCCAGGCCGTCTGCCACTGAAGGTATAAGGCTGTTGCGTGAGGCGAAAATCTCAGCGCGAGCTATTATCGCGCAATTGGTGATGATCAGCGGTACAAAGAGCCCAAGGCGTTGGTGCAGTGCAGGGAAAATAGCTTGCATGATCAGATCGGTGATCGTCACCAGGCCGGCAATGATCAGGACATAGGCGGGAATTCGGATTTCGCGTATCAGGTGATGTCTGGTGACAGACACCAGTGCGTTGGACAGGGTAACCGTCACTAGTGTGGCCAAAGCGAGCCCGATACTGTTCACCAGTGTATTGCTAACCGCAAGCAATGGGCACAAGCCAAGCATTTGTACCAGGGCTGGATTATCGGTCCAGAGATGGCGGGATAACATCCGCGGTTTGTCGGAGACTGTAGTCGAGACGGTTTTCATTGCTGATGTGGCTCATCATCGAACAGCATGTCATGTTGTTCGGTCACCGTCGCGAGTGTATCTCTGACGGTTTTCACGACGGCGCGTGGCGTGATGGTCGCGCCGGTGAATTGATCAAATGCACCACCATCTCGCTGAACTGTCCATAGCAGCGGGGCGGGGTTTACAAGCGAGGTGCCCGTGAATGCGTCTATCCAATTGGATTTGCGATACTCGATGTCATCGCCCAGTCCTGGCGTCTCGCGATGGTTTGTGACCCTGACTCCGGCGATAGTCAGGTCTCGATTTACTGCCACCAGCATATCGATTTGGCCGTTGTATCCATCGAGCGCATGGGTCTCAATAATAACGGCGCTTGTGGTGTTGTTGCGGGTGGCGCGATAGGCCAATAGATTGCCTCGTTGCCCGTCTTTCAGGTGGTGCTTTTGCGCGTAGGGGTCGTTGTCGTAGCCGTTAGCAGGCAGCAGTTGGGCCAGTAGTTGTTGTCGCATGGCCTGTTGATTGGCAAGCACGCGCTCGTGTGTGATCCACCGGGTGATCGCCAGGCATCCGGATATCAGCAGTGCGATCACCATCAAAATGATTGCATGCTCGCGGACGCCACGGTTTGCGATGGTTTTCACTTCTTCCAGGGTTCCAGGTAATCGATGATGGGTACCGTGCAGTTGAGCAGCAAGACCGCGAAGGCGACCGAGTCCGGATAGCCGCCAAAACTTCGTATCAGCCAGATAAGCAGTCCAATTCCGGCACCGTAGATCAGACGGCCGATCGTACCAGTCGCGGCACTAACCGGATCGGTCGCGATAAAAAAGGCGCCGAGCATCGTGGCACCAGCCAACAAGTGAATTTGTACTGAAACGGCATCGGCGTTTAGTGCATTGTCAATCAATGTACAAAGCAGCAGAGTGCCGAGCAGTGAAACCGGTATGTGCCAACTGATGACACGCCGCTGCATAAGGAACAGTCCACCCGCCAGAAACGCAAGGTTAATCCAACGTTCGGAACCGGGGCCAGCTAGTGTGTCCGTGGTATCTGTCATCGCCCGAGCCTTGTCCAATGTGGTGGCTCCAGTTAGTGCGTCCCATTGTGGGTATTGAGTGATCGTTTGTGCGAGACCACCGTTGCCAAGAATATCCAGGATTTGTCCGATAGACAGTTGCATTGCCCCTGTCACCGCAGGCCACAGCGCGAGGTCGCGTGGGAAGGAAATCAAAACCACCGCATAGCCCGCCATGGCCGGATTGAATACATTGTTGCCCAGGCCACCATAGGCGTGCTTGGCAATTAATATCGCAAACCCTGCTGCGATGACCGGTATCCAGATGCTGACCAATGGCGGCAGGCACAAGCCGATCAGCAAACCGGTTATCAGAGCCGAGTAGTCGCCCAGGGTCTGTCGGATCGGCAAGCCTCGTAACCGACAGGCACAGCCTTCAAAGAAAACGGCGGCGGCCGATGCCAGCGATAAATTGATCAGCGCGCCCCAACCGGATAAATAGATATGCGCCATGCAACCGGGTATTAATGCGGCAATGACCAACAGCATCACGCTGTCCACCGTACCTGGTCCGCGTTTGAACGGTGTACAGATCGGGGCTGTCATTCAGACGCTGAGCGCGGTTTTGCGCCCGTTTTTTTGTTGCGCCGCTTCAGTGCCGATTGCAACATCAGCTTGCGCGGGTCGGTTTCTGTTGATTGTTCTTTTTGCGCCAGAGCCGCCTGTTTCCGCGCAAGCTTGCGAGCGTTGTCGTCGCGTTGTTGCTCGATTCTTTTTTGTCGTGCTTCGTAACGAACCCTGGCGCGTTCTGCTGCCAGTGCACTGAGCTTGTGCTGTGAGATAGTTCGCTTGGCTTGCTGGAATGTGCGGGTAAGGGCTATGTTGCTTGGGCAGACCGAATCGCAAAGGCCGCACTCGATGCAATTGTCCAGCTGATGGTTCTGCAACTGCTCGGTATGCATCTGCAGCGCATGACGCAGAAGTTGTTGTGGCTGCAGTGACTCCGGGCAGCTATCCGCGCAGAGACCGCAGCGGATGCAGGCCGCCGTTGTATCGACACGCGGATTTAGCATCACACAGTTGCTGGCTGGCGTGATGCTGCGCGATTGATCGACCGCTGCGGGTTCTCGAATCAGCCCACTGTAGGCGACGCTATGCCATTGGGTTGGCCCGGTCGACAGCAGATCTGCGATCGGTGTACCCAGGCGTATCTGAATATTCCGTGCAATGCCAGTCTGCGGTCCGTGTACCGTGGTTATTCTCGATGTGAGCGGTTCGCCAGCGTCGATCAACTGCGTGATGGAGATGCAGGTCGCGAGATTGAAACTGATCAGGTTCTGGTGTGTGGGTCGCTGCTGTGCAGGGAGTTTGTGTGACGTCACACGATCAAAGAGATGCCGCTCGAAGCCAATCGGGTAGCGATCCTGAACTGATCGCAAAGTCACATTGGCGGATGTGACTTCTGTCAGTGCGGCTAGCAATGTGTCGCGCACTTTATCATCGCCAACCTTGATCGCTACTATGGTCTTTTCTGCGTTGCAAACGTGTGCAGTGATATCGATGGCTCTGGCCAGCAGGTGAGACATTGAAAGTATCGTTGCGCGATCACACTGTATGGCGGGGTCGCACTCCACTGCATTGATTAATAGCAGCGATGCTGGTTTGGATTTTAGTGCTGCGAGTTTATTCGCCACCGGATAACGGGCACCGCCCAGGCCGACCATACCGTTGCGATGCAGCAGTTGCTGTAATTCTATTTGGCTCATGGCGCGAAAATCGTCGCCGATCGGTGTTGTCGTCGCGTTGGTGTCGCAGCCGTCGGTGCTGATCTCGATGGTCGTGGTGCCGTCGCTTGCCGTCAGTTTTTTGCTAATGGTGCCGGAGCTACCGGCATGCAGTGATGCCGGGCCGGCTGCCACAGATTCGACCAAAGTGTGTCCGCGAAGTACCTGATCTCCCAGCGTCACTATGATGTCATTGATCGAGCGCGGTGGGACTCGATAGCGAAGAAGCGGCGGCACAGGTTGTTGTTCAATATGCATGCTGCTGTCGTCGCTGGCACGATCAGGCTCGATACCTTGCCTGCGTGCGACGTTCACCATTGGCTCAGTGCTGTTGATGGGTTGCCGGGGCGCATTTCGATGCAATCGACAGGGCAGGGCGCGATACAGAGTTCGCAGCCGGTACAGTGTTCGGCCAGCACCGTATGCATCAGTTTGGTGCTGCCGACAATGGCATCCACCGGACAAGCGTGAATGCACAGGGTGCAGCCGATACAGTCGTCCTCGATGATATAGGCCAGCGCCGGGGGTTTTTCTTCTCCAAATTCGGTGTTTAACGCCACGACTTCGCGGCCGAGCAGATTGGCCAGTGCCATGATGGTCTGCTCGCCACCGGGAGGACATTGATTGATCGGCGCACTGCCACTGGCGATTGCCTGAGCGTAGGGACGGCACCCGGGGTAACCGCATTGCGCACACTGTGTCTGCGGTAACAGGGCGTCGATCTGCTCTGTTATCGAATCCTGGTTTGACGGAAACCACTGGCTGGCCGCGCCAAGCAATGCACCAATGGCCAGGGCCAGCAAGGTGATGACGACAACCCCGGTCATTGTGTCGACACCGGCACGCCGTATGAAGTGCGCATCAGGAAGATCAACGTGGCTGCCAGATCAGTGGCCAAATCCGGCAAATCCCATAAAAGCCAGCGACATCATGCCGGCGCTGACCATCGCTATTGCGTGTCCACGAAAGGGGGCAGGGACGTCACCACTGTCTACTCGTTCTCTGATGGCGGCGAACAGCACCAGCACCAGGGTGAAACCCATTGCAGCGCCAAAGCCGTAAATCGCCGCTTCCAGAAAAGAGTGTTGTTCGCGCGCGCTGAGTAGTGCAACGCCGAGCACCGCGCAATTGGTGGTGATCAGGGGTAGAAAAATACCCAGCACACTCTGCAGCACCGGGCTGGTTTTGCGGATAAACATTTCCGTGAACTGCACAAGGCCTGCGATGATCAAAATGAAGCTGATCAGGCGCAGGTATTCCAGCTCAAGCGGTTTGAGTATGAAGTTGTCTAGCAGGAAGCTGCAGATTGAGGCCAAGGTCAGCACAAACGTGGTGGCAAGGCCCATACCCAGTGCCGTCTCAAGTTTTCCGGATACACCCATAAACGGACACAGGCCGAGAAACTGGGCCAGCACGAAATTGTTGACCAGGACCGTGCCAAGCAGTAACAGCAGTAGCTCGTTCACGTGCGGGGTTACTTGACTCGCATACCCGCTTGCGCGCCGGCGTCCGGGGCCAGCACGAAAAGATCACCGCCTCCGGGGCCCGCTGCCAGGACCATGCCTTCGGACAGGCCAAAACGCATTTTTCTGGGCTTGAGGTTGGCGACCATCACGGTTTGTCTGCCGATCAGTTGTTCAGGTTGGTAGGCGGATTTGATTCCAGCGAATACGTTTCGCGTCTCGCCGCCGAGATCGAGTGTGAGTTGCAGCAGCTTGTCGGCGCCCTTGACCGCTTGTGCGTCGGTGATCGTCGCCACGCGCAGATCGACTTTTGCAAACTGCTCGTAGTCTATCTCCTCGCTGATCGGATCATCGGCCAGTGGACCGCTGGCCGGTGCCGCTGTTTCTTCCAGATCCTGTTTCGATGCGTCGACGATGGCGTCAATGCTCTTTGCCTCGATTCTGCTGATCATCGGTTTGAATTTTCCGATGCCGTGGCTAGTGAGCGGATTTGCGCTGTCGTTCCAGGTGAATGGTGCGACTTGCAGAAAGGCTTCAGTTTTCTCGGCGATGGAAGGCAACACCGGTTTCAGATAGATCACCAGATTCTTGAACAGATTGATGCCAAGCGTACAGATTTGCTGTACCTGCTGTTCTTGTCCGTCCTGTTTGATTAACGTCCAGGGCGCATTTTCAGCGATGTACTGATTTGCCTCATCGGCCAGCGCGACGATCTCGCGCATGGCCCTGCCGAATTCGCGGTTCTCGTAGTGGGCAGCGATAGAGGCAGAGGCGGCGGCCGATTGCTCGAACAGTTTTGTTTGCGGCAGTGCGGCGGCGAGCTGGCCGTCAAAGCGAGACGTGATGAAGCCGGCGCAACGGCTTGCGATGTTGATGATTTTTCCGACGAGGTCAGAGTTTACCCGTGCGACAAAATCTTCGAGATTGAGATCGATGTCTTCAACCTTGCTGTTTAGCTTGGTGGCGAAGTAGTAGCGCAAATACTCGGGCGGCAGATGATCGAGATAGGTGCGTGCCTTGATAAACGTGCCACGTGACTTTGACATCTTCGCGCCGTCTACTGTCAGAAACCCATGGCAAAAAACGCCGCTTGGCTTTCGGTGACCGGAGCCGTGCAACACAGCGGGCCAGAAAAGGGTATGAAAATAGGCGATGTCCTTGCCGATGAAGTGGTACATCTCGGACTGGGAATCGCTTGCCCAGTGGCGATCGAAGGCGGCGGTGTCGGCGCCCACATAGTGCAGATGGCTGGCCATATAGCCGATTGGTGCATCCAGCCATACATAAAAGTACTTGCCGGGTGCACCGGGAATCTCAAAGCCCCAGTAGGGCTTATTGCGTGAGATGTCCCAGTCCTGCAGACCGTCGTCAAACCACTCCTTGAGTTTGTTGCTTATCTCAGGCTGGAGTTGGTCACCCTGGGTCCATTCTCGCAGCATGTCTTCAAAGTGGCCGAGTTTGAAGAAGAACTGCTCAGAGTCGCGCAATTCGGGTGCGGCGCCACTGATAACTGATATCGGGTTGAGCAGCTCGGTGGCGTCGTAGGTTGTGCTGCAGTGCTCGCAGGCGTCGCCATACTGGTCGGTGGTGTTGCACTTTGGGCACTCTCCCTTGACGAAGCGATCAGGTAGAAACATGTTCGCTTCTGGGTCGTAGAGCTGCTTGATGGTGCGGGACTCGATATGTCCTGCTTCGCGCAAACGCTGGTAGATCATTTCCGCACACTGGCGGTTCTCCGGCGAATGGGTGGTGTGGAAGTTGTCGAAGCTGAGTTGAAAATCGACGAAGTCCTGCTCGTGTTCACTCTTCATGGCGTCGATCAGTTGCTGTGGCTCGATGCCGTCTCGTTGAGCGGCGAGCATGATCGGTGTGCCATGCGCGTCTGACGCCCACATCCAGATCACCTGTTGACCTCGCACACGCTGGAAACGAGTCCAGATATCTGTCTGTATGTATTCCAGCATATGGCCCAGATGGATGGATCCGTTGGCGTAGGGCAGTGCGCTGGTAACCAGTATGTCGCGTGGGGTTGTCATTAGTTGTGTGAACCGACGAATTGAACGGTGATTATAGCGACTTGCCACGGTGCAGATATCAATGCTTGACTGCAGTGCTTGCTACTGTGCCGAGTGGCAGTGATGTATGATTGCGCACTTTACATTGCTAGCGCGGACAAGCGCACGGGAACAACCATGGGCGATAACCCAAAAGCCGCGATCGAGTCTGCCCTGACGGACTTCACCGATAAGTATCTGGGTAAGAATCTGGTCGAGAGCAAATGCCTCAAATCAATCGAGATCGATGATGGTAAAGCCACACTGGATGTGGTCATGGGCTATCCCTGTAGCGGTTATGCCGATGAGATGCGCGCGGCCATCACGCCGCTGGTGAAATCGGTTGACGGCATTGATGATGTCGTCGTCAATATCAGCAGTCGAGTCATCGCCCATTCGGTTCAGCATGGGGTGAAGCGGATGGAAAACGTCAAGAACATCATTGCCGTGGCGTCTGGCAAAGGCGGAGTTGGCAAGTCAACTACTTCGGCTAACCTCGCGCTGGCGCTGGCTGCCGAAGGCGCTACCGTCGGCCTGCTCGATGCCGATATCTACGGTCCCAGCCAGCCGCGCATGATGGGTTTGTCCGGCCAGCCCGAGTCGGTCGATGGCAACAGCCTCGAGCCGATGAGCAACTACGGGGTCGAGACCATGTCGATTGGCTATCTGATCGATGAAGAGACGCCCATGATCTGGCGCGGGCCTATGGTTACTCAGGCGTTGGAACAACTACTCAACGACACCAACTGGAAGGATCTGGATTACCTGATCATCGATCTGCCGCCGGGCACCGGCGATACGCAGCTGACACTGTCTCAGAAGGTACCGGTGAGCGGCGCAATTATCGTCACCACGCCCCAGGATATTGCTCTGCTCGACGCCCGCAAGGGTTTGAAAATGTTTGAGAAAGTCGAGATTCCTATTTTGGGTGTGGTGGAGAATATGAGCACCCACGTCTGCAGCCAGTGTGGTCATGAGGAGCATATCTTCGGCGCTGGCGGTGGTGAGCGGATGGCAGATGAGTCGGGTGTGGAGTTACTGGGGTCCCTGCCACTGGATATGTCGATCAGAAAACAGGCAGATGGTGGTATGCCGTCAGTTGTCAGCCATCCCGACAGCGCGGTGTCTCACGCCTATCGGGATATCGCCCGCAAAGCCGCGGCGCGACTGGCAATTCAGGCCAAGGACTACAGTGCGAAGTTTCCGAACATCGTGATTCAATCAACCTGATGTCGATCAAGTCTGATCGATGGATCCGACGGATGGCCGAGGGACACGGCATGATCGAACCGTTCGAACCGGTTCAGGTTAGGCAGACAGGTGATGAGCCAAAGCTGATCTCCTATGGAACATCCAGCTATGGCTACGACGTGCGTTGCGCTGATGAGTTCAAGATCTTCACGAACATCAATCACGCGATTGTCGACCCCAAGAACTTCGACACCGACAGCTTCGTTGATGTTGTTGGCGACGTTTGCATCATTCCGCCTAATTCGTTCGCGCTGGCTCGTACGGTCGAGTACTTTCGTATTCCCCGCAGTGTGCTGACGGTTTGTCTGGGTAAATCCACCTATGCGCGCTGCGGAATCATCGTCAATGTGACTCCGCTGGAACCAGAATGGGAGGGCCACGTGACGCTGGAGTTCTCCAATACCACGCCGCTGCCGGCAAAGGTATACGCCAACGAAGGCGTGGCGCAGATGCTTTTTTTCGAATCTGACGAGATCTGCGAGACCAGCTACGCTGATCGCGCTGGCAAGTATCAGGGCCAGCGTGGCGTCACACTACCCAAGACTTGAGCAGTCAACATCCAGGCGGATCGTCATCTGAGGCCAGTTGCGCTGGCTGGCAATGGCCTGCAGGCTGGCGTCGGCGTTGACGGTCACCGGGTTGTCGACCAACTCCAGCATCGGCAGATCGTTGATTGAGTCGCTGTAGAACCAGCTTCCGCTCAGATCGTGATCACGGCTTGCGAGCCATTGACGCAGCCGCGTCACCTTGCCCTCCCGAAAACTGGCCGGGCCACGCAAAATGCCAGTTGGCCGCTCGCCTCGGCATTGCAGTTCGGTGGCGATGAAGTCATCCACCGGTAGTGACGCAATCGAGCAACGGGCGAGAAATTCAACCGTGGCGGTAATGATCAGCAGATAGTCTCCGCGCTCGCGGTGATAGTGCAGTAGCTCTAGTGCAGCCGGTGCCACGCGGTGCGGTACAACGTCTCGAGTGAACGTCTCGAGCAGCGCATTCAACCGCGCGGTGGGCAGATGCGCGAGCGCATTGACCAAATCCCGGACGTATTCGTCGGGATCGAGTGTGCCGCTGTCGTAGGCGCTGTTTTGCACGTGATACCGCCGCTCGAAGGTTGCTCGATCAATGACGCCCTGATCGCACAGGTGGCTGTGCCAGAGGTAGTCAGTGTCTCCATCCAGCAGCGTGTGGTCGAGGTCGAAGATGGCGAGGGGCAAGGCGGCTCCGGGGCTCTGTTCGAGGGTTGGCGCTGGTCGAGACCATGCAGGATTGCAGCCAGCGACTGGAATGATTCTAGCTGCGGCCCGGGGTAGGCGTACGGCTGATTTGATGCGACGCAATGAATGTGGAAAAATCGACCACATTATAAAAAGAAGATGATACCGACATGATTGATTCTGATGGATTCAGACCGAATGTGGGTATCGTTCTCAGCAACCAAGATGGTCAGGTATTCTGGGCGCGCCGCGCCGGCAAAGATTCCTGGCAGTTTCCACAGGGTGGTATCAAGCGTTACGAAACCCCACAGCAGGCGATGTACCGTGAACTGTTCGAGGAAACCGGGCTGTGCGAGAGCGATGTTCGAATTATGGGATGTACCCGCAATTGGCTGAAATACAGGCTTCCGTCGCGCTATGTGCGCAAACACCAGAGCCCGGTGTGTATCGGGCAAAAACAGATCTGGTACATGTTGCGGCTGGTTGGAGATGAGGCAAATGTGCAACTCGACAGGAGCGGCTCGCCAGAATTCGACAGCTGGCGATGGGTTGATTACTGGCTGCCGCTGCGCAAAGTGATCTTCTTCAAGCGCGATGTCTATCGTGGCGCGCTGGAAGAATTGGCGCCGCTGTTGTTTCCAGAGGAGCGCCAAGGCGCCTAAGTAGGGCGCCTGTGTATGGCGTGTGCGCTCAGAAGGGTTTGACCACCGCCAGAATCACCACGGCGATTAGCGCAAGCACTGGTGCTTCGTTGAACCAGCGATACCAGATATGGCTGCGCTGGTTGGCATCGTCTGCGAAACGGCGCAACAGTTTGCCGCACCAACCGTGATAGCCGTAGAGTGCTAACACGATGGCAAGTTTCACCTGCAGCCAGTGCATGTGCAGCAGTGCCTCAACGGGGTACTGCAGGATCAACCCGATACCAAAAACCATCACAGCTACCGCGCTGGGCGTCATGATGCCGCGGTAGAGCTTGCGTTCCATGATCTTGAATCGATCCCGGCTTGGCTGGTCGTCGGCCATGGCGTGGTAGACGAACAGCCTCGGCAGGTAGAACAGTCCGGCAAACCACGTCACGACCGCCACCAGGTGAAATGCCTTTAACCACAGAATCATTTGGGTCGCCGTCAGATCGGGGTGGGTTGCCTGTGTCGCTGTGCCGCTATTGCGCCGCCACTTGAACCGTGCTCAACGCGGCGTTGATCGCGCCAGTGACGGCGGTCTGGTCGAGTCTGCCGGTGTGACGCCAGATGATCGCGCCTTTTTCGTCCATCAGGAAGCTGGTCGGTGTGAATCTGACACCGGGAAACGCGGCGGCTACCGCGCCTTTTTCATCGTGACTGACTGAATAGCGGATCGACTGACTGTCGGCAAACGTTCTGATCTCATCTGGTTTGTCGTACTGCATCGACACGGCAAGCACCGACAGATCGGCTCTGTCGAATTCGTCATGTAGTGCATTGAGTACGGCCACATCCCTGAGACAAATTGAGCAACTCGTCGACCAGAAACTTAGCAGAGTAGTCCTGCTGGCAGGCCGAATGATATCGAAGTTGTGACCGTCAAGCGATTTTATCGACAGTGATGTCGCGGCGCTGACTCCCTTTTCAGCGTCGGTGTTCATTACGGCTGCCGCCGCGATCAGGGCCGCGAGCAGGTAGGGAATTCGGATAGTCAAACGTTTAGTTCCGGCATGGAAAACAGCGCAAGTATAGATCCAGCAGCATATGGGCCAGATTGCGATCAATTAACGCTGTGATTACAGACACATCGGAAGCAATTGAACAGAGTTTTACTAAAGTTTCGATTTGCACTTGCCGTCCAGACTTAAGAGAAGCGCGATATTCGGCGAATAATTAGAGAAAGCGGAGACTTCGATGAAAAGAACCCTGGTCAGCACTTTGGTACTGACGGCGGCCATGTGCGGTCAGGCAGTAAATGGCGGAACACTCGATTTCCTTCAGCAGGCCGACACCAGCAATATCTATCTGGGATTTCAGTTGTACAACGGAGATCTTGACGGCGTAGAGGGCATTGGTCAGGACATGAGTGTGCTAAACGCCACGCTCGGGTACACCCTGAAGGCCGGTGTCTCGGTTGAAGCGCGTTACGGTGCTGGCACAGACCAGTTGGATACTTTGATTCAGGATCCGGTCTCAAGCTACATCGCCGGACTTGTTCGTTACCACTACACGTGGGACAACATCATGGTATACGCCGGTGTCGGTATGGGGATCAGAGGACACAGCAGTGCTCTCGAAGGCGTCGATGACAGCCAGATTGGAGCAACGGTCTCTTTTGGCGTGAACCTGTTTGGCAACAACAAATCCGCGATTAACATCGAATATTTCACGATCAGCGGCGATGAGCAATATAGCGCGATCGGGTTTGGCTATCACCATTACTTTGGCAACTACTAGTGACTTGCGCTTACCAATTGCAACAGCCCGGTGCTGGAAGTTTTATCAGGGGATCACAATGAAAAAAGCAATAGCGGTTGCCTTGTTGCTCAGCGTTTGGCTCGCTGGCTGTTCCAGCCGCGAGGATAAGGTCGTTGCCGAAACCGATACCGGCGATACAGTGACCGATACATCGGGCACTAATACCGACACTGGTACGGACACTGACGCTGACTCTGGTACGGACGGCGACACAGGACGTGACGACAACACCACCGGGGACACAGCGGTAGAGGTTCCGGTGGGTCAGATTCGGGTAGTTGGCGATTCGGCGACCGTGTTGACCGGCGGCAGTCAGTCGGTGTTGATCACGGCTCTGGTTACAGATAGCTCGAATCGTGCGCTCAGTGATCGCACCGTCTCCTTTTCTTCAGAACGCGGGGTTTTACAAAATGTTCGCGCTGTCACCGACGAGGCGGGCTCTGCTACGGTAGAGCTCAATCTGGCGGGCGATCTGCGCAATCAGAACATTGAAGTCACTGCCGAGGCTGACGGCATCTCCGGATCAACTGTTGTGGCGGCATTTGGCAGCAGCATGACTTTGGAGGGTGCCTCTGAGATCATCACGGGTCAGCAGGGTGAGTTGGTGGTGACACTGCTTTCAGGCGATGGTGTCGGGATACCCAATGAGTGGATTAATATCTCCTCGCTGGCGGGCAACCAGATTACCTTCAGCTCCCAACTCACAGACCCCAGCGGGCAGATTACGCTGACGGTTGGCAGCGACGCAGGCGACGATGTCATTTCGTTCAACGCACTATCGCAAACCGTCAGTGGCAGCCATCAGCTAGCGGTGGTCGACTCAGAGCAATCGGTCTCCACACCGGTCAAAATACGTGTGATCAGCAATGCCTCTGTCATTGAAACGGGCGGCAGCGATACCGCTACCATCACCGCGCTGGTCACTGATGAAGACAATCGCGTGATTGAGGGGCACCAGGTTGAGTTTTCCTCGACCGGTGGGGTATTGCAGAACATCGTCAGCAGCACCAGTGCTGCTGGGCAGGCTACTGCAGAACTGAATCTGGCCGGAGACTATCGCAATCAGCTAATCACCGTTTCTGCCGATTCCGGCGGACAGGTAGGTAGTGTGCAGATTGGCGCAAGCGGCAGCACGGTTTCGGTTGCAGGGCCGACCGCATTGGTCGGTGGCAATACCGCAGATCTCACTATCACGCTGACCAGTGGAAACGGCCAGCCGATTCCCAATCATGTGCTTTCGGTGTCTTCGCAGGCGGGCAATTCGATTTCACCGTCTACTGTCGTGACAGATGCCAGCGGCAAGGCCGTGATCACAGTGGGCAGTACGGCTGGCGACGACACGATTCTTGTCAGAGCGTTGGAAGGCACGGCAACCGTCGAACATGGTATCAACGTCGCCGATGACATCCTGACGGTGAATTCACCCGCGTTTGGTGAAGAGGTTGCCGTCGGTACCAATACGCCGGTTGAGATCTTGTGGACCAGCAACGGCGTGCCAGTCAGCAATCGCGATCTGAACCTCAGTATTACAGCAGGCGAACTGAGCAATACAACGGTGACAACCAATGCCAGCGGTATTGCCGCACTGACAGTGACGTCTGTCAGTTCCGGTCCTGCCACGATTGCCATCGAGGATGCTGCAGATGCGGATCCTGCCACCCAGGTGGATATCGAGTTTGTCGCAACTGATGTGGATGCAATCGCTACAACCGCAGCCCCTGCTAGCGTGGGTACAGGCAGCGAAAGTGTGATTTCGGCGGTCGTCACCGACGGCTCCGGAAATCCGGTTAAAGGTATCGTCGTGACCTTCTTCAGCGAAGACCTGAAAGGCGGCAACCTGTCGCCGGTTGCAGCACTGACTGACACTGACGGGCGCGCACGGGTCACTTTCACCGCCGGTGCCCAGCCCAGTGAGATAGACGAAGTTGTGATCTCTGCGCGAGCGATCGATGCGGATTCGGACGTCGTCGATTCGGTCGACTTGACGATCACGGAACGCCAGTTGAATGTGATCGTTGGGCTTGCCGGCTCCATCGTTGAGGCCGACGCGGACACCCGCTACATTCGATCGGGCGTTGTTCAGGTAACCGATGGTTCAGGCACGCCTGTGCCCGACGCTACTATTGCCGTCACGGCTATCCCGATTTGGTACGCACTCGGCCAGTTTGTACGGGTGGATACTGATGACAACGGCGTGGCGGATCAGTGGGATTTGCTCGAGGTCAATATGCATCGTTGTGAGGCCGAGGACAGAAACGGTAATCGGGTACTCGATACTGGCGAAGACGACAACGGCAACAGTGAACTCGACCCGCAGGATCCCGCTTTGATTCAGGCGGATCCTGGCAACACCCCGACCGTGATCGGCGGGTCAATAACGACTGACGCAAATGGTGTGGGATTCTTCAGCATGGCCTATCCTCAAAGCCATGCGGGATGGGCGCAAGTAGAAATTACTGCCAGGGCACAGGCGCTTGGCGCCGAGTCGACTGCAACGATCGAGCAGGATCTCGCGTGGGCCGCGAGTGATGTTCAGGATGTCGACATTTCGCCACCCAACCAGGTCAGCCCCTACGGTACATTGTCGCCGGGCCAGATCATCAACTGCGTTGAGTATGTGGATCACTAAGGATCTTTTTTGGGATCACCACTGACTGGAAAAGCCCCGCCACGCGGGGCTTTTCTTTTTACTGGCCCTTCCACATCACATAGCCGCCGTCAGCCATGTTTCTCTTCAGTAGATCGATCAGCGGGATCGCTCGTGTTCGAATGCTGACTGGCGCATCACCGTCGGCATCGTCGTCAGCCGGTGGATCCTCATGATTGGATAATGCGTTTTCCAGACTTGCAAGTGCTGCCGAAAGATCTTCGGTTTGTAATGCGCCTTCCAGGTTGCCGCTCAGCCCCATCATCCTAAAAAGCTTTTTGGCGACGTCATCGAACATGATGACGTCGCTGCCGTATCTGCCTTTGATTTCTACCAGCATGTTGTCCGGGCCCGAAAAAGACCCGTGATTTTATCACATGCGATTTTCGGCTTGTCAGTTGAGTCGAAAATACGACGCCTGAAACGATACACGATAGAGTTAGAGTGTCACATATTGAACACTCCCAGCCGAAAGCCAGGAATTGCTGCTGTGTTAATGTGAAATTTTGTGGCGCAGCGTCAATTCGCAGTGATAGAATAACCGCTGATCACGAGGCTTTCGCGGAGCGAAGGCTGAGTACCGATTGGGGGTGGGGCAACGCGACGTCGTTGCCCCTTTTTTTTGTCAGCCCTTCCATGATCTCAGCGTATCAACCAATCTGCTCATCGCCTCGTTCAGCGTTGTTTCCGAGGCGAGAAAACAAATCCGCAAAAATCCGTCGCCACCCAAACCAAAAGCGCTGCCCGGCGCTACGCCGACATTGGCGCGATCGACCAGGCGTTTGGCCAGCGAAATGCAATCGGATTCATCCTCTACCCTGAAAAATTGATAGAACGCACCGGTAGGTGGCGTGAAGATGATATTCGGCAATGTCGCCAATGCCGTGCTGACGATTTCGCGACCTTGCGCGGCACGAGCGATCTGCTGCTCTAGCAGATGATCGCCCAGTTCAGCGGCGGCTACACATCCGCGTTGCAGGAACTCTGGCACGCCCGAGGTATTGTATTGCACGAGATTTTCAAAGACCTGACCCAGTGATGCAGGTATGACCACCCATCCGACGCGCCATCCCGTCATCGCCCAGTTTTTGGAAAAACTGTTGCACACGATCAACTGATCGTCTGCGCTGCAAATTTGCAGGAAGGAACTTACGGTGCGCTCGGTATAGCAGAATTTTCCATAGACTTCGTCTGATAAAATCCAGATGCCTCGTTCGCGAGCAAAATCCCTGATTGCAAGCATTTGTGCTTCGGGCATCATCCAGCCAGTTGGGTTGCCCGGACTGTTAATGTAGATCGCGCGGGTTTTATCGCTGCACAGACTGAAGAGCTCATCCAGGTCAAGTATCCAGCCATCATCGCCTGGCCGCAACGCGATTGAACGAGCGGTTGCCTGTTGCAAATGAATGCACGCGTATATATTGGGCCACACTGGTGATACGACGATCACCTCATCACCTGCACCCACCGTGGCTTGCAGGGATTCCATCATGCCTTGCATGCCCGATCCCGTGACAATAATTCTCTGGGCATCGGTTTGTACATCGAAATGGCGTTGGTAATAATCTGCCAGCGCTTGTCTCAGAGGAGGTATGCCTCTTTGCCAGGTATAGTAGGTTTGTCCGGCATACAGTGCTTCACTGGCGGCATCGCATATAAAAGACGGTGTGGGCAGATCCCCTTCGCCCACCCACAGCGGTATCAGGTCTTTTTTTTCCCGACCATAGTTCACCAGTTCGATAATGCCCGATTCGGGAAGTGTGGCTGCTGCGGGTCGCAGTATGCTGCGAACCTGATCGCTCAGGCCGACTGTGGTTCCGGGAATATGTGAATTGTCCAAACTGTGTCTTACCGTTGGCTGATGGTGTATGGATCTGGGCGTTTAGGCGTACGCATTATTGTGTCTGCGTATGGGATAGTCGGGGTAGTAGAAGTAGTTCTATGCGCCTGTTCTTGCCACGTCCCTCCGACGTTGAATTACTCGCGATGGGTTGTGTATCACCCATTCCGGCCACGCTGATCAAATGGGGGTTGAGATCGGTTTGCGTACCGAAAAAGCGTGCGGCCGAAATAGCTCTGGCCAGGGACAAACCCCAATTGTTAACGAACAGCCGTTCCAGTCTACTGCCAAGTGGTGTGTTGTCAGAGTGACCAGTGATACGAATTTCCAAATTGTCGTCGTATTGTCCGAGAATTTCTGCGATGCGTCGAAGTAGTGATTCACCGTTCGGGTTTACCGATGATCGCCCGATCGCGAACAAGAGGTCCGATGCTACCTGAATTTTTAAGACATCGTCGCTGGTAGAACTCAGACTGACA
>CAZYDV010000001.1:0-108398 GCA_964646405.1 uncultured Granulosicoccaceae bacterium | reverse complement strand
TCGCAAACGACACATCATCGATGACCTGTAATCCACCGAAGCTTTTGCTGACCGATCGCAGTGACAACAGGGTCGTCATTTCAAACGGCTCCCTGTTCGCGCACCCGTCGACCACCGATTCGCTCAAGTAGTGTGCGAGTGACGATTCCCTCCGGCCTGAACACCATCATCAGAACGATCAACGCGCCAAATATCGCGAACCGCCCGTCGGCAATTAATTCACTGCCAACGGCCTCGCCAAACGCGCGCAACAGCTCGGGTACAAAGGTAAAAAACAGGGCGCCGAGCAGCGGTCCGAACGGGCTCTGTGTGCCGCCCAGCAGGACGTACAACAACACATAGATACTGAATAGAACATTCCAGTTCTGCACTTCGATGTAATTGTACTGATGGCCATACAGTGCACCGTAGAGACCACCGAGCAGACCGCCCAGAGTGAATGCCGCCACCCGCACCCAGTGCACATTGACACCAAACAGACTGGCGACGTTTTCATCGTCGTGCACACTACGCATGGCAAGGCCAAGGCGCGTGGACATCAGGAAGAAGCACCCCAGCGTCACCGCCAGACAAACCGGCGCGAGTACCGACAGATCGGCGTGACCATCGACCGGAAAACCGGCGGCACCACCGACCACTTCCAGATTGAGCACAATGCCGGCGACTACCTCGGCAAAGGCAAAGGTCGCCAGCACCATGTAGACGCCACGGGTGCGAAGAATAGGAAACGACAGTAAAAACGCGATGGCAGCGGTGGCAAGAGCGGCGAGCGGAATGCTCAGATGCATGGCCATGCCGAGGCCGTCGAAGTCGGAGTTCAGCCAGCCGCCGACGTATCCACCGATAATGGCAAAACCACTGGCGCCGAGATTGAGCTGACCCGATGCCGCCGGCAGAAAGATCGCGTAGGCGATGATGATGTTCAGGCACAGGATCGATAGCTGCGCAGACAGGTAACCAGACATCAGAACTTGCCCTTACCGATGGCCGCGTGGCCGAACAGGCCCGTTGGTTTGACGATCAACACCAACAGCAATAGCCCCCAGACTGGCACCTTGACGATGTCGGCACCGAACCAGTAGGTCGATAGTGCTTCGAGCAGACCGACGATCAATCCCCCGACAATCGCGCCCCAGATATTGCCAAGACCGCCAAGCACCATACCGGCAATCGCGACGGTGGCGACCTGATCACCGATGTAGGGCCCAACCGTTCGATAGTTAATCGCAAACAGAATACCCGCCACCGCGCAAAGGCACCCGGTCACCACATAGACCAATGGCACGATGCGCTGTACATCGACGCCGAGCAGTAGTGCAGTGTCAGGGCTTTCTGCGATACTGCGCAATGCACGGCCGGTTTTGGTTCGCATCAGCAGGATGTGCAATACCCAGACGACGGCGATTGAAAACACCAGGCTCAGCAATTGTGGCACGCCAATCAGCAAGCCGCCAATGGTCATGGTGGCGGTGCCAAACGGTGAGTCGACACTGAGCGGGTCCGTGCCCCAAGCCATAATCACCAGGTGTTCGAACATGATCAGAAACCCCAGTGAGCTGACCAACGGGATGGCGTGTTCAGTGGCATCACCGTAGCGGGTTTTCATGTAGCGATAGGTAAATCGCTCGATCAGCAACGAACACAATATAGTGATCAGCAAGGCGATGCCGGCGGCCACCAGCCAGTGCATCGACTCGGGCACCCACGCATGTAAAAACGCGGAAAAACCCTCGCCAAAGCCGCCGCCGAGCACGGCCCAGAAAAACATCGCCGCCAGCATAAACAACGCAGGAATTGTGAAGTTCAGGAAATTCAGCATGCCGATGGTCAGAGTAAAGGCCACCGCCACCATCACGTAGACGCCACCGAGCATCAGGCCATTAACGATTTGCTGAAGCAATAACATGATCAGCGGTCACCCGCTGCTGCAGGTATGTGACTCAGATGGTTGTCCTGATACCAATCGGCAATTTCCTCGCGCCTGGCCCACCAGACGCCATCGAACCCTTTGGCGTATTCTAGAAACTCTCGCAATGCACGGATACGATAAGGATGCCCGGCGACGTGTGGGTGCAGACCGATATTCATCAAGCGGCCGCTGTGTTCACCTTCAAGGTAGAGTTGATCAAACTGTTCTTTTAACAATTCCAGTACAGCGCTGGTGCTCATGCCGCGGCGATGAAAAAACGTGAAATCATTGATTTCCACCGAGTAAGGTGTGCAGACAATTTGGCCTGACGGTGTGTTGATCATATAGGGTTGATCGTCGTTCATGTAATCGCAGATAAACGATAACCCAAGCTCGGCGAGAATGTCAGCCGTTTGTGTGGTGCTGCGCAGTGACGATGACAACCAGCCGCGCGCCGGGCGCCCGACCACCTGCTGATAGACATCCAATGCCTGTTCGATCAGCGTCTTCTCGGCCGGTCGATCAAAGTGATAGTTGGTCAGCAGATCGCCCTGCTCGTAGTTGTGGGCCACCAACTCCCAGCCGCGCTCGTTAACCGCGTCAATCACCGCGCGACGCTCAAGCCCCATTTTCGCATTCATCGTGCAACTGGCGGCCACACCCGCTTGATCAAATGTATCGATCATGCGCCAGACGCCGACGCGCTGTCCGTACTCACGCCAGCTAAAGTTCGGAAAGTCCGGCACATTGCCGGGCATCGGATCGGGAATCACTGGTGGACCACCGGCATAATAGGGCTGGTCGGTATCCTTTAGCAGATCCCAGTATTCCAGGTTGATCGTAACGACAAGCGCCAACCTGGCCCCATTGGGCCAGCGCAACGGAAGCCGCTTGGGCATCGGGGTGTAGTCGTAGTGCATAGAGTGGCCTCGACGATCAGGACAACGGCGTTAATTGCGGCGCGTCGCGAAAGCAAAACGCATCGCCACGGCGGCGGATGTAACCGGCGGTTGGATCGGGAAAGTGTGCAGGCAACAACATGACATCGGCATCTGCACAGCGCTCGATCAACGCGCTTCGCGTCTCTCGCGAGCGCTGTGGGTCGAGGCAAAACCGGCTCGACCACGCAGGCTGTGCCAGTTGAATTGGTGTGTGCATGACATCGCCAATCAGCAGTGCCCGTTGTCCGCGACTATCAATTTGCACTACCACCAGACCCGGTGTGTGACCGGGGGCGGCAGCAAATCGAATCGTCTCATCAAACTGATAGTCACTGTCGATCAACTCGACCTGACCCGCGTCGACCACCGGCAGAACACTGTCGGTAAAACATCCATGATTGAGTGGCTCTGATCCACTGTGATCGGCGATCGCGCGTTGCCAGTAATCAAACTCGGTGCGCGCAAAGAGATATCGGGCATTGGCGAACGTGGGCACCCATCGGCCATCGATCAGGCGCGTATTCCAGCCGACGTGATCGGCGTGCAGGTGGGTGCAAAAAACAAAATCAATTTGCTCGGGCTTTAACTGATGCGCCGCCAGCTTGTCCAGCCAGTTGGATTGTTGCAGGTGCCAGCCGGGTCTGGCCGGGCGGTGTTTGTCGTTACCCACGCAGGTATCGACCAGAATGTTGTGCCGCGGGGTGCGCAACAACAGACTGTGAAAACTCATGATCACCTGGTTATGAGTGGCATCAAAATAACGCGGCACCAGCCAGTCGCGATGCTCGTTAATCAGTTCAGGTTTAAAGTCTGGCAACAAAAAAGAGGGCTCGGCAAACGGACCTTCGCTCTCGACGATGCGATCGATTCGAACATCGCCAATGTGCTGCGTGATCACGCGCTGGCCACTCGGGTGGTTTGCAGGCGCTCGATGATCTGCGCACAGTCCATCACATCGCCGAAGGTTTGCGCCAGCGCATTCATGCTGGCGTTGTGATCGGTATCGGACAGGGCGGCGTTGGCATCGGCGGCCATGATGACCGAGAAATTACGCATAACCGCATCGCGCGCGGAAGATTCGCAACAGACATTGGTCAGTGTGCCGGCGATGATTAGCGTATCGATGTCGGCGCCACGCAGCCGCACCTCCAGATCGCAGTGACCCGGCAGGAAAGCACTGAAGCGATCCTTGCTTATACGCCAGTCCGACGGCAGTGTTTCAAGCTTGTGCCACAGTCGGTGGCCGTCTGCACCCAGGCTCAGGTTGTCGATCACCGCGCGGCTGAACGTTGCGTCATACACCCCACCGAAAAAGGTACTCCAGTTTTGCAGTGTATCTTCACAGAAGGTGGTGGAGACCCAGCAAATGGTCGCACCGGCGGCGCGACAGCCGCGCGCCAGACGATTGATATTGCCAACGATATCGGCGGCCATCGGCACGCAGGACGGGCGCCCTGGCTCGACAAACGCATTTTGCATATCGATAACCACCAGCGCTGTGCGTGCGGCGTCGATCGCCGAATGCACATAGGCCCTGCCGCGTCGTTGCAGAATCCGCGCACGGACATCATCGCGCAGTTGCGTATTGTGTGGCACTTGCTTTCCTCCGCTCGCCGCTGGACACGCACCATCCACCATCAGGTGAGAAGCGTACGGGACGATTTGCGATAGTAGCATGACCATAGAGGCACACCGCACAGGCTTTGCCCGAGGACTTGCAGTACACTGAATCCGACACGACGCGAGGTGTCAACAGTCATTAACGGAGGAAACCTGCATGCACATCGCTGCCAATCCCGCTTCACGGGCATCCCACGCGCGCCTGGCCATTCTCGGTGGTTGCGGCGGTATCGGCCGCGCACTGGTCATCGAGTCGCTCGCGCGCGGGTTGCAGGTTTGTGTGCTCGATCTGGCTGAATCGCTGGCTCGCCATCCACTACCCGATGGTGTCACCGGTATTGAAGTCGACGCGACCAACCCGGACAGTCTGCGGGCGGGCTTCGCGACAATGCAGTCGATTCACAAAGCGATAGACGGTTTTGTCAATCTGTGCGGGTTCATGGCCGACAACCGACCATTAGCCGACACCAGCGATGCGCGCTGGCGCGAGGCGATCGACGGCAATCTGTCAACGGTATTTAGCGCAGCAACGCTGGCATTGCCGCTGCTGGCCAGCGGCAATGGTGGCAGTCTGGTGAATATTTCCTCAGGGCTGGCATCGCACACGCGCCCGGGTTACGGACCCTACGCCGCGGCCAAGGCTGGCGTTATTTCGCTCACCAAGACATTGGCACTGGAACACGCGCCGACGGTGCGCGTCAACGCCGTTGCACCGGCAGCCGTCGACACTGCATTTTTGCGCGGTGGCACGGGTCGTTCCGATGAAAGCGGCGAGCCGCACGTCGATATCGATGCCTACACCCGAATGACGCCATTACAACGCATGGCGCAACCCGATGATATCAGCGGACCGATTCTGTTTTTGCTCAGCGAGGAGGCGCGCTATATCACCGGACAGGTACTGTGGGTGAACGGGGGCAACTTCATGCCATAGCGCGCCGGCTGACTAGCTGGCGGCCCGGTGTTCACCGCCACGTGATCGGCGCCGACGCGACGAGTTGCGCTTTTGGCCGTCAGTTTTCGCAGATTGACTCTGTCCCCGGCCACGGCCATTTCCAGCAGGCCGTGATCGCCCCCCGCTGGATTCCGGCTGAGGGGGTCGCTCGCGCAACTCTTTTTCGTGCTGAGTGATGAGTGCTTGCATGCCATCGACTTCGCACCTTGGTACCTTATGTTTAAGCACCCGTTCAATGTCACGCAGCAGCTTGTCTTCATCGGGTGACACCAGCGACACGGCAAGGCCTGAACGACCGGCTCTGGCCGTACGGCCAATCCGGTGCACATAGTCTTCGGGTACGTTCGGCAACTCATAGTTCACCACATAGGGCAACTGATCGATATCAATGCCGCGCGCGGCGATATCAGTGGCCACCAAAACCTGAACGCCGCCATCCTTAAAACCTGCCAGTGCTCGGGTGCGCGCCGCCTGACTCTTGTTGCCGTGAATCGCGGCACTATTGAAGCCGTCCTGATCGAGTTGTTTGGCCAGACGATTGGCGCCGTGTTTGGTGCGCGTAAACACCAACACCTGATGCCAGTCACCGTCTTTGATCAAACGAGCCAGCACCTTGCGCTTGAGACCCTTCGGCATCGGATAGATCTGCTGTTCGATTCGTTCAGCAGCAGGTTTATCTGCGGCTACCTGAACATGTCTGGGCGATTTCAACAAGCTTGCCGCCAGTTGTTTTATCTCTTTTGGAAAAGTTGCCGAAAACAGCAGGCTCTGACGCTGCTCTATCGGTGGAATGAGTGCGAGGACTTTGCGAATATCGTGGATGAACCCCATGTCCAGCATCCGATCGGCCTCATCGAGAACAAAGATCTCAAGCTTTGATAGATCCACTGTTCCCTGCCCCACGTGGTCGAGCAGGCGGCCTGGCGTGGCGACGAGAATATCGACGCCACGGCGCAGCGTTTCGATCTGACGACCAATCTTTACCCCGCCAAACACGACAGTCGTGCGCAGTGGAAGATGTTTGCCATACAGGCGCGCACTCTCTTCCACCTGCGCTGCCAGCTCGCGGGTGGGTGTTAACACCAGCGCTCGAATGGCGCGACTGTTCTTTGCAGTGGGGGCGGCACTGAGTCTTTGCATCAACGGCAACATGAAACCGGCTGTTTTACCCGTGCCGGTCTGTGCGCCAGCCAGCACATCGTGTCCCTGCAGCACAAGCGGAATCGCTTGCTGCTGCACGGGGGTGGGCTGCGTATAGCCCTGCGCTTCGATCGCACGAAGCAATTCGGCCGAAAGGCCGAGGTTTTTAAAATCCATTATGGGTAGTTTTAACTCGTAAGGGACCCACACGCGGGCGAGCCACGGGAGGTCAAAAAATCATTCTGACAGGACTGCACGCCACCGCCTTTCGCGATGTGGCGCACTGGCCAAATAGAATAGCTGGTCGACGTAGTAAGCAAATCGCGACACTATCGTGCGCATTTGCACCGGACCGGATGGATTGAAACGCCTGGTAATTCTGCGAGGTGAATCCGTAAGGAGGGGCGGTTGCGCCAACGTCGATGGCACCCGCAGCAACTAGTATAGCGTCTGAATCAGACGAAAGTAGTGCAATGCAACAATAATTTAACATGCACACTTGAGGCCGACCGGCAGTAAGCATCACAAATGACCCGCTCTGGCGGTCAACGCCTGTGATACGATGCACTTCCACTGCCGTAACATTTGAGTTGGCGTCTATTCTCGCCCAATAACCTCTCTTGTGCGTCTATCGTTCACCCCTGAGAGACTCCCGGAGAGAACATTGGGTCGAAAACTCTACGTCGGCAACCTGCCTTACACCGCCAACCAGGAATCACTCAAGGAGGCGTTTTCGGCCTTTGGCATCATCGAGTCGATTAACCTCGTCACCGACCACTACACCGGCGAGAGCAAAGGATTTGCCTTTGTTGAGATGTCCAGCAACGCCGAGGCGGCGCGCGCCATGCAGAGCCTGAACGGCAGCAGCCTGGACGGACGCAACATCACGGTCAATGAAGCCAAGCCAAAGAGTAAGGGACGTGGGCGACGCTAGACTCCGCCCAGTGCGGTTGCCACCTCGGTTGTAGAATCTGCCACTTGCAGTACACTGCCAGCCTCCAAAGCATTAAACACGGCTGAAACACCGCCAGTTGTGACGACTCTTAGCAACCCATACCGTTACCCGCAGCACAAGCCCGCGCGGACGTCGGGTTTTGGGGCTGGCCTGCCTTCAACCGCCATTCGAGCCGGGCACCTCACATGAGTCAATACCGCACCCGATCAGCCTGGTCCTGGGCCACCTATGACTGGGCGAACTCGGCCTTCTCGACCACGGTGATGGCCGGTTTTTTCCCGCTTTTTTTCAAACAGTACTGGAGTGCCGACCTGTCGGCAACAGACAGCACCTTCTATCTTGGCACCGGCAACGCGATCGCGAGCTTTGTGATTGTATTAACCGCTCCGGTGCTGGGAGCGATGGCAGATCGCGGCGGCCTGCGCAAACGCATGCTGGCAGCTTTCGCCTGCGCCGGTGCGGCCGCAACAGGCGGCCTCTTTCTGGTCGCACAAGGCATGTGGCCCGCGGCACTGCTGCTCTACTCGGTCGCGGTCATCGGCTTTTCAGGCGCCAACGTTTTCTACGATGCACTGCTGGTAAACGTGGCCGCGAAATCCAACCGCCATAAGATTTCAGCACTTGGCTACTCGCTCGGTTATCTCGGCGGCGGCCTGTTGTTCCTGCTCAATGTGATCATGACGCTCAAACCGCACTGGTTCGGTTTGGCTGACGCCGCGCAGGCGGTGCGCTGGTCTTTCCTGAGCGTCGCACTCTGGTGGCTTGCTTTCAGTTTGCCGCTGTTGCTCCATGTCCGTGAGCGCCCACCTGCCAGCCCGGGCACGGCAACTGGCATTGTCAGCGCTTTCCGGGCCGTATATGCCACCGCAAAAAAGATTACCCGCCACCGACAGGTCGGCTGGTTCCTGCTGGCGTATTTTCTATACATTGATGCCGTTCACACCATCATTCGCATGGCCGTCGACTATGGTTTATCGATCGGGCTGGATTCCAACGGGCTGATCATTGCACTGCTGCTGGTGCAGTTCATCGGTTTTCCGGCCGCACTGGTGTTTGGAAAAATCGGCCAGAGAATGGGCGCGCGTTCGGGTATCTGGATAGCGCTTTGGGTTTATGTTGCCGTGACGCTGTTTGCCACCATCATCAGTACTCCGGTACATTTTTACATCGTCGCGATCATGATTGGCCTGGTACAAGGTGGCGTGCAGGCGCTGAGTCGCTCGCTGTACAGCCAGTTGATTCCAGAATCACAGGCCGCAGAGTTTTTCGGTTTCTACGGTATGATCGGAAAATCCGCCGCGGTTGCCGGACCACTGCTGGTTGGCATAACCGCCAGCGCCACCGGCAATCCGCGCCTGGCGATATTGTCGATAATGGTGCTACTGGCGCTGGGGATGTTGTTGTTTACCCGGGTTCAGGAACCCGAGTAATTCTGCCGTTACCCTACCGACTTACTGAGAATATCCTCATTCGAACTGGCACTTTTTCCGGGCATCCAGCGAATAATCTTTTGATCGACCTCATTGTCTGACTGAGACAGTGATTCAAAATCGTGCAGGTTTTTATCTGCCAGTTGCGACGGTTTGACGTTGCGAATCGCGCTAAAAATCGATTCGATTCGGCCCGGGAACTGGCGATCCCATTCGTGCAACATCTCTTTGGTTTTTTGCCGCTGCAGATTGGGTTGCGAGCCACACAAATCGCACGGAATGATCGGGTACTCGCGCCGTTGCGCGTAGGTGGCGATATCTTTTTCCTTACAGTAGGCCAGTGGCCTGATCACAACATTAGCGCCATCGTCACTGAGCAACTTTGGCGGCATGGCCTGCAGTGAGCCACCGTGAAACATATTCAGAAACAGTGTTTCGATGATGTCGTCGCGATGATGGCCGAGCGCAATCTTGTTGTAGCCATGTTCCTGCGCATAGCCATACAGGGTGCCGCGGCGTAGCCGGGAACACAGCCCGCAAGTGGTTTTGCCCTCCGGTATGACGCGTTTGACGACCGAATAGGTATCGCGCTCAATCACGTGATAGTCGACGCCGAGTTCTTTGAGATATTGCGGCAGTATTTGAGCCGGAAAGCCGGGTTGCTTCTGATCCAGATTGACGGCCAGCAATTCAAATTTCACCGGTGCGACGCGCTGCAGGCTGAGCAGCATGTCTAACATGGTGTAAGAGTCCTTGCCGCCGGAGACACACACCATGATGCGATCGCCATCATCGATCATGTTGTAGTCGACGATGGCCTCGGCGGTGTTGCGGCGCAAACGCTTGGCGAGCTTGTTGAAATCGTATTTGTGCTTCGGTTTGGGCATCGTCGGGAATCGAAAAAAAGCGGACCCATAATAAAGCATATGCCATACGGGCGACAGATGCTGATCGGCAACCTGCCAATCCAGCGCCAATACTCTATGGCATCGCCGGCGACGCCTGCAGCATCTTTGACAGCCGCCAGCACAGCCAGACCAGCACCACCAGCGCGACGATCGATACATTCGCAACCGTTGACAGGCCAATGAGTGAGTGGTCCGGGTTTTCGCGAACGATCGCGCTGGAGGTTATTGCCGCCACCCCGGAGCCGAGACTCTGCACAGTGGACTGCAGCGCCATGTAGCTGGCGCGGCGATCGGACTCGGGCACCTGGCTCGAGAGCGTCTGCCCCGGCACCGAGCGCCCGGCGGCAAATGCCATATAGGTAACAAATATGATCGCGACCGGCCACTGCCACTCGGCCACGAACACACCAAACGTCACAAAGCAAAGCCCCCCGGCCAGCACCAGCATCGCAGTCACAGCGCCACGTTTGTCTACCAGCCAGCCCGCAAACCAGGCGGCGAAAAAAGACGCGACACCTCCCGCCATGTACAAAAGGCTGAGATACTCGCGCGGAAATCCCCGATTGAACTGCCAGTAGGCCGACAGATGTGGAATCAGCAGAAAAATCGACAACATCGACACGAACATCACACCCAGACCTAGCTGATAGCGCCGGTTTGCCAGGGCGCCAAGCAAACCCTCACGCGGTCGAGCGCTCGCTTCCGCCACCGGCAAAGATGGCATTTTTGTGTATAACAAGAGGCCAATCAGCGCGGTCGCGGACCCAGTCAGCAGAAAGGCTGAGGGCCAGTTGACGCGATGCGCCATCTCCAGACCGATCGGCACACCGAGTACCGCCGCCGCGGAGAAAGCCGCCATCAGAATGCCAAACGCGCGCCCTCTGCGCTCAATTGCTACGGTATCTGAAATGGTCGCCAGTGCCAGCGCTGAAACCGGTCCACCAAATGCACCCGCCAGCGCGCGGAAGACCAGCAGGCTGTGATAACTCCAGGCCATTGCAGTCAGCGCAGTCGCCAATGCCAGCCCGGCAACAGCGAAGAGAATCGCACGCTTGCGCTCGAAGCGATCGAGAAACCGGTAACACACCAGAGTGGAGACGGCAGCTGCGAAAGTATAGGCACCACCTGCGACACCGATTTTCGACGCGTCCATGCCGATCGTTCGGGCAAAGTCGGGCCCAAGCGGCATCACCAGCATGAAATCGACGATATGAATAAACTGAATCGTCGCCATCAGCCAGATAAAGACATTTTCACGGGCGATATCAGGCGAGCGAGATTCAGTCAACAGGGATTCACAGGTTGCGGGAGGTGCGCCAGTGGCACTACAGCGGCGCGCGATGCCATTGTCCCCCACCACTATGATGAGGCCAGCGCCGATTGAGAAGACTTTACACCGGCATTCTGCCGGCGAAAGCATGTGACAGCGTGCCGCCGTCGACGTATTCGATTTCGCCACCCAGTGGCACACCCTGGGCGATTCGCATCACCGACAAACCGCGAGCTCGCACCAGTTCACCGATGTAATGGGCAGTCGCTTCGCCTTCGACCGTGGAATTGGTGGCGAGAATAACCTCGCGCGCGGCCCCCTGATCGAGCGTCCGGGTCAGCACATCGAGGCCCAGTTGCTCTGGCCCGATTCCGTCCAGGGGCGACAGCTTGCCGTGCAAAACGAAATAGTGCCCGCGAAAGTCGGTGGCCTTTTCGATTGCCGCAAGCTCGGCCGGTGACTCCACTACGCAAAGCTTGCTGGCATCGCGCGTGCCATCACTGCAGACACCACAGGTCGTGCTCTCGGTAAAGTTGCGGCACAGGCTGCAATGGCTGATCTGCTCCATCGACAGGCGCAGCAACTCGGCCAGCCGGCGCCCGCCATCGCGGTTGCGTTGCAATAGATGAAAGGCCATACGCTGGGCTGATTTCGGCCCCACACCTGGCAGACAACGCAGGGATTCTACGAGATCATCGAGTAGGCGATCTGACATGAGACTGTGCCGAACTAGAACGGCATCTTCATTCCGGCCGGCAGATTCAGGCCGGCGGTCGCATCCTGCATGGTTTCACGTGTGCGGGACTCGAGCCGCTGCACGGCGTCGTTCACCGCCGCGGCGAGCAGATCTTCGAGCATTTCTTTGTCGTCAGTCATCAAGCTGTCGTCGATATCGACTTTGCGTAATTCGTGGCGCCCGGTCATGGTCACCTTCACGAGGCCACCACCTGCCTGGCCCTCGATCTGCAGGTTGGCGATCTCCTCCTGCGCCTTTTGCATTTTTTCCTGCATCTGCTGCGCCTGCTTCATCATGGCGCCTAAACCACTTTTCATGTCTTAGCCTCTCGGTGCTCACACCTGGTGTCCGGTTAATACTTAAGTGCCGTTGCAAATTTGTCAGGCATCCTTCGGCACGATGCTGCCTTCACTGACCGTCGCATCGAAGGTATCGCAGATTTCCTTGACGATCGGATCGCTGGCGATTGATGCCCGTGCCTGTTCAAGTTGTGCCTGTTGGGCCTGCACTTCAAGTGCAGCCGGCGACTGGCCCTCCCATTGATCGGGAACCTCAATGGACAATTTTACCGCGCCACCGGCATAGACGCCGATTTTCTCCTGCAAACGCTGAAAACTGCGCTGCGAACGCGCGAGGTTGGCGTACTCGGGATCAACCAGCAATACCAGCTCATCACCTTTTGCACTCCCCAACATACAATTTCTGGCCAACTGCTTGGGCATGCCGCTGACCGGCAGTTCATTGACAATCTGGCCCCACTGCTCCGGCTTCCAGTCCAGGGTAGCCGGGTCGGCCGGCGCCGCGAGCTCGGCGCCTGGCTGCGCCGCGGCGGGCTCCGGGGTTGCGCTTTCTTCAGCTGGCGGTGGTGGTGTCGCGGCGGCGCGCGGCGGTGCCGGATCGCGACGAGGTTTGGCGCTGGGTCGCGATGCTGCCAGCGCGGGATTATTCGCCGGTGGCGGTTCGGCCGGGGCTGTCGTAGCGGGAGCCTGCACAGACGGGCTTGCGGCAACCGCGGCCGGCATCGCACTGGCTGCAGGCGACGGCACCACCGCGGCAGGCTGCGCATCTGCCGGTGTAAAGGCCAGCATTCGAATCAGCGTCATCTCGATTGATTGGCGCTGCGAGGTAGCGTAAGGCATATCGCGCCTGCCCACCAGACCGATCTGGTACCACAGTTGAACATCCTGCGGGTCGATCTTCCCGGCCAGCGTCTGGACCCGGGCGGGATCAGACAGCCCCTCAATCACACTGCCAGGCACCACTTGCAGGCGAGCGATGTGATTCAAAAGCCCCAGCAGCTCACCGAGCACGAAGGTGTAGTCCGGCACGTATTCGGCAATGGAATCGAGCAGTTCGAACATTTTATCGCCGCGACCATCGGCGAGTGTGTCGAGCAGATCGTAGAGTCTGGCTGGCGAAAACCGCCCCAGCATGGCTTCGACGTCGGCAGCGTTGACTTTGCCCTGACCGTAGGCGATCGCCTGATCGAGCAGACTCAATCCATCGCGCACACTGCCATCGGCTGCCTGAGCGATATGCGCCAGCGCCGCGTCTTCGCAATCGATCTCTTCCTGTTCCATCAGTTTGATCAAATACGGCTGCAGCAATGGCGCCGGCATCGCTTTGAGGTTGAACTGCAGGCAACGCGACAGCACGGTGACCGGCAGCTTTTGCGGATCGGTGGTCGCGAGCAGAAACTTGACGTGCGGCGGCGGCTCTTCCAATGTTTTCAAAAGCGCATTGAAACTGCTTTTGGAAAACATATGGACTTCGTCGATCAGATAGACCTTGAAGCGACCACTGCCGGGCGCATAGGCGACGTTGTCGAGTAACTCGCGGGTATCGTCGACGCCGGTTCGGGAGGCCGCATCGACTTCGATCAGATCGAGAAAGCGCCCCTCATCGACCTGCACGCAGGCACTGCATTCGCCACACGGGGTCGAGGTGACGCCTTTCTCGCAGTTGAGGCTCTTGGCGAAAATGCGTGCAATGGTCGTTTTACCTACGCCGCGCGTGCCAGTAAACAGATAAGCGTGGTGCAGGCGATCGTGATCGAGCGCATTGGTCAGCGCCCGCAACACGTGCTGCTGGCCGAGCATGTCGGCAAAGTTTCTGGGCCGCCATCGGCGCGCAAGTGCTTCGTAACTCAAAGCGGTGTCCACGTGTCGGTTGAGCGCCAGTGTCGGCGTTCGGGCCGACTTGCAGGCCAGCGTGCTTTGGCGTTTTGCAACGAAGCCGTTGACAGACGGGCGGAGCGCAACTGGCGCGGGCTCGTGTTTGAAGCCGAAGGCTGGCGCCTGGGTATAGGGCGCCTGACCGGCTGCCCGATCAGCGCATGAAGGGTGGCACTTCGCACCAGCCACATCCCGGCACCCGAATCCACCGCTGCCGCTGCTCCCTTCCGGGCCTGACGGGGTTCACGGCTTATCGTCGCGAGAGGGCCGATGCAAAGCACCATAAACCCGAAAATCTGAACACCCATTGTCATGCTTCGCGAGGCGGCTTTCAAGAGTGAAGCCATGCCGATGACGATATAATTCATCGCTCTGTCATATCGGTCAGCTCAAATGTCGCATTTTGGGTAAGCTTGCCACCATGACAGGTACCATTCTGATCGTTGAGGACGAGGCAGACATCCGCGAGCTGATCGAGCTCACCCTCGTCAACAGCAACTTTGAGGTCCGCCAGGCGGCCAACGCCGCCGAGGCGAGACGCGCACTGAGTGAATCACTCCCCGATCTGGCGATCATCGACTGGATGATGCCAGTCACTTCGGGCATTGAACTGGTGCGCGAGATTCGTCGCGATGAAGTCACCCGCGACCTGCCAGTGATAATGCTGACGGCACGCAACACCGACACCGACATCAGCCACGGCCTGGACAGCGGCGCCGACGACTATCTGGCCAAACCCTTTTCGCCGGCCGAGCTCGTCTCGCGTGCCCGCGCTGTGCTGCGGCGCGCTCACGGCCACGGGCCAGACCGGATCCTGCGAGCAGGCCCGCTGCAACTGGATGAAGATGCCCATCGCGTGTGCAATGCCGACGGACAGGATATCGCCCTGGGTGAAACGGAGTATCGCCTGCTGCGGTTTTTGATGCACAATCCGGATCGCGTCTACAGCCGCGCTCAGTTGCTGGATCACGTCTGGGGCAGAAATGCGTTCATCGAGGAGCGAACCGTCGACGTGCACGTTCTCAGGCTGCGCAAGGCACTCGGCACCGGCGGCATAGAGGGATTAATCGACACGGTTCGCGGCGCCGGCTATCGACTCTCCTCGCCACCTGCCTGAGCCAATACGCGATTCGCGCGCGCGTCGGAATTCAGACTTGCACTTGAGCCACCAATCGCGACAATACGCCCATCATTGCAACTGGCTGCCGGCCATCATTTGCCCTATCGCCATACCGCGCACCCGCCAGTGCCACAATTTATTGTGTCCTGATCGCGCAGACAGCCCTCGCACTCCGGCATTGCGGACCACCTGATGCATCAGCAGGATCACTGGCTGAACGAACAACTGCGCCTGCTCGCCATTGCCGCGTTCGGCGCCGTCGTCGGGATGATCACCGGGCATTTCTGGATTTGCATGGCGGTGGCTTTCGCCGGCTATTGCGTGTGGCTGCTCAAGCAGGCCCGCGAGGTGGATCTTTGGTTACAGCGCGGCGCCAAACGCGCGAGCGCACCAGATGCCATCGGCGTGGTCGGCAATATCGAAAAACTGGTGTTTCGCCAGCGCCAGAGCGCCCGCGAGCGAAAAAAGCGGCTGAAAAAAATTGTCGGCTGGTACAACCGATCTGCCGCCGCCCTGCCCGATGCCACCATTATCACCAACGCCAATCACGAGATCGTCTGGGCCAACGATGCCGCCGAGCGGCTGCTGGGCATTGTCTCATCGCGCGATGCCGGACAACGCATCGACAACCTGATTCGCTCGCCGGCGTTTCAGGCCTACCTGCCACGCCGCGACGCCGAAGAGGAACTCGAGATCCTTTCACCACGCGATCGCACGATCACGCTGGCTGTGCGGCGGGTCTCCTATGCGGAGAATCTGTTGCTGTTCAGCGCACGGGATGTCAGCGCCCGAGTACGACTGCGTGAGACGCGTCAGGCCTTCGTCGCGAATGCATCGCACGAACTGAAAACCCCGCTGACCGTGGTCAATGGTCATCTGGCGCTTTTGGAACAGGATCGCGAACTACCCGAACGCATTCGCAAACAGATCACCACTGCAGCCGCGCACACGCGGAGAATGAGTGAAATCGTAACCGACCTGCTGACCTTGTCGAAACTGGAAAATCAGGACATCGAAGACGACAAGGCCGTTGCAATCGACATGGCTACAATCATTCAGGAACGCGTCGATGAAGCGCGGCAAAACGGCGCAGAGGAGCGATCGATCGCACTGGATATAGACCCGACGCTGCAACTGATTGGCAGCGCCAGCCAAATGAAAAGCCTGTGCAGCAATCTCATCAACAACGCGCTCCAGCACACACCACCCGACGCGACGATTTCGATTGGCTGGCAGGCGACAGACGACGACGGTGTGGCGCTGAACGTCAATGACGATGGCCCTGGCATCCCGCATCAGCACCTCAAACACATCACCGAGCGCTTTTATCGAGTGGATAGCGCGCGCTCACGTGCATCCGGTGGTACCGGGCTGGGTTTGTCGATCGTCAAGCACATTGTGAACGGCCACAACGGCACGCTGCATATTCAAAGCATGCCGGGGGTCGAGACATCATTCGTCGCCAGTTTCCCGTCCACGCGTGTGCACCGAGTGGTCATCAAGCAACAGCAGAACGCACAGTGATGAGACCACAAACACAACCAGCATTGTCATACTGCTGTAACAAGCCACTGGCATCCTTATCACCACCGGATTATATCTCCACCGGCCGCCCCCAATTCGGCCCACCTTCACCGTCAACTGAGTCTGCACAATGAGCACAAGCTTGCTGATGCTGGTCGTGTTTGTCCTGACAGGGATGGCCTACCTGTACGGACACGCCAGAGCACAACGACTCGTACGCACGAGCTCCGACGCTCGGGTGATGCACTCGCGCCCCCGCTACCACGGTTATCTGACGGCGATCGGATACGCAGTACCCGCCCTGGCGGTCATCGCGCTATGGACAGTCTTTCAATCGACGGTGATAACCCACCTGACGGTGGCGACACTGCCAGAAGATGTTCGCCAGCAATCTGATGGCACGCTTGCGCTTGTCATCAACGATATCAAGAACCTGGCAGCCGGCAACACCGCCGCCTCGACTGACGACACACGCGTGGTGGCGGCCGCTCACTACCAGACGTTGCAATCGATGAGTGTACTGGCGAGGTCAGCATTTGCGTTGATCGCGGGCTTGATCGGCGCGTTTTTGATCTGGCGCAGCATTTGCCCCGCACTACGCGCGCGGGCATTGGTCGAAAAATCGATCATGGCGTTTCTGATCATCTGCAGTTGCCTGGCGATCTTCACCACCGTCGGTATCGTCCTGTCAGTGCTGTTCGAGTCGCTGCGCTTCTTTGGCAAAGTGCCATTTAACGAATTTGTTTTTGGCCTGCACTGGAGTCCGCAAACCGCGATCCGCGCCGATCAGGTAGGCAGCTCCGGCAGTTTTGGCGCGGTACCGATTTTCGCCGGCACGCTGTTGATCTCGGCGATTGCCATGCTGGTGGCCGTCCCGCTGGGCCTGATGGCTGCCATCTATCTGGCCGAGTACGCCACCCCAAAGGTGCGCTCCTGGGTCAAGCCACTGCTGGAAATACTCGCCGGAATACCCACGGTCGTATACGGTTTTTTTGCGGCCCTTACCGTGGCCCCTTTGATCCGCTCGGCAGGCGAGTCGCTAGGCTTGTCAGTCGCATCGGAGAGTGCGCTGGCCGCCGGACTGGTGATGGGCATCATGATCATACCGTTCGTATCGTCGCTGTCGGATGACGTGATCACCGCGGTGCCACAATCGCTTCGCGACGGCTCGCTCGGGCTTGGCGCCACCCAATCCGAAACCATAAGACGCGTGGTGATACCCGCAGCACTGCCGGGGATTGTGGGCGGCGTGTTGCTGGCCGTGTCGCGCGCCATCGGCGAGACGATGATCGTGGTGATGGCGGCTGGCCTTGCCGCCAATCTCACCATCAACCCGCTTGAGGCAGTCACGACCGTGACCGTGCAAATTGTCACGCTGCTCACTGGCGATCAGGCATTCGACAGCCCCAAGACGCTGGCGGCATTTGCGCTTGGTCTGATGCTGTTTGTCACCACTCTATTACTCAATGTGCTGGCCTTGCACATTGTTAGAAAATACCGCGAGCAGTACGAATGAACTCAGACAAACTCCGCGCCGGGCTGAAAAAACGTTACGCCCGCGAAAAACGCTTTCGGCTGTATGGCCTGGGTGCCATTGTTGTCAGCCTGTCGTTTCTGGCATTCCTGTTGATCACCATCACCAGCAATGCACTGCCAGCCCTGAAACAAACCTATGTACTGCTCGATATCGATCTCGATCCATCCACCCTCGGAACCAAAGAGAATCCGGATCGGGCCATGCTGCTTAAGGCCAACTACAACGGTGCGATAAAAAAGGCGCTGCGCGACACCTTTCCCGATGTCAAAAAGCGTAAGGAAAAAAAGGTCCTGTACAAACTGGTGAGCAACGGTGCCCAATATGTCGTGCAGCAAGAGCTGATTGACGACACGACAAAGATGGGCCAATCACTTTCGTTGTGGCTGCCAGCGGGCACAGAAGTGGCGGCTTACCTGAACGATCAAGTCGATCTGAACGCACCGGAAGCGACGCGGCGCCTGAAAGACAATCAGGTTGCCTGGATCGAGCAGTTGCAGTCTGAAAATCGCCTAAAGCAAAGTTTCAACTGGACATTTTTTCAAAGCAGCGATTCACGCGAACCCGAGATGGCCGGTATTAGAGGCGCACTGACCGGCTCGCTATTAACGCTCACGGTGACGCTAGTGTTGTCGTTTCCGATCGCGGTGGCTGCGGCCATTTACCTTGAAGAATTTGCGCCACGCAATCGCTGGACCGATCTGATCGAAGTCAACATCAACAACCTGGCTGCGGTGCCATCTATCGTATTCGGATTGCTGGGTCTTGCCGTGTTCATAAACTTTTTTCACCTACCGCGATCAGCGCCTTTGGTAGGCGGCCTGGTGCTGTCACTCATGACCTTGCCAACAATTATTATCTCCAGCCGCGCGGCACTGAAATCAGTCCCGCCATCGATCCGCGATGCGGCCCTGGGACTGGGTGCGTCGAATCTACAGGTAGTCACCCATCACGTGTTGCCGCTGGCCATGCCGGGCATTCTCACCGGCACGATTATCGGCATGGCGCAGGCACTGGGTGAAACCGCCCCGCTGTTGATGATCGGCATGGTCGCATTTATCGTCGATGTACCGGGCAGCGTCGTCGATCCGGCCACTGTGCTGCCGGTGCAGATTTTTCAATGGGCCGATCTGCCCGAACGCGGCTTTGTCGAGAAAACCTCTGCGGCCATCGTCGTGTTGCTGGTTTTTCTGGTATGTATGAATGCGCTGGCCGTTTATCTGCGTCGAAAATTCGAACGAAAATGGTAGCAGCAGTGGTTATACGAACCGAATTCAAGCGACCCTGCTATGATGAGTGCACCTTCCATGACAGTTGATGCGATAGAACAGATGCCGGCCACGAAACTCGATAACGAAAAGGCCGAACCGACGATCGAGGAGATTGTCGAGTCCATTGGCGAGACCGTCGGCCAGCCGCGTGTCGATAACCCCAAAATGTCGGCGACCGATGTCGATGTCTCATATGCGGAAAAGCAGGCGATCTTCTCGGTTGATCTGGATATCGGCAACAACGAAGTCATCGCCATGATCGGCCCGTCTGGTTGCGGCAAGTCGACGTTGCTTCGATGCCTGAATCGAATGAACGACACGATTCCAATCTGCCGGGTCACTGGCCAGCTGACACTCGACGGCGAAGACATCTACGGAGCTGATACCGATCCGGTTTTGTTACGTGCACGGGTTGGCATGGTTTTCCAGAAACCCAATCCGTTTCCGAAATCGATCTACGAAAACGTCGCCTACGGGCCACGGCTGCACGGGCTGAATCGCAACAAGGCGGATCTCGACGATATTGTCGTCACCAGCTTGCGCAAGGCGGGTATCTACAACGAAGTGAAGGATAGACTGGATGCACCGGGCACCAGCTTGTCGGGTGGCCAGCAACAACGCCTCTGTATTGCCCGCACCATTGCCTGTAGCCCGGAAGTCATCCTGATGGATGAGCCCTGCTCGGCGCTCGACCCGATCGCCACCGCAAAGATTGAAGAGTTGATTGACGAATTACGACAGAACTACGCAATCGCGATTGTCACCCACTCGATGCAACAGGCAGCTCGCGTATCGCAACGCACAGCCTATTTTCACCTGGGCAAACTGGTTGAGGTGGGCGATACCGACACCATCTTCACCAACCCCAAACACGAACTGACCGAGAACTACATCACCGGCCGCTTTGGCTGATTACCGGGTATCTCCCAATGAAACAATTCAATCCGGAAGGCCACACCGCACACCAGTTCGATGTCGAGCTGGGTGCCGTCAAGAATAAAGTGATGAAAATGGGTGGCCTGGTAGAGGCCATGGTGCACGACGGCCTCGACGCTCTGTTGAACATGAACAGCGAGATCGCCGAGCGCGTGATCGCCGCAGACAAGCAGGTCAACCAGCTTGAACTCGATCTGGATGAGGAGTGCACTCGAATACTCGCCAAGCGCCAGCCGGCGGCCGGTGACTTGCGCCTTGTGCTGGCTATTATTAAAACCATTTCTGATCTGGAGCGAGTCGGCGACGAGGCAGAAAAACTCGGACGCATCGCAATCAAGCTTGCCACGGCCGATTCAATTCCGCAGTACTACGGTGATCTCGGACATCTTGGCGAACACGTCAAAGCCATGCTGCGCGATTCGCTGGATGCGTTCACCCGAATGGACGTGCAGGCCGCTTTCAGCACCGCCGCTAAAGACAAAGCGATCGACAAAGAATACGCCAACATCTCGCGTTTACTGATCAGCCACATGATGGAAAACCCCGGTCAGATCAGCACCGCACTGAACGTGAGCTGGTGCGCACGATCACTGGAGCGCATCGCCGATCACGCCTGCAATATTTGCGAATATACGATTTATCTGGTGGAGGGACGCGACATCCGCCATGCCGATCTGGACGAAATGCGCAAGCAACTGCTTTAAGGATAATGCTGGTTTGCCAGCACAGCCTGTTCATCAGTGGCGAGACGTGGTCAGCCCAAGCGTGGCAACAGGGACCAAGCTGGAAATCCTAAATTTCGCGCATGGTCAGGGCTAGTGCAGCACGTCAGACGTGTCCAAAATCGATTCGCATTGCCAGCCGACCTGTTGTGCCGCGCTGTTGATCAAGTCCTCTTCCCACCGCGCGTTGATATCGCTGACCGCCTTGCTCAGACAATAGCCCTGCACGAGCCCCACACCCATCTCGTTGACCAGTTCGGCCAATTTGAAATGACTGTGGATATCGACGCCTTCCAGAATCACACTGGTACCGCGCTCGGGCTGGCTCTCGATCAGATAGCGGATTAGTGTGCTGGCCATGCGTGGCTCGAATGACAGAATATCTCGATCAATTTTCACATAGTGCGGATTGAGGCTGTCGAGTCTGGACAACGATGCATTGCCGACGCCAAAATCATCGATGGCGTAGCGGATACCGCCAGTCAGATCACCGATCTGTCGGACCAGCTTGCGATATTCCTCAAGCTGGCGACGCGGCTCACCTTCCGTGCCGGGTGTGACGACGGTTTTCTCAGAGACTTCCATAATCAGATTGTGCCCACTGAGCAATTCGGATTGTTCCAGGTGCTGGCACAACATCTCCCGGTACTCAAAGTCACGCAGGGTAGCGGGATATACATTGAGTGACAGCGGCTTGATGTCTTCGGGGGCGACATCGCCTGCACGCAATTGGGCCTCGTAGGCATTGAGCGTAATTTTTAGCAGTTGTTTGTCTACTTCTGACTGAAAACCCATGCCCCAGAGGTTGGCTGTTTTAAAGACTTCCACCGGTGCTGTCACAGCGTGGCTGTCTTCCCGGGCCAGTGCTTCGTACGCATAGACACTAACTTGCTGTCTTTCGTGGTCAAATTTCAGGATAGGCTCGAATTGCACACTCAGGTGACTGATCTGGCTTGCAAACAAACGCAGTCGATCCTGGTACATATCATCGCTGACGTAGCGATAACTGCGTTTGAGATCATCGTATACCCGCGCTTTCAGTTTCTCGAAACTACGCGCCTGGCTGGAGGTAAAGTAGTCGTGCAGCGAGTTGATGATCGTGCCAATAATTTCGGTTTGCGGATAGCGACTGGCGTTGGCACTGGCCGCAATGAACACACCACAGTTGGGCAAGCGCTCGTTGACCACCACTGTGCACTCAATGCTGCTGTCCGCATCGGCTAAAAGCTCAGGTAGGAAATTCTTCAAAAGCATCGAGCGTGCTTTACGGTTGGTCTCGAAACTCTCCAGCGCATCCTCAAGTACACCGTGCACCATCGATGCGGTACACCCGTGCAAGCTGCGATTGGATTCCGCCTCAAACAAATGCAACTGACCATCGCTGCCGCGCAAATAGCAATACACCATCTCCGCATTAAAAAGATCCTTTAGCGCCTCGGAGAAAAGATTCAGGTGGCGCTGTTCGTTTTTCATTCGTCTGATCTGCAGCTTGCTGACCAGTTGTTCGACGAAATCGTCGTAGATGCTCATGTGACACGGCAGCAAATCGACCACCTCGGCGATCTGGCTGGTATTGGCCAGACGATCGGCGGCACGCGATTCAACTTTGGCAGCGGGTTCGACGACCTCGATGGGAGCCTGCCCGGCGTGATCGAGCACGAGCGTTTCCAGATGAGAGAGGTTTTGGGCCATGTTGGCCCCCGGATCGAGATGGACGATGTTCTGACCGGCGAACGAGGTAGCGTCGAGCGACAGCTTGCGATCGAGCATGATCGGTACGATCAGCGCGCCGGATTCTGCCCATCGAGCAGCTTGACTGCAGGCCGCGATGCCCCCGGCGCACGCGAGAAACCGACCATCCAGCAGAAACATCACAATCGAGGTCGATTGCGTGTCTACCGTGTAGTTACTCTCCTCCAGCACATTGGCGACACGAACCTGGCCGACGAGATCCTCGGCAGCAAGATACTGCAGCGTTTGAATGACTAAATCGGCGCCGGCCGATGGGCGCCCAGTGCCGAACACGATCACCTCACGGCAATCGACGGCACTCGCGGTGCTGATGTCATTCCTCTCACAAAGCTCGGTCATCTGAAAATTTCTTCTGTTCTTGTTTTTATTGTTTTAGCCGACTTCCGTGCCGACCTCGGTACTGCGACAAGTTGTAACATGAGGGAAACAGCGCATCTACAAGCGAGTGTTGCGACACTTTCTAGGTCACTTTAGCAACCCTCTCTAAGTTATTGTTAAGTTCTTCAAGCTATTGTTTTTATGGGCATTACATACTGTTAAGTATTGCTGACTGGAAAGTTCTAAACCGCGCACAGCAGAATTTTCGGTCTACGCCGGTGCGCCATTTCTACTCGATGACAAGGCACTGTTTTTCGATTCAGCGATTGTGTGATCTGGTTGAACCGTTGTTTAATCTGTCGCGGATCGCGCCCCGGCAACGCAACGGAGACCCATAACAATGACGGACAATTCTGATCAGTGGGAAGTGTATGCACTGAAGTATGCCGATCGGCATGCGCGTACCCGGCGCGAGTCGTTCATCTTCGACGACAACCACGACGCGGCGCACCCAATGGACTACTTCATCTGGTTACTGAAACAGGGTGATCGCCAGATACTGGTCGACACCGGCTACGACAAGGCCGAGGGCATACGCCGCGATCGACCGGTGATTGAGGAGCCGGCCGCGCTGCTGAAGCGCTTCGGTGCAAGCCCCGAATCAATCGACTCAGTTATTGTCACTCACCTGCACTACGACCACGCTGGCTCGCTGCATCAGTTCCCCAATGCCACGTTTCACCTGCAGGAACAGGAAATGAGCTACGCCACGGGGCCATGCATGTGCCACGACACACTGAAGATGCCGTACACCGGCGAGCACATCTGCGCCATGATTCGCCATCTGTTCGCCGGTCAGGTGGTATTTCACCACGGCTCCTCACAACTGACGCCAGGCGTTGAACTGCATCTGATCGGCGGCCACAGTCGAGGCCTGCAGTGCGTGCGGGTGAAAACCGCCCGCGGCTGGCTGGTGCTGGCATCCGACGCCAGCCACTACTACGAGAACTTCCTGACTGGCAAACCCTTCCCGATTGTGGTCGATCTGCAGGAGATGCTGGGCGGCTTTCAGACGCTGCACAATCTGGCCGAGTCCATCGATCACATTATTCCCGGCCACGATCCCCTGGTACGCCAGTACTATCCCGGCGCATTCGATGACGAAGCCGTGATCCGACTCGACGTACCGCCACTGAAATCACTGCGTTGAAGCGGCATTCAAGTTGCGGTGTGTTCCCTGGAATGTGCTATCATTCCACGGCTTGGCGGGCTGATTTGCCCTGTTAATCGGCCCGGTAGAAAACTTTATATGGCAAAAGAACATGTATATCGCGTTCGGTTCATCAACCAGGACAAAATCTACGAGATCTATGCCTCTGATGTCTTTCAGGGTGAGTTATACGGGTTTGTGGTGCTTGAGGGCTTAATGTTCGACGAGCACACGACGGTGGTGGTCGATCCATCCGAGGAAAAACTAAAAACAGAATTTGAAGGTGTCAGCCAGACCATCATCCCGATGCACGCGGTCATCCGCATCGATGAGGTCGAAAAGCGCGGCTCGCCGAAAATCGCCGATATGGCGGGCAATGTGTCGCAATTCCCCAGCCCGATCTACACGCCCAAGGGTAGCGGCGGGGGCAACTGACACCCAAAGTAGTGACAGGCGTTGCATGCGCCAACCTGGTTCCGGAGAGGTGTCCGAGTGGCTGAAGGAGCACGCCTGGAAAGTGTGTATACGTTTACGCGTATCGAGGGTTCGAATCCCTCTCTCTCCGCCAAACCAAAACGCCGGCATTTAGCCGGCGTTTTTTTTGCCCGTTTTTACCTATTGCCGCGCTGGCCTGTTATCGGCCCGATTAGCGTGAGCGCCGCCCCCCCGGGGGCCGCGAGCGCTTCCCTTGCGCTCTGCTGGTAGGCCTTCGCCCTTTGTCAGCCACAAGCTTCAACTGCCGTCCGCGCAGCCGCACGCCAGCGATATTGCACAACTCGCGGCAGTCGGCGTCGTCGACATCAACATATTTTCCGGCGCGCACATAGCCGGGCAAGCGCACCGACCCATAGCGCACGCGTATCAACCGGCTGACGGTGTAGCCCAGCGCATCCCACATGCGCCGCACTTCGCGATTGCGCCCCTCGCACAATACCGCCCGAAACCACTGATTATTGTCGCTGCCACCTTCGAAAACACAGCGCTGAAACCGCGCGATCCCGTCTTCGAGCTCTACCCCGGCGACGAGTTTTTTCAAATCTTCTTCGGCGACCGGACCTCGCACACGACAGGCATATTCACGCTCAACTTCAGACGAGGGATGCATCAGGCCATGCGCCAGATCGCCATTGTCTGTAAACATCAATAAACCGCTGGTGTTGATATCAAGTCTGCCGATGGCAATCCAGCGCGCGCTGCGAAGGTGCGGCAGGTGCTCGAATACGGTAGGCCTGTTCTGCTCGTCGCTGCGAGTGGTGACCCGACCCTCAGGCTTGTGATAAGCAATCAGCCGCACCTCGCGCGGCTCTGCAGGCTCGACGCGATAGCGCCGACGCTCATATTCGATCCGATCACCGACACTGGCGCGATCACCCAACGTGGCCGCACGCCCGTTCACCATGAGTGCGCCGGCGGCAATTTGCGCCTCCAGCTGGCGTCGCGACCCCAATCCGGCGCGAGCCATCAATTTCTGTAGTCGCTCACTCATGGGGGTGTCCGAAGCTGAATCGAGCCCGCCATTGTCTCACAGCCCGTGCAGACATTGCATCGAACAATCTCAAAACGCGCTGATAACGAGCCGGCTCTGTTAGAATTTTCAGCCGCAACTGGATGCCATTCACATGTCAAACAACAGACCTTTCCTGCCATTGCAAATCGCGGTGCTGACGATTTCAGACAGCCGCACGCTCGACGATGACCGCTCAGGCGACACGCTGCAAGAGCATCTGGTCGCCACCGGCCACGAGTGCCTGCACCGGGCCATAGTAAAAGACGACAAATACCAGATTCGCGACGTGGTATCGCATTGGATCGCCGATCCACATGTCGATGTCATCCTGACCACCGGTGGCACAGGTGTCACCGGTCGCGACGGCACGCCCGAGGCAATAAGCCCTTTGCTTGACAAAGAGATCGAAGGCTTTGGCGAGATGTTTCGCGTGTTGTCGTTCGAGGAGATTGCGACCTCAACCCTGCAATCCAGAGCGCTGGCCGGTGTTGCCAACGCGACCTACTTGTTTGTACTGCCGGGCTCGCCGTCCGCCTGCAAGACCGCGTGGTCGCGTTTGATCGAAGCGCAACTGGACAACCGCACCATGCCGTGCAATCTGGTGATGCTGATGCCGCGACTAAACGAAAAATAGCGAGCACCCTAAAACGAAATTGGCGTACCGACGATAGTCGTCAGATCTGTTGCGGTCGAATGGTATGGCGAGGCGAGCAGGTGTTCAGAAGCGCAGCGCCCCCGTACTCAACTAAAACTGGCATTTACCAGATCATAAGCCTCGCGTATGCGCTGGGTTCGCTCTGTCGCCATTTTGATCATTTCCGGTGGCAGCCCCTTGGCGACCAGTTTATCCGGGTGGTGCTGACTCATTAGTTTGCGATATGCGCGCTTGACCTCCGGTTGTTGAGCCCCCTCCTGCAAACCGAGCAACTCAAGCGCCTCACTGCGAGTCATCGAGGCAGGACTCGACGCACGCGCATTGTCCTGCTGCTGTTCCGCTCTGGCACTGGCGCGCACCAGCGCCTCCATTTGGCGAAATACAAAATCGGGAAACCGCAGTTGCGCACAGATACTCTTTAGCAACTCCAATTCATTGGGGTGCAAAACACCATCTGCGTAGGCTGCCTGCAGTTGTATTTCCATAAACAATCGCATCAGATTCGTCCGCCGGCGACACTCGATACGAAACTGATCGATCACGGCATGTAAGTCGTAGTCCGCGGCTTTGCCCTGAGTGAAAAGATCGATCGCGACCTTGCGCTGCTCTTCGTTGAGCTGCATCTGACTCATGATGTTGCGGGCTTTCGCAATTTCGTCGCTGGTGACTTGACCATCGACCTTGGCCAGATGGCCCATGGTGGCGAAGGTGGCCGTAAAAAAAGCCATTTGCACGCGTTCCTGGTCACCCGGTGGCAACGCATCTTCCGCCAGACTTTTCATGCCGCTATCGAAGGTTTGCCCAAGCACTGCACCGATCAATGCACCGAGCGGCCCGCCAATCGCAAAGCCAAAACCGCCCCCCAGCAGCTTGCCCCACCAACTCATAAACGCTGTCCCGTCATTGACTCTCTGACCGCGATTGCTCAATTAACTCCTGCAACAACGCCGTCGCATAGACACCGCGCTGCAACTCGAAGCAAAGCCGAACGACATTATCTTCGAGCCACTCGATATTCAGATCGGTGGCCAGCGCACGTAACGCGCGTCGCTCATGCTTCAATCCGGCAGCTGACAGCCCGGATTGCAAATCCTCGAATGCGCTTATCGCATGATTTTCAATCGTGGCAGCATCGCCCTGAACTGCGGACTCGCCGCGGCCAGCCATTGGGCCAGAAGGGTGAATATCCAGGGCATCACATCGACGTTGTAAGGTATCCAGATCATCGTCTGCGCGAAAGTGGCTGTTGCTTCCCTGCAGCACCAACACCTCGCCGTCGACGACTTTATTCCAATTGCCCAGTGAGACGCGCTCGGCCAGCACCTGGTTGAACAGCGCGGCACGGGCAGCAGACAGATACAGCCCTTTTTTGAATCGGCTGGCCTTCAGGTGGCCTGCAAACAGACGGCGCGCCTGATGGATATTGCCGCCCCCACGACCAAAGCGCTGCTCGCCGAAGTAATTGGGAAAGCCGCCGTCACGAACCTGCTCTGCGCGCTGATCAAATGCCTGCCGATCACCGGCAAACTGACGAATGGTGATTTGAAAACGGTTGGCGCGATGGGCCCCGCTTCGCAGGCGCTTGCGGCCACGCGTGCATTCGAGCAATTGCCAGTCTTCACCGTCCTGCAGATCCGGCAGCTCATGGCGGATGGGCCATGGCAGACTGAACCATTGCGAGGTGACCGCCAGCTTGTCTTTGAGGCCGGAATAGTTGACCTGGCGCTCCTGAACACCCAGCAGGGCTGCAAGCGCCGCAGCGACATCACGGGTATTGACATTTTGCTTGCGGATTCGCAGCCACAGGTGTTCACCATCGCCGTCGGGCTGAAAACCCAGATGCTCATCGACGACGAAATCACTGAATTGGGTGCGAATCTCTCCGCGCGGCAGGGCTACGTGAGACGTAGTCGGGGTATTAAGTAGTTCCATGGCTGTGGACTGGATTATAATGCGGACAGGCGACGGGCGTCGCCTATTGTTGCCAATGGCAATCCAGGCCATCAGCCCCGAGCCCCCGAATCGAACCATCCGAAGCCGGAAACCGCATACCATGAGCAATCGAGATGACCTGGAGAGGCAAGAACTCGCAGAACTTCTCGAGCGCCTGCAGCGGGAGCACGCCGATCTCGATCAGGAAGTAGCGCTGGCCAGCGCGCAACCTGCCGCAGACCAGCTCTACCTTGGCAGAATGAAGCGCCGCAAATTGCGCCTGAAAGATATGATTATGCAGTTGCGCAGTGACGTCATGCCGGACTTGCCGGCCTGACTGCCGTCGCGTCTTGTCGCGGCCCCACATTGCGTGGGGCCGGAGTAACCTACCTGTAAACCGCCTTCGAACCCGTTACTTCTGCGCCAACGGTTCGCTGGACTCTATCATTCTGACGAGCTCTGCGGCCGGCCTGTAGCCCGGGATTTTGGTTCCGTCGTCGAGGTAGATCAGAGGCGTGCCGCGCAATCCGACGCGGTTCGCCAGATCGACGTGAGACTGAATCGGGTTGGCACACACGGCAGAATCCAGCGAACCGCCACTCTTTGCGATCGTCATGGCCTGTTGTTGATCGTCGGAACACCAGACGCTCTGCAGCTCATTGAAAGATGCCGATTGCATGCCCGCGCGCGGGAACAGCAGGTAGCGAACCCGAATCCCGGCATCAGTGATATCGTCGATTTCGCGATGCAATTTCTGGCAGAAACCGCAGTCGGAATCGGTGAACACCGTAATCCAACGATCGGCATCGTTGGTTGGGTTGTTGAAGACGACCATCTGATCTTCCGGCACTTCGCTAATCAGCGAGAGCTGCAGTTCACCGCGCCGCTGATCGCTGACGTTGACGCGGTTCTCAAGATCGATAATGCTGCCGTCGAGCATGAATTTGCCGTCTGGCGACAGGTAGTACACCTGGGATTCGCTGACCAACTCATATATGCCGGGCAGCACTGTCTCCGAGATACTGTCCACAACCAGATCGGGCATCCGCTCGAGCAGCGCCTTTCGCAATTTTTCTAAATCGCCGTCCTGGGCAAACAGCGGCGGGGTCAGCAGTGCAGCGAGCATGGCGAGCAGCCCGCCCATCTTGATTGTTCTCATCGATTCACCCTGTGTTATCACGGATTTCCAACCTATGGACTATAGCCTGATCGGTAAGTTCTGCTTTACAACGAATGACCACCCGGAATTACGGCACTGTTCGATTGGCGTGGCAGATCCGGGCCAACGCGTCAGTCTGGCGCGATCGAATCGACACTGAGAAACCTACACGGATATACGGTAGCGGAAAATGCTCAGTGGTTCAGGTTTTCGGAGACTGAAACCCGTTGCGCATTTCCCTATCCACGAGGGTGGTGCCCCTGGTGCAGCTTTTTCAGGCGTTCGGCCGCGACGTGAGTGTAGATCTGCGTAGTCGAAATATTACTGTGTCCAAGCAGCATTTGCACCACCCGTAAATCGGCCTGGTTGTTGACCAAATGTGTTGCAAATGCATGGCGCAGCGTATGCGGCGACAACGGCTGCGTGATTTCGGCAATGGCCGCGTACTTTTTCACCCGATACCAGAACGCCTGGCGAGTCAGGCTGCCGCCACGCCGGGTGACGAATAGACTATCCGATTCACCGTTGCTGCCCAGCAGTTGCGGTCTGGCCGCGATCAGGTATTCCTGCAGGCTGTCGCGAGCGAAGTCGCCAATCGGCAGCAACCGCTCCTTGCCGCCTTTGCCAAACACTCGCATCAGGCCGGCATTCAGATTGATCTGCCCCATACAAAGCGCAATCAACTCGGATACGCGCAGGCCACTGGAATAAGTTAGCTCAAGCATGGCCAGATCGCGGACACCCTCAGCACTCGTGCCGTCCGGCGCACGCAGCAGGCGACTGATCTGCTCTTCTGTGAGCGAATGCGGCAAGGCTCTGCCCACTCTAGGCGCCTCAACCAAGGCGGTCGGATCGCGATCGATCAATTGCTCGCGAACCAGGAAGCGATAGAATCTTTTCATACTCGAGAGCAGCCGCGCCGTGGTGCGCGCGCTGACGCCACTGTGCACACGCATGGCGAGGTACGACAAAACATGCTCACTACTGCACTCGCCCAGGCCAACGCCCTGCTGATCGAGCCAGTGAGAGTAGAGCTTCAGGTCGCTGCCGTAAGACGCCACCGTGTTTTCACTCAACCCTCTCTCCAGCCACAGGTAGTGGCGAAACCGCTCCAGCAGGCCATTGCTTTGCAATTTCCCCGAATCAGGAGTCATTTGACATTAACCAGGTATGCAGTTGCGAATGCTTTGACCACTTGGCCACTTTACGGGTTGTTGATAAATATCATGAGCGAATAACGGAGCACGCAGTTCGTTCCAGGCACTATCCGTGTCGCGTGGTTCGACGAGTGCGGCCTAAAAATCGCACCGACAAACGAACCGGTCAAAGTACACGGTTTGTGTGGCAATCCCCGGTGGAGGTGATGACCGAACCGATCGGCATACATTAAGGTATAATCCCGCCCCGACTGACATTACCTGCACGACAGGCAGAGTTAAAAGCGGCATGGTGTCACCTTGCGTAACCATTCACCGCCCCGCGAACGCAGCCGGAAAAAACGATCAGAATAGACCAACGCGACCTGACCGTCGGTGAAAAATCCGCCACTGACTCGCCGTGCGGCCACGTGTGATCCCTGCCAGACTGTGCGCCTGGATCGTCACGCGATATCAGACGCATGCGACCCGGCACCGAGACAAACGAGTTCGGAAACGGGTGCTCTGATATAGCGGACTGAACCTGACAGGCATTGACGGTCACACAATTCGTTGCGAATGAGTCAGTGCGATTATGACTCACCCCACCAATTATCCACTCGCCAAACCCAAGTACGCTATGTCCTCGACCAGATCAAACAATCAGAGTGCACTGGATATGGACGATGCGAGAGCAAAGGTTCTACTCGCAGTTACGACATGCAACGAGAAAGAAACAATAAAATTGGCGGATGCGTCAGGCCGCATCTGTGCGCTAGATATCCATGCCCAACACGATATTCCCCATTTTCGCAATTCTGCGATGGACGGCTACGCGGTTCGCCATGACGCAGTGCAGGTCGGCGTCGCCATGCCGATTGTGGGCGTATCGCTCGCTGGCCATCCCTATAACGACACAATTGAACACAATCAGGCAGTCAGAATAACCACCGGCGCGCAAATTCCATTGGGCGCCGACACCATCGTCATTCAGGAGAACACGCGCAGCGATGGCAACTTCGTGACCGTGACGCGCGCGCCAGTCTGCGGACAACACAATCGACACCCGGGCGACGATATCACTCGGAATCAACTATTGGTTCGAGCCGGTCAAACGATCACGGTTGCCTCCGCCGGCCTGTTAGCGGGCCAGGGCTATCAGTACGTCGATGTCATCCGACAACCGCGCATCGGACTATTCTCTACCGGTGATGAGTTGTGCGAACCCGGCACCGAACTCGGCGCCGGACAAATCTACGACAGCAATCGTATGACTCTGGCTTCGATGCTCCGACGCATCGGTGCGGTAGTCGAGGATCTGGGGATCGTTCGCGACACAAGAGACCGTATCGAGCAGGCGCTCAATCACAGCGATCAATTCGATTTTATGATCTCGAGCGGCGGTGTATCCGTTGGAGAAGCCGATTTCATAAAATCGGCCCTGCAGGACAACGCAGAGTTGCTGTTTTGGAAAATCGCGATGAAACCGGGCAAACCGCTGGTTAGTGCACGCCTGAAAAGCGGCGCCCTGTATTTTGGCCTGCCGGGCAACCCCGTATCGTCAATGGTGACTTGCGCACAATTTGTTATTCCGGCAATTTTGAAGTTTGCCGCCATGCCTCACGACCCGCCGGCAAAACTGCGCGCGACGACTCAGGACACATTAACTAAAGAGGCTGGTCGTTTTGAATTCCAGCGCGGCATCGCATCACCGCACGACCACCAATACACCGTGCGCAGTACTGGCATGCAGGATTCGCACGTATTGAGCTCGATGAGCAATGCCAACTGCTTTATCTGTCTGCCGAGGGAGTCGACCGGTGCGGCAGCCGGATCTTCGGTTGAAATCATCCTGTTTTCAGACTTGCATGGCCTGTCCTGATCCTGAAAATCAGCATTGTGCTTCTCAAAGGTGCGAGCTTGAACTGATTGACCGAAGTAATTGTGCAGTTTGCATGGCCACTTCCTGCTTAGCAGCAAACGAAAGACGCACAGTGGCGTGAAAAGTCACCCTGCCCCATCTGTCTGCATGGGAAAACCTAACCGGTTAACGCTCCAACTTCAGACGGTAGCAACTACCTGTTACACGAACAAAGTATTCAGAATGCGTCAGTTTTTTTTGTATTTGGTTATTTTGGTGCCAGAAAACCGACCATATAGTGTCCGATTTTCGCGATCGATGAGCATCCACAACAGCCCCAGACCCAATGGCGCCAAGGTAACCAACGCCAAAGCCAGACGTTTTAGGCATTGCCATGCCGTGACAGCCTGCTGATTCGACCCCGTCAATCGAAGTTGCCAGGCACTCATACCCAATGTTTGCCCGCCGTGCAGCCAGAACCACAGGAAAAAGCATGGCGGAACCAACATGAGAACAAAATAGAATATCGGGCTACCGACCGCATTACCTCCGTTTAGGGCAACAGCGATCGCGCTGATCGCGAACATTACCGCCGTAATCAGAAACGCATCGTAGAGCATTGCCATCAATCGACGCAGCAAACCAAACAGACCACGCTCGGGCTGTGTGAAATCGGGTTTCAATGAGTTTTCCGGCTTATTCAATTCTTTCCAAACCCCGGCAAATAATTGCTGACTCGCTGAACGATTTGATAATGGTAGCTGTCATTGTGTGTAGTCACCAGATCGCCGCATTCCATAGCAAAGGCTGATAATCGCCAAAGTACGATATGAAATTAGCAATCCCTATTGTGAATGCTCATATCAGCACAGGCAATGCAACTTAAGTCATGACACCTTATGCCAACATTTCGATCGTCTGCACGCAGGCGCAATTGGTATTGAACTCGCACTTATAACAAGATCATTAGGATATTTTTTCTACAAACTCGACGGTCAATAGCATTCAAATTTAGGTTTCAGAACCAATCTGGCGCTTTTTTTGATTAAAATTCATTGCAAAGTTACGGTTTTTATTGAATTCAAACAATTAGCGATTATAATCCACCCGCCTGTTAACCTTTTGGAGATCTAAATGGCAAGAACCAAAAAGACCGCTGCGAAGAAGGCCACCGGTAAGAAACGGGGTCGTCCAGCTGGGTCAACTTCTGTCGGTAAGAAGAAAGCACGCGGTAAAAAGAAAGCCGCTGGGAAGAAAAAAGCCTCTTCCAAGAAAAAAGCTTCTAAGAAGAAAGCTTCGTCTAAGAAAAAGGCTCGTGGTTCAGGTGTAACCGCTGCGCTGGCTGAAATGCGCAAGAAGCTCTCAGCTGCCAAAGCCGAGCTGAGAGTTGCTAAAGCCGAGGCTGCTGCTGCCGGCAAAAAGGAAGAGCAACTGGCCAAGGTCATTGACGGCCTCAAGCAGATCAACGCCATCTCTGCCAAAGGTATGGCTGCTGGCGCCTCCAAGAAGCGTCGCAAGAAGAAGCGCGCTTCAAAAAAGTAGGTCGCACCCTCTGCTCTCACACCTGAGAGTAGCGCGAAAAAGGCAGCAGCAATGCTGCCTTTTTCGTTTTCGCACTGCAGAACCATTCGCAGCACAGTTGCTCGGCACGATTCAAAGCGCAGCAAAAAGGCACCGGCAGTCGCGCGAGTGAATCTCAGATGAACTTGCTCGCCGTTCAGCAGCACTGAAAAGTGACGCTGAGATATCGACTCATCGCCTGTGATAACTTCATGACAAGCGGCCCTGACAACTAGCCGTGGAAACATATCCTGTATGCAGGCCTAAACTCGCACGATGCGATGTTCGGAACAGCGCTCAAATCCCGCAGCATGCCGGCGGAGACTAACGCCCCATGGGCTAACACAACAGTGTTTCGATGCACCACTAAGCGATTCCCACAGGAAAAATCTGACCGAAGATGCTCTGCCGCCGCAGTGAGAAGTGCGCAGACCTGGCTTCGGTGGGCATTTGCTCACCCTATTTGCACCGAGCTTTCACAGTGCGTCTGTCGTGCACGTGAGACAGTCAGTCACGGCTGATAGACTATTTTTCCAGGTGGCCGGCCAAGTCACGACCGACAACATCTGCAGCAGGTGCGGCTAGGACTCCGGTCTGGTGCGGCAAACGTCTACCTTCGGCGTGCAGTTACGCCTCGACAAAAACTGCGCGAGGCGCAACCACCCGCAGACGTAAGCTTCAGCTAATTCTTCTCACGCCTATTACGGCAATCAGGCCAAACATTACCAACGGTATCAGCGTACTGGTTGCCGGATTGAGCCCATAGGCCAGACCCAGATGGGTGAATAGACGATTGATCAGGAAGAAACCGATCCCCAAAAGGATGCCCACGAAGATTTTCTGCCCGGTGCCACCGCTGCGCTGTGAACCAAAAACAAAGGGCAGTGACAGCAACAACATGACCAGCGTAGCCACCGGGTTGGCTATTTTTGTCCACAGCGCGAGTTCGATTTGCCGACTATCGAGTTGATTGCTGCGCAAATAGGCAATCTGTTTCAAAAGATTACTCGCCGACATTGACTCGACAGGAACCGACAGCCCCTGCAATAACTCGGTATTAACAAGGTTGGGCCAAATCTCGGATTCCAGTTCGCTGATCACCACGCGTTCGCCAGTGTAGTCATTCCTGACGACACCACTCAGTTGCCAATTGCCATCAGTTTGTTGCACAGCTTTTCCGGCGGCGACCACACTTGATAGCTGACCCTCGTCAAATTCGTAGACGCGAATATCGATCAGGCTGATGTCGGGCAATACGGTCTTGATGTTGATATAGCGATTGTCCGATCTTGCCCAATAGCCGGTTCGTTCGCTGATGGAAACCCGTTTGGCCAAAGCGGCACTTCGCATCTCCTGAGCCTGAATTTCGCTGCGCGGCATGACAAATTCACCGATCAACACCACCGCGATCATAAGAATGAGCCCGATCATCAACACGGATCTGACAATCTGGGCAATCGAAATCCCAGCCGATCTCATGACCGTCAACTCGCTCTGCGATGCGAGCGCCCCCATGCCCAATAGACTGCCCAGCAGCACGGCAGAGGGAAAGAGCTCGTATGCGCTACCCGGTATTCTCAGCACTACGTAGATGGCGGCAATCGCCACCGAATACTCGCCCCGGCCGACGTCATCGAGCTCGCGAATGAACCCGAACACCGCCGACAGGGCCACCAGCACCACAACGACGAGCATGGTATTGAGCAGTATCGTTTTACCGATATATCGCGAGAGCAGATTCATGAGTAACCGTTCGCGCTGCAACTGGAGCGCGTACGACAAGCCTGCAATAGACCATTGCGCTTCATGCGATTGCGCTCCGGCCAGGCATTTTGCCTGTGACCCAGCTCAAGCCGTATAGTTTCACCGCGAGCACGGCTGCAAGCACAAGCAGCAGACAATGCACCCACCAAAGCCCGATAACCGGCGACAAAGTACCCGCTGCAATCCACTTACGGCTCAATACCAGCAGATTGGCGTAGGGCACGTAGATCAGAATCGCCAGCGCAATTCGCGAATAGCGTCCCTGTCTGGGCGACGTATGCGCAAGTGGCACGGCAAGAATCGCCAACAGCACAGCCGCCAGCGGAATCGAAATTCGCCACTGCAACTCCGCACTGGCCGCCGGGCTCGCCGATTGCCAAAGCTGACTCATTGAAAATGACTCCACTTTGCCAACGCTCGATGTCGACTCTCGCTCAGGCAATTTGATACCGTGCTGCGAAAATCGGGTCGTGCGATAGTGGCTGCTTCCAGGTTGTGCGACAGTAGTGGCGCCATCGACAAAAACGATGAATTCATCACCGGTCAATTCATCGTGTTGATAAACCGCATAGCTTGCGGTTTCCACCTCGAAAGAGCCATCGGGCAACTCGCGGTGGACGAAAATATTCTCGAATTGTTGTTTGTTTTCAGCCAGAGACTCGGTGAAAACCACCGCCCTGCCGTCGAGCAACTCGACAAACCGGCCCGCACTCAGCAGGCCGGCAACGGATCGCGAGGCAATTTGATCTGCCAGCACTCGTTCGTACCTCGCCGCCCACGGCGACACCCAGACCGTGAGGATGCCAATGACCACCACGCCGATCAAACCAGCGACAATGGCAGGTCGATACAGTGCCTTGAGACCGGCACCGCACGCGGCTATCGCCGACATTTCGCTATCCCGGTACAGACGACCGAACCCAAGCAGTACACCCAGGTACAAGCCCAGAGGAATCAAAGTAACCAGAAGATTCACCGACTTGACTGCCACCAGCGCCAAGAGCATCTCGGGTGCCACAGTGCCGTCAGTAACCTTGGAAAGCGTGCGCGCCAGCACATTGGCGATCATGATGACCAACAGCACAATGGTAACGGCCAGCCAGGTCTGGGAGATTTCCCTGAATACATAACGATCCAGGTGATTGTGCATCAGTAGCATCTAACGCCCCTAAAACCCGTGCGGCAACCGAATAACCGACGGCGACTTTTGTTTCGTAGATAACATGATGACGGGTTGGCGTTCCGAAGAGAGTTTAACGTCCACGGGTCGAGTGCGATGACATGGACACATGCTAGTATAGCAACGCACTGCGTCACTTTCCCCGACACTTGGTTGCCAGCATCGAATCGTAACAGAGCAAACGGTTGCCGAATCACATTGTCGACCAGAGGCCAAATTATCGCGATTGACCCAACGGAAAAAGACACCGATCCGGGCCAGACAAACATCGGTCGCAGGTGTCGGCAATAGACAGAAAAGAACGTCGGTTACTGCAATTGCGCCGGGAATCACTGGTTCGTGTTAGAGTCAGCGGGCTAACTGGCCAATAACACTTTACTCACGCGCGCAACCTATACCGAGGGGAGCCATCTTGCAAATTAAAGCCTCGCACGCCGACCCGATCAACCAGAAAACGCAATGTCTGGCAGTGGCTGTCAACCCGTCTAAAAAAATGATCGGGACTGCTGCCGCTCTGGATGGACAAGCTGATCAACTGGTCAGCAAATTGATCAAGCAAGGCGACTTGCCGGACACCACCGGAGCAACCCTGATGCTGCCGACCGGCGCCGGTCTGGGCGCCAAACGCGTGCTGTTGATCAACACCTCGACGAGCACAGTATCCGCCACCGATTTTGAAAAAATGGCCGCCGCTCAGGCGCGCGCACTCGGAAGCTCGGGCGCCGCAGATTGCGTCAGTTGCCTGCTGGACGTTGAGGTCAAGGAGCGCGATACCACCTGGAAGGCGCGAACCATAGCAAGCGCCGCACTCAATGCCACCTACCAGTTCGATCAACACAAGAGCAAACCGTCGAAACCGGCATCATCGCTCAAGAAACTCACCCTCTATTGCGATCTCAAATCGCAGGTTAAACCAACCGATGCCGGAATTGCACAGGGCAGCGCGATCGCGGCAGGCACGGCCGTCGCCCGCGATCTGGGTAATCTCGCCCCCAATGTCTGCACACCGGATTACCTGGCCAAGTACGCTGGCAACCTGCGCAAAGACTGGAAATCCTTAAAGGTCAGCGTGCTGGACGAAGCACAAATGCGCAAACTCAAGATGGGCGCATTGCTGGCGGTGTCGTTAGGTAGCGAGCAGCCAGCGCGAATGATCTCGATGCAATACAACGGCGCCGCGGCGTCGAAAAAGCCCTATGTTTTGATTGGCAAGGGCATTACTTTCGACACCGGTGGCATATCGTTAAAGCCCGGTGCCGGTATGGACGAAATGAAGTTCGATATGTGCGGTGCCGCGAGCGTGTTCGGCGTCATGCGAGCTGTAGTTGAACTCCAGTTGCCGATCAACGTAGTTGGCCTGGTGGCAGCGGCGGAGAATATGCCAAGCGGTTGTGCCACTCGACCGGGCGACGTCGTCACCAGCATGTCCGGCCAGACCGTCGAAATTCTCAACACCGATGCTGAAGGCCGACTGGTGCTTTGCGATGCGCTGACGTACGCCGCACGCTACAAACCCGAGACCGTCATCGATATCGCCACGTTGACAGGTGCGTGTATCGTTGCACTGGGCAATGATGTGTCCGCGCTGATGGGCAATGACGACAAACTGGCCGATGATCTCTACCAGGCGGGACTAGCCGCCGGTGACAAGTGCTGGAGACTGCCAATCTGGGATGAATATCAGCAGCTTTTGAAGAGCAATTTCGCCGATATACCGAACATTGCCGGTCGGGCAGCGGGCTCGATCACTGCCGGCTGTTTTCTCTCCCGATTCGCTCGTGACTATCGCTGGGCGCACCTGGATATCGCCGGTGTGGCGTGGAAACAGGGCGGTGCAAAAGGGGCCACTGGCCGCCCGGTACCACTCCTGATGCAATACCTCCTGGACCAATGCAGCTGACGCGTTTCAGCAAGCACAGCACCACCCACAACCCCTGCCATTGGCTGCCACCCGCAAACTGCCGCTGACATGACCAAAATTGAGTTCTACATTCTGCAAGCCAACGCCAGCCAGGGGCGCTTGCAGATGGTCGATGATCTTCTGAATCGATCCATGCGCGCCGGCAAGGCGGTACATATACACACCTGCAGCGCAGGCAGTTGCAACGCGCTGCGGCAACGTTATAAACAATATACTCGCGGACCGCGCGCCGTGTTGTCCATTGGCCATACCGGCGAGCCTGACCAGCACCTTCAGGTGCTGGTCAATCTGGCGCCCGAAGTACCCCATTTTTTCAGCCGATTCGAAAAAACACTGGAAATCATCGACCACGATGACACCACCAAACTGCTGGGGCGCGAGCGCTATCAGTTCTATCGCAATCGTGGCTATCCGCTGGCCCATCACGATGTAGGCAACCAGGCCGGGCAACAGCCAAAGCAAAATCATCTGCAATATCTCGAACCCGCCTGAACCGAGCTGCGGTTGCACCACTGCGCAGCGGGTTAGACTACAATAGCTAAAGTGTGCAACCCCACGGTTGCGGTGCCACGCGTCATGATCACCATCCAGCAACACCCGACATTGCATCGCCCCCTCGCGGATTGAATGCAGCCCGTTACCTATCTTAGAAAACTAGCTCTGCCACTCGTCATGGATACAACCTATAACCCCTCGGCAATCGAACAAACCTGGTACGAGTACTGGGAGCGTAACCATCACTTCGTGCCGGCGGCCTCCGGCGAGCCCTACTGCATCATGATTCCGCCACCGAACGTCACCGGCACGCTGCATATGGGCCATGCGTTCCAGGATACGGTCATGGACACGCTGATACGCTATCACCGTATGAAGGGCGACAGCACACTGTGGCAGCCCGGCACTGACCACGCCGGTATCGCAACTCAAATGGTGGTTGAGCGGCAACTGGCGCAGCAGCAACAAAATCGTCACGACCTGGGTCGCGACAAGTTCGTCGAGAAAGTCTGGAAGTGGAAAGAGGAATCGGGCGGGCAAATCACTCGCCAGTTGCGTCGCATGGGTGCCTCCCCCGACTGGAATCGCGAACGATTCACGATGGACGAGGGCCTGTCCCATGCGGTGCGCGAGGTTTTCGTGAGCCTCTACGACCAGGGACTGATCTATCGTGGCAAACGACTCGTCAACTGGGACCCGGTTCTGCACACCGCACTGTCTGATCTGGAAGTGCTGAGCGAAGAAGAAAACGGGCACCTCTGGCACATGCGCTATCCCCTGAACAATGGTGATGGCCATCTGGTCGTTGCCACCACACGACCGGAAACCATGTTGGGCGATACCGCGGTCGCCGTGCATCCGGATGACGAGCGCTATCAACACCTGATCGGCCAGACCATCACCCTGCCGCTAACCGGACGCACCATTCCGATTGTTGCCGATGACTACGTCGATCCTGAATTTGGCTCGGGTTGTGTGAAGATCACACCGGCCCACGACTTCAACGACTACGCGCTCGGGCAACGTCACGACCTCGACATCATCAACATCTTCACCGAAAGCGCGGGCATCAACGACAACGCGCCGGAGGCCTATCGGGGTATGGATCGGTACGACGCACGCAAGCGCATCGTCGCCGACCTTGAAGCGCTAGACCTGATTGAAAAAATCGACGATCACAAACTGATGGTGCCTCGTGGTGATCGAAGTAATTCTGTCGTCGAGCCCTTTTTGACCGATCAATGGTATGTCGATCTGACCACCGAGACACAAGCCGACGGCAGACCGGGCGGCAAAAGCGCCATCACACTCCCGGCCATTCAGGCGGTGTCCGGTGGTTCGATCAAATTCGTTCCGGAAAACTGGTCGAAAACCTATTTTCAGTGGCTGGACAACATCGAAGACTGGTGCATCAGCCGGCAAATCTGGTGGGGTCACCGAATCCCGGCCTGGTACGACAACAAAGGCAACATTTACGTCGCTCAAACCGAAGCTCTGGCGCGGGAAAAGTACAGCATCGACGATTCGACCGAGTTGAATCAGGACGAGGACGTACTCGACACCTGGTTCTCGTCTGCACTATGGCCCTTTTCTACACTCGGCTGGCCCGAATCGACCGAGGCACTCAAAACCTGGTATCCGACTTCAGTACTGGTCACCGGCTTTGACATTATTTTCTTCTGGGTGGCCAGAATGATTATGTTCGGGGTGAAGTTCATGGACGGCGAGGTCCCGTTTCGGGAAGTCTACATTCACGGCCTCGTTCGAGACGCCAACGGCCAGAAGATGTCGAAATCTAAAGGCAATGTACTGGACCCGCTGGACATCATCGATGGCATTGAGCTGGAGGCACTGGTCGAGAAACGCACCGGCAACATGATGCAGGAACACCTTGCCGACAAAATCGCACGCCAGACACGCAAAGAATTCCCGGACGGCATTGCGGGCTTTGGCACCGATGCACTGCGATTCACTTTTGCGGCGCTGGCATCGACGGGTCGCGACATACGATTCGACCTCAAGCGGGTGGAAGGCTACCGAAACTTCTGCAATAAACTGTGGAACGCCACCCGCTACGTCTTGATGAATACGCAGGATCTAGCCACTGATGGCAGCCAGGCCCAACTGTCACTGGCGGATCGCTGGATCATGTCAAGACTGCAAAGACTAGAACGCGAAGTAACCGATCACATCGATCACTACCGGCTCGATCTCGCGGCCCGCGATCTCTATGAATTTACCTGGAATGAGTACTGCGACTGGTATCTGGAAATGGCGAAACCAGTACTGAACGGCAACGCCACAAAGACCGAGCAGCTCGGCACCCGATTGACCATGATCCGGGTGCTGGAGGCCGCACTCAGACTCGCGCACCCGATGATGCCCTACATCACCGAAGAACTTTGGCAAAAGGTAGCAGAGCGTGTAGCTATTGAGGGTGACACCATTATGCGTCAACCCTGGCCAGTTGCCGACGACGCCAAGTCCGACGAACAGGCCGAGCAGGAAGTTGAATGGGTCAAGTCGTTCGTGCTTGGTATTCGAAGAATCCGTGCCGAAATGGATATATCGCCGGCGAAAAAATTGCCCGTCATTTGCAACAATGCATCAGAGCAGGATGCAAATCGTCTGGCCGAGCACGCGCTCCTGATCGAATCACTGGCACGCACCGAGACATTGCGCCTGCTGGCAGACGACGAACAGGCGCCCGACGCTGCCACCGCACTGGTTGGCGAGATGCAGATTCTTATCCCACTGGCCGGGCTGATCGACAAACAGGCCGAGCTTGAACGTTTGAACCGAGAGATGTCGAAACTTGAAAAAGAGTGTGCTCGGCTCAGTGGCAAACTTGGCAACGAAAAGTTTGTCGCTAAAGCCCCGGCCGATGTCGTGCAAAAAGAACAGCAGAAATTGGCTGATGCACAACAATCCATCTCTCAACTGCAGCAACAGCGAGCGCGTATAGAAAAGCTATAACTCTGCGGATCGACTACTGGCTGACCGCCTGTTTAGACGGGTGCTGCGAGCGGATCAGTGCGTTGCTGTGGCTTTTTTTCCTGTGCCCGTAACCACTGATTCATGTGGATGACGTAAACCAGATCATCTCCGCGACTGCGGCTGGTTTCACAGCCGGCCACGCATTGTTGCAATACCTGCTCGGCACTTTGCTTGACCTGCGTTTCGTCGTAGCGCAGCAACGCGCCATGGGATACTAGTTTGAGTGAATCAGCGTAACGCACCATGCGCGGTATAATCTGCAGTAGTTTGCGACTCAGGACCAAGGCATCCTGCAAACGTGATGTACTCAACAGGAACGCAAACTGCCCGTTGCCCAGATACGCCAGTGAACGCTCCGCTTTATAGACATTGGCAAGCGCTCCACGGACAATTCTCAACATGGGCTCGCTACTGCCAAGATCCATGCGATCGCCGCTGACGGCAACGATTTCAATATTCAGCAACAGCAGTGCCTGACATCCGGATGTCAGTTGCAACTGTTGTTCGATCGCCTCGTTCAGTTCATGGGTACCAAGAATTTCTCCGCGGCGTACCGACGGTACCACGCTAACCAGCTCTTCTTTCGGCTCGGGCTCAGCTTGAGCTTGCACAAAGCTGAAAAGCTGCAATTGCTCCATGCCGTCAATGTCAACGCTGTCCAGCTGCCAGGACACCGCCAGCGGCTCACCCTGCAATGGTGTCAGTGTCAATTGAGCCGCCTCGCCTGACGCCTGTTGTGTGTTTTCGAGTGATTGACCGGCAATATCGGCAAATGCCTTGTCGGCCACAGCGCCGAGCAGCGCCTGCGCTCCCCTGCTCGCAACGACGATGCCGTCTGTCTGATCGACGATCAGTATTGGAGAGTCGATAGCGCTGACAAGCTGCTGTATCGGAACCGTTTGATCGACAGTTTCTACTATCGGCTGCACCGGCAGCTCTACGGTTTTTTGATCGTTCATCGCCAACAACGCATCGAGCCGCTGACACAAAATGGCAGGGCTCTCACTCTTATCGAGACAGGCGACGGCCCCGATTTCCGAGCCTTGAATCGAGACACTATTGGACAAGGAATCCGCCAGCAGCACAAGCGCACATCTGTCCACCAATGCCCGCAGCCGAGCTGCCAGCACATCGCTCTCACGACACAGCGCATGATCGATCGCTATTAAATCAAACCCCGGTTGATCATCGAGTGTGTGTAGTGCCGTCTCAATATCAGGAGCGACCTCGACACCATGGCCGGCCTTGCTCGCCGCATTGCAAAGCGCAATGCTGACACTGGGTTCATTGTCGATGAATAACATTCGCCACTCGCTCGCCTCGATTGGCAAATCGTGATGCGACCGGGTCTGCATAGCCGCCTCCCCATCGACACCGGGCTGTTGCGCCAGTTGCTGATAATCACGCCACAGCAAGACGCGTGTCGCAGCCCGTCGCCTGGCAATTGCGCGAACCTCGCCAGTGATGTGCTGGCATAAAACGACAAGTGGCAAGTGTTTGTGATCTGCACCGGACAATTCCAGCAAAAGATTTTCAAGTCCAGCCGGTTGCTTATCTGTCCAGCCGAGCACAACACAGGAATAATCTGCGTCAAAGGCAGAGAATCGACTCGACAGTGCCGTCAGAGCCTGGGCTGGATCAGTGTGACAATCCGCATCGATCAGCTTTTTCTTGCAATAATCCCGTAGCACATGCAGCATCGGCGCTGACTGCTCCACGATCAAAAGCTTTTTTTTATTATTTTGTACTTGCATCGCACTGGTTCTGGATTCGATGAAGAAGGGCTTTGTGGCACAGATCAACCGTGCGGGTACTCACCCAGTGCCGGCCAGTGTGCAGCGCGACTAAGGCCCTTTCCAGTTCGAAACGGAAAGAATCGCCCGGCCGAGCGGCAAGTCAGCAGGAGTTTGCGCACTCGTCGCTCAGCGGGTTAGCGATTCCAGTGTGACCAGAAAGTGAAGCGCCTGCTGCCGGTTGTCACCACACATTTGCACGCTGGGTTGCAGTTGCGAGCACACCTGCGGACGTTGAGGGTCATCAAACAGCGCGCACTTTTGCTCATCGGTCAGGTGCAGACAGCGCTGCCCGGCCGCTTTACCGTTCGGCATACCCGGCATCGGTGTACTTATCGAAGGGGCGATACAGCAGGCACCGCAAGAGGGACGGCAATTCAAAGGAACCACCGTCGCGATCAAACCAGGCCGTGAAACGGATGAACCTGAACGATATCGCCCGCCACAACCCCGTCATTTTCCGGCGGCAAGACGATCAGGCAATTGGCCTGGCACATGGAACTCAGGCGCCCGGCTCCCTGTTTGCCGGTGAGTCTGACCGTGGCCTGGCCATCTGCGGCGAGCTCTAGAATGCCACGTTGATATTCCACTCGCCCGAGCGACTTTCGAATCGGCTCCAGAGCGCTGGCAGATACGGTGAATGGCTCGGTTTGAGCTGCCCCCATCAATCGAAGTAACGCCGGTTTTACGAATTCGTAGAAAGTCACCATCACCGCCACAGGATTGCCTGGCAGGCCAAAAAAATGGGCCTCTCCAACCTGGCCAAATGCCAGTGGCCGTCCTGGTCGCATCGCCAGTTTCCAGAAACTGATATCGCCAAGTTGCGCCAGTGTGTCACTGACGAAATCGGCTGCCCCTGCGGACACACCGCCCGATGAAAGGATCAGATCGGCGCTCGCGGCGGCTTTCTCGAAAACCTCGCGCGTGGCTTGCGGGTTGTCTGGCACCAGCCCCATGTCGATCAATTCGACGTCCATGCGCGAGAGCATGGCGAAAATCGTGTGTCGGTTGCTGTCGAACAATTCACCATCGCCCAGTGGCTGACCAGCGTGGGTCTCCAGCGCACGCAGCTCGTCTCCGGTGCTAAAGTACGCTACGCGCGGACGCTGCACCACCGACAGGCCAGAGATCCCAAGCGACGCCATCAGGCCGACGTGCGCCGGTGTTATCAAGGTGCCAGCGGCGATCACCTGTTCACCTGCGCATATGTCTTCACCCGCCTTGCGCACATTGCGACCCACCGGCGTAGACCCGTCGATCGTCACGCTTGTCTCGGTCGCATCGACATGCTCCTGAATGATCACCGTGTCGGTGCCGGCTGGCATCATACCGCCCGTCATGATGCGCACGGCGTGACCGGCGGCGAGATCAAAGCCAAGCGGTCTGCCGGCCCACACGGTGCCGGCAAGCGGCAGCGTGCGTTCGCCCTGAGCGGGCATATCTGTCGAGGCGACGGCAAAGCCATCCATCGCGCTGTTGGTATAGGCCGGTACATCGATAGGTGAACAGACCGGTTGCGCACAAACACGGCCAAGGCTTTCTCTGACACCGACCTGTTCGCGGCCAGACAGCGGCATGATTTGCGCTGCCAGCCGCGCGCGCGCCACAGTGACGGCTAACAGGCCATCTTCGTTTACATCGTCACAAGAGGGCTGTCTCTCTATTGCCATTCGCTTTTCAACTCTTGTTCGATCTGCAGTTTTTCCGCCTCGGTGTTGATGTTGACGAAACCCCGAGCGTAGTCGCTACAGTCGACCTGCAGTAACTCGTGCGATTCAAACCAGCGGTCAATCTTGCGTTCACCACGCTGCAAATAATCCTGCAAGCTGGTAAGCAGTTCGACGTTGATCAGGCTGAACACCGGCTGGCTGCGCTGCCCATCGTGCGCCATACCAATTTGCGCACCAGCCGCTTGCACCTGACGCCAGATGTGCGGCAACAATTGCGCCGGTTGCAGCGGCGAATCGCAGGGACAGGTGTACAACCAGTTCGTGGTTACCACCGACATCGCAGCCTCGACTCCGGCCAGCGGCCCCTGGTATCCCTCGATGCTGTCGGCGACAACTCTGGCACCAAATACCTCGTAACTGGATTGGTTGCGATTGGCATTGACGAGTACGGTCGACACATTCTTGCGCAGGGTGTCGATGACATACTGCACCATCGGCCGCCCTGCCAGCTCGACCAGACCTTTGTCAACGCCATTCATGCGCCGCCCCATACCACCGGCGAGCACGACTGCACTAACCTGGCCGTCGATACTCACACCGACAGGCCGGGCTGGGAAAAATAGCTATCCAGATATTGTTCGAAGGACACATCGTCTGCCGCTTCGATTTCAGCCTGTTTGTTCAGTGACTGCTCTACCTGTTCTCGATGGGCCACCTGTTCCTCAGCGGTGGGTGAGTGTTGCCGAAAATATTCCTGATGTTGCTTCGACATGCGCAAGCCGAAGTGGAAGAAGTCCTCATCATTGGTGAGCAGTTCGTCGAGCATCTGCCCGGATGGTGTACGCGCCGGATCGTGGATCTTCTCTAACTGTCGCGTCAGGGAGTTGCAGTAATGGCGCGGTTGTTCAGGTCGATCCAGCAAATCGCAAAGATCACCGATGGCGTCGAGAATCTCTGAACCCCAGTCGCGCAGCGCCACGCTGGAAGCACCACGCTCGAGTTTGATATCGGGATCGCGACCGTTATGCGCAACATTCAGCAGGTTTCGCCGGAATTGCGCCTGATCCTCGATCGTCAGTGGCGGGCTCTCTTCCAACATGCAGAACAGCAGAAACGACTCCACAAAGCGCAGTTGTTCGTCATTAATACCTAACGGGTGATAGGCGTTGACGTCGAGCGAACGCAGTTCAACATAACGCACGCCTCTTTGCGCCAGTGCGATGGAAGGCATCTCCATGTCGCGCGTGATTTGCTTGGGCCGTACCGAACTGTAGTACTCGTTTTCTATTTGCAGCACCATGCTGTTTAGCTGTTGCCAGTCACCGGCTGCGTTGTGCAGACCCATAGCGCAATAGCGCTCGGAGGGTGTAGTGATAGCCGTTTGCAAAAACCGGACATAGCCCTCAAGCGAGTTGTAGTCAGCTACGCTGTTCGCGGCGTCATCGCTGTTGTTCTGATAACCCACATTACCCATACGCAGACACGTGGCGTAAGGCTCGTACCAGGTATTGCCGCCAAGCTTCGACATACGATCCGGCGGACCTTGCTTGCCGAAAAAAGTGCCACATACGGCTGGAGATGCGCCGAATAGATAGGGTATAAGCCAGCCATAGCGCAGGATGTTCCGTGCCAGCGCGAAGTACTGATCGGAGATATACGCCGTGTCTGCCGCCGTTGCGCCGTCGACCTCTGCCAATAGCTCCCAGAAGCTGTCCGGGTAGGAGTAGTTGTAGTGCACTCCGGCTATCGCCTGCATGGTGCGACCGTATCGCAACGCGAGCCCACGACGATAAACCTTCTTCATCATACCGATGTTGGATGAGCCATACTCACCAATTGGCACGTCGCAATCGCCACTCAGGCCGCATGGCATACTGGTTGCCCACAGAAGTTCACCCGGCGGCAACTGCGAATAGACAAATGCCTGGGTTCGACTGAGGAATTCCAGCGACTGAGCCATATCCTCGAACGGGGGTGTGACAATCTCCAGCAGCGCTTCGGAAAAATCGGTGGTGATTGATGGGTGAGTCAGCGCCGAACCAAGCGCACGTGGATGCGGCAAATCTGACAGCGTGCCGCGAGCGGCCACTCTGAGACACTCTTTTTCCAGCCCGATCATACGCCCGCTCAGCGGTGCGCTGGCGCATTTTGAGTAGAGGCTTTCCAGCCGACGACGTGCTGTACTATGCAAGAGGTATGGTCTCCGAGGGCACAATCGACAGCCGCAATCGGGCTCGTCCTGAACGGGGTCACTGGCAGCGTAACAAAGCTGGCTGGTACGAGCGCCTTCGCCAAACAACCAACTGGCTGGGCCCTGCGATCAGGAATTATAATGCCCGCGCAACGAAATTAAACGCCAATTGCCCAACAATGACAAAAGCCGACTGCAATCCACTGACGCTCTATAGCAAAACCATCGGCACAGGGCCCGATCTGGTCATTTTGCATGGATTGTTTGGCGACCACCAGAACTGGAGCACTCAGGCCAGAACCCTGTCTGAAAAATTCACGGTACATTCGCTGGATCTGCGCAACCACGGCCGCTCCCCGCACGACGATCAGATGGACTATGCCGCCATGGCCGCCGATGTCGCGTTCACCTGCGATCAACTACACATTGACAGCACCCGCTTGATTGGCCACTCGATGGGCGGCAAGGTCGCCATGCAACTGTGCCAGACACAGCCCGAACGGGTAGATCAACTGGTGGTAGTGGATATTGCGCCACGTCAGTACCCACCCCATCACAGCGATGTGCTCACGGGGTTGCGTGCCCTGGCCGATGACCCACCCACCAGTCGGGGTCAGGCCGACGCCAGTCTGGCACGCCATGTCGCCGATGCCGGCGTCAGAGCCTTTCTGCTGAAAAACCTGCAGCGAAACGGCAACGGATTCGAGCTTCGTATCAACCTGGATACGATCGAGAGGCACTATTCGCGCATTGCAGCCGCCGTCGATGCAGGCAACGCATACACGGGCCCGACGCTGTTCATTAAAGGCGAGCTGTCAGACTATCTAAAAGCTGATGACCGGGATGCGATTATCGCCCGCTTCCCGAAATCGCGTCTGAAAGTCATCGGCGGAGCCGGACACTGGCCACATGCTGAAAAACCCGCCATCGTCAGCAAAATCCTGATGGATTTTCTGACGCCCTGATCGCCATCACAGCACAGTCAACTCGCACTCGCCGCGAGCAGCTCCAGCGCCTGATTGTGCAACGCGACCGATCCGGCAGCAACCACCTGACCACCTTGTGCCGCACTGTCGCCACGCCAGTTGCTGATAACGCCGCCGGCGCCGCGTACAATTGGTATTAACGCCTGAATATCATAGGGTTCCAGATCGGCCTCGATCACCAGGTCGATATGCCCGCGCGCCAGCATCATGTAGGCGTAGCAATCGCCGCCGAAGCGTGCCATACGCACAGCCGACTGAACGCGGGCAAAGGCGTTTTGCTCAGCCACTGTGCCGAACATGGACGGATCGGTGGTCATCATCATTGCATCTGCCAGCGAATCGCAGGCTCGCGTCGCCAGCGGCTGTTCGCCACCGGACTGAACGCAAACACTGCCATCCGGGCCGCCGAGATAACGTTCTCCCAGATACGGCTGATCCGCCAGCCCAAGCACCGGCTCTCCGCGTTCTGCCAGGGCAATCAGGGTACCCCACAGGGGTAACCCGCAAATAAACGCGCGGGTGCCGTCGATCGGATCGATTACCCAGCAAAACTCACTGTCCTGAAGCTTGCTGCCTGACTCCTCGCCAAGGAAGCCATGCTCCGGCCATGTCGCTGTGATCTTCTCCCGCATCACAGCTTCAGCCCGCTGATCAGCGAGCGTGACCGGATCAAAACCTGTGTCACCCTCCTTGTTGACGACAGACAGCGGCTGTCGAAAGCCGGCCAGGGTTTCGACCGCCGCAAGATCGGCCAGCTCGCGGGCAAACGCCATCAGCGGCAGCAATCGCGAATCGCTGTTGCAAAGCGGATTTGTCATCAATTTGTGTCCGGTATGAGGAGCGCTGGCGGATTATGCCAATGCTGGCAACATCGACAAAATTTTGTGCAATACTGGCACTATCCCTGCCCTGACTCCCCTCGATCTATATCTGGACCACAGAAACCATGCACCAACCGTCTCCCCGCAGCGCAACCATGGCAAGCCTCGCCGGATTCCTGCTCGCCGTCGCCGCGATGGTCTTCGCTGTCGGGTATCTGCAGATGGTTGAGTACCTGGATCCGTGCCCGCTGTGCATCCTCGCTCGCGGTGTCGTGATTGGGCTGGGCGCTGTCTTTTTGTTGTTTCTGATTCACCGTCCCGGCGTTATCGGCCGCCGAATCTATGCCACACTCGCCAGCCTGCTCGCGCTCACTGGCATGGGCATTACGGCTCGCCATGTATGGCTGCAGAATCTGCCGCCGGATCAGGTTCCCGATTGCGGTGCCGGGTTCTGGTACAGCCTGGACACCATGCCCGTAAACCAGTTCTTGGATACAATTTTTAACGGATCGGGCGAGTGCGCAGACATTAAGTGGCAATTTGCTGGTCTGTCGATCCCGCAGCTGACGTTCATACTGTTTGCCGTCTTTCTGCTGGTATCACTATTCCTTTTCTTTTGCAAATCCCGATAGATCAATAAACGCCTCGCATTGACATTTCACTGCAGCGATACCGAGTCCTGCAGTGCTGGTTTTTAGTCGTTGGCGCGTTACAATCGGTTACCAACCAGCAAACCGGATAAACTTGTTCCCGGAAAATCCGGACCTTTGAATTATGGCTGACTCACTTCGCGAGCAATTAATCGCTGCCGGACTCGCTCCTCCTCCGGAGAAGAAAAAAAAGCGGCCCGCCCGTGGTCCCGACAAACGCAAACGCTCACAGCAGTCCAGGGGTGTAAAAAACCAGGGTAAGCAATCGGGCAAACCGCAAACGGTAGACAAAACTGATTCCGAAAAAGCCGCTGCTGCAGAGATTGAGGAACGTAAAAAGCTCAAAGCAAAAATAAAGCTAATCATCGAGGCCAACCGGATCGAAAAATGGCAGGGTGATGTGCCGTATCGATATCAGGTTGGCACCAAGCTGCGCGAACTCTACGTCACCGACGAGCTGCAAAAAAAACTCGCCGCACGCGAATTGGCCATCACCCGGCTGAACGGATCAACCTATATCGTACCGGCCGCAACGGCTGCAGAAATCATCGAATTGAATCCGCGCTGGACAGTATTCAACAGCGAAGCTGGCGACAACAACCCCTCAGCCGACTCGCAGGATGACGACAACGACTACAGTCAGTTCGAAGTTCCCGACGATATCACCTGGTAGTGTATGAGCGGCCAGACGTTCCTGTGGCACGACTACGAGACTTTCGGTAGAGATTCGCTACGCGACCGCGCAGTACAATTTGCCGCGATCAGAACCGACGATCATCTGGAGGAAATTGATGATCGCACGATGATTTACTGTCGTCAGTCGCTCGACTATCTGCCAGATCCCGGCTCCTGCCTTGTACACGGTGTGTTACCGCAACAGGCCAATCGCGACGGCATGCCCGAGTGGCAGTTTGCCAACGCGATCCACAGCCAGATGAGTTGGCCAGGCACCTGTGCACTGGGCTACAACACGATTCGCTTCGATGACGAATTCACCCGCCAGTTGTTATTCAGAAACCTGTTCGACCCATACGCGCGCGAGTGGCAACATGGCAACTCCCGCTGGGACCTCATAGACGTAGTTAGACTGGCGCGTGCGTTAAGGCCAGAGGGCGTGGAATGGCCTACCGTTGACGATGGTATTCCAAGCAACAAGCTTGAACACCTGACCGATGCCAACGGCATTTCACATGCAGATGCACACGATGCGCTGGCAGACGTAGCGGCCACTATTGCCGTGGCCAAATTACTGAAAAAGGCACAGCCCAAACTGTTTGAGTACGCTTTTCAGAATCGTCGTAAAGTCAAGGTTCAACAGTGGTTGCGCAACCCGGATCGCCCTGCCCTGCTACACGTATCCGGCATGTATCGCAACAGCCTTGGCAACTTGTCAATTGTATTGCCGATATGCCCACACCCAACCAACAACAATGGAACGCTTGTCTACGATTTGCGAACGGATCCCACACCACTCATCACCAGCGACTGGGAGACTATTGCCGCGCGCATGTTCACACCGAAAGACCAATTGGCAGACGGTGTTGAACGCATCGCCATCAAGACGATTCACAGCAATCGTGCGCCTGTCGTCGCACCATTGCAAACGCTAACCGAAACGGCCAGCCAACAGTGGCAACTCAATGTCAACCAGGCACTGCAGTATCGAGAAATGTTGTTGCGAGCCACCGATCTTCCCGACAAACTCACGCGGGCTTTCGCCCGCCGCGAATACCCTGCAACCCGGGATGCAGAGTTGTCACTCTACGGTGGCACTTTTGCCACCGAGACGGATCGCACACAGATGCGCTATGTGCAACATCAACTACAAAAGGGCGCCAAACAACCTGCGGCAGCGTTCGAAGACCCGAGATGGCAAACACTGTTGGAGCGGCTGATTTTCCGCAACCATCCAGACTCACTCGATCACACACAGAAAAACGCCTGGCGCCAGCTATGCAGGGAGCGTGTAATCAACGGCGCTGAGGGTTTTCGAACCATCACACAATACAACGATATTCTGGACCACATGGCCGATTCTGCCGACCCGGCGATGTTGCGCACGTTGCGTGAATACGGCAACGAAGTCCAGGCCTTCGCCAGCGCTGAGCAATAACAGAACCCTGTTAATACCCTGTCGGACACGGTTGCTCAAAAGCGTAGTGAGCACAGAACAGTCATTCGCAATGACGACTCAGAAACAAGCACTTACGCCCGCCTGAACGATCGCATCCGACCGATTTCGTTAAATATAAACAACTTTTCGCCTCAATCGATCAGGATATCTGAGGCTGCTCGCCCTGCACAAAAACCTCACTTTCTCGCGACAACCCCCATTCCCGGACAGTCTCCCTGGCTTGTGAACTGTTCCGATTTTTAGTGTAACCGTCAGACGAGCTGAATTGTTTCATGATCTCGGTTCAGGCAATGGCACGCCGATTCAGGTAGATTACAGTCGATTCGCGGGGCATCTCTCCAGAGGGTAATTTCAAGGATGCTCGAACCGGAATGCAACCGGTACCATTACCTGCCCGATTTGACGTGACTGCTGCCCTTCAATCGCGGTACATTTGCGATAACGAGCCAGAATTCCCATGAAACACAAGTCGCAGATCGTTCTATTTCAATCGCCACCGGAAGCCTGTAGCTATCTGGACAAGCGAGTCGCGCGAAACGTCTATGCGGATCCGTTTCGCATGCCGACAATGGACATGTACAACGCGTTGATTCAAAAAGGCTTTCGTCGAAGTGGCCACCATATCTACCGGCCCCATTGCGATAACTGTGACGCCTGCGTTTCGGTGCGCATCCCGGTGGACCAATACACACCTAATCGCGCTCAGCGTCGGGCATGGAAATCTAACTCTGATCTGGCGCGGTTTGTCGCAGATTCGCGTTATACCAACGAATACTTTTCCCTCTACAAGAAATACCTCAGCGGACGCCATCCGGGTGCTGGCATGGACAACCCGGAAAAACAGGACTTCGAGCGATTCCTGATCAGCGATTGGTGTGAGACAGTTTTTTGCGAATTGCGACTCGATGACAAACTACTGTGTGTCGCGGTGACCGATATTGTCAACACCGGACTGTCATCGGTGTATACCTATTTCGATCCCGACTTACCTCAGCGCAGTCTGGGTACGACTGCGATCATGATGCAAATAGAACTCGCACGCACCATGAAACTTCCGTTTGTGTATCTGGGTTACTGGATCGAAGCCAGTGAAAAGATGAAATATAAATCGACTTTCACCACGCAGGAAAAGTTTATCAACGATCGTTGGGTGTAGCACACTCAGGATTGGTCGCCACGCGCCGGTAAAATTTCATCAATCGGAACAAACGGATCCGCTTCTGAACTGGATGCTTCGCGCCGCTCCTGAAACAACTGCAGGTAGGCGTCATAGAATCCATCGGGACTCAACGCCGATGTCTTGAGCAATTCCAGAAACAGCTTCTCAGCGTCGGCCAACTGACCGCCGTGTAAAAATTGCATCGCCTTACGATGTAACTGAAGCTCGCGATGGGTTTCGGGAGAGGCTTGCGATTGATGACAAATGGGGTCAAAGATACGCACCTGACGCCTTCTGCCTTTCAACTTAATCCAGTTGATACTTCTAAAAAGATATTCCGGCACGCGCTCGGTCATCAGATCGTTGACGATAATCGGCGTATTGAACTTACGCGTCTCTCGCTGCAGGCGATCGGCAATGTTGACCGCATCGCCCACAACGGTATAGGTCATCCGGTTCTCTGCACCAAGGTTTCCGACATTGGCACGTCCCGTCGCGATACCAATGCCAATGCGAATCGCAGGCAGGCCTTCGGCGACTACACGCGCTGACAATTCATCGACGGCGGCGAGTATTTCAACTCCGGCTGCAAGAGCATCCTGCGCATGGGTGTCACTATGACCGGGTGCCCCCCAAAACGCCATCACGCTATCACCCATGTACTTGTCGACGGTTCCACCATGCTGCTCAACGATACTGCTGACCACAGAGAAATATTGATTGAGCCAACCCGGCAACTGATGCGGCTCGAGGCGCTCGGTGATACGAGTGAACTGATGCATATCGCAGAACATAATCGTCAGTTCGCGCAGCTCGCCCTGCGCATCGAGCGCCTGCGGGTTGCGATAATAGTGATCGGTCAACTGGGCCGGCGCGTACTTTTGCACCGCGGCCTGCACCAACCGCTTACCCCGCCAGGTCTCGACAGCTTTCAACCCAACGTATCCCAGCCAGATCACCAGCAGCCAACCAAGGCAGGCACCGATTCGCAGGTCGTGCACCTGAGGTGTCACGAAAACATGCCAGCCCAGCAATGCAGCCGCGGCTACCAGCACCGTACTGGCGGCACGGGGCACGGACAAACCGGGCAACAACAGACAGACGATCAGCAAAATTGCCTGCGCCACCCAACTGTGCAGACTGCGCTGAATCAGGTTGGCTATCCGCTCGATCCCGGCGCCATAGTGAAAGACGAGTTCGCCAAGCGCCTCGTCAGTTGGATTGCTGCGGTGATCGATTTCGAGCGACACCACGCCGGTGGAGAACAACATGGCGCATAGATACAGGCCCAGCAAAGCGAATACGCCGGTGCGGTACCTGATAATGTAATGCGTTTGATTGGACAAATTCGCCCTGCCGACCGATCCCAAAATGACGAGCGTGTCGCCAGGCCCGAGTAACTGTACAAGCGTAGTAGCTCAGATCGATTTCACCACTCCCGCCGGCCTGCAAACGCACTGGATCAGGCAGATCGAGAGGATCATACGCGACGCAGGTCCGCGACGATTATTTGTCGCGCGCGAGTCCAGTCGAAGGCCGGTCCGGGATCGGTCTTTCTCCCCGGGGAGATATCACTGTGGCCCACGATTCGCTCTGGACTCAGCCCTGGATAGCGCGCCAGCAGTCTGTTTACCACCTGCGCCAGCGCCTGGTACTGCCCGTCTGTGTAGGGCGTTTGATCGGTGCCTTCAAGCTCAATGCCAATCGAAAAATCATTGCAGCGCTCACGCCCGTCGTATGTGGACACACCCGCGTGCCAGGCCCGTTTGTCGAATGCGACAAACTGAGTCAGCGCGCCGGCCCGATCGATCAGCAGATGCGCGGATACCCGCAAATGGGAAATTTCGGCAAAATACGGGTGCTCGTCTGGGTTGAGGCGATTGCAGAATAACTCGTCGACATGACAGCCGCCGAACTCACCTGGCGGCAGGCTGATGTTGTGGATGACAAGTGTGTCGATAGTGACTCCGGCTGGCCGTTCATCGAAATTCATCGACTCACAGCGCCTCGCATCGGCTAACCAATGTGGTTCCGGATCAAGTACCATAACGCTGGGCTCTGGTTTGCTGCTGCAGACTGGTGGGTAACATCTTGACGAGCAACCGGTGTGCTCGCAATGACAAACCTGCCAGCATCTTTGGTACCGGGCCAGCTCCGCACGCGATAACCTAAACCACATGCGAAATTCATGAACGACGTCGTCTCTCGTTGTATCGATCTGGCCAGGCAGCAAAAACGAAGTGTCGTACTTCCTGAAGGGGACGATCCGCGCGTTCGCGAAGCGGCGCAGATCCTGAGCCAACAGCAAATCGCTAATCCCATCCTGTTGGGCAACGCCGACGACATCACCGCAGCCCTAGCCCAATCGAGTGATGATCAGAACGATATCGCCGTGCTGGACACCGAATCTCTGCTCCATGACACCACCTTGCGTGACGCGCTGATTGGCAAGCGGCCGCGCATCCGTGACAGCAACATCGACCAATACCTGCAGCAGCCGGTCTACCAAAGTGTTGCCATGTTGCATGCCGGCACCGCTGACGCGATGGTCGCCGGCGCCGTGCTGGCCACGGCCAAAGTCATGGAGGCCTCGTTTGCCGTGGGCCCTCAACCGGGTATCAAAACACTATCGAGCTTCTTTCTGATGGCACTGCCCCACCCGGCCGAGTCCATTGCCAGCACGCTGTTCTTCGCCGATTGCGCGCTAAATATCGAACCGGACGCCGAGCAGCTGGCCGAAATTGCCATCGTCTCGGCCGCCAGTGCCGAAAAGCTCCTGGGCTGCCAGCCAAAGGTGGCCATGCTGTCGTTTTCCACCTACGGCAGTGCCAGACACGCCTCAGTTCGCAAGGTCGCACGTGCTGTGGATATCGTTCGCGAGCGCGCACCCCACATCGACATCGACGGCGAAATGCAGGTCGATGCCGCGTTGTCACCGCGGGTCGCGAAAACCAAGCTCGAGCAGCCGGGACCGGTCGCAGGCCAGGCTAACGTGTTGATTTTCCCCGACCTCAACGCCGGCAACATCGCCTACAAGATCGTCCAGTACTGCGGTGGCGCGCAGGCAACGGGCCCAATCCTGCAAGGGTTTAACAAACCGGTTTGCGATCTGTCGCGCGGTGCCACGGTGGAGGATATCGTCGCCGCGGCCGCCGTCACTATCGCGCTGGCGAGCAACTAGCCGAACGTTGAAAATGGCACAGACGAAGCACTGAAGCGCCGAACTGGCAATTTTGTTCTGAGCGCGCAGTCGAAACTGACTTTGCATGGAGCGTTTAGTGCCTTGCAAAGCCCGCCTGATCTGCCCGAGTGCGATGGCTTTTCAACACGCTGCCGTTTCCAGCCGGCGCCAAGTAATCCACACCCGACTTATGGCAGCTTGATTTAGTACCAGTCCGGCATAAAATTATTCGAGTCACTGCACTGCTTGCACCGATTGCCGTGATCTGCCCGAAGAGCGTCCCCCGCACCCAGCTCAGAATTCCAATCACAACTCAACGGTTTGGTTCAGACACTGCTCATGAGTAAAGACAATCCCGAAGTCCTGGAAAAAGACGAAGGTGCCAGCACCGGGTTGATCTTGCCGGGCCATGCGCTGCCAAACAAGATGTTTATCCTGCCGGTTTATGAGCGCCCCTTCTTTCCGGCGCAGATCCAACCGCTGGTGGTCGACAAGGAACACTGGATAAGCACCTTCGAGAACCTGCGTGAAAACAATCAGCACGTCGTTGGCCTGATCCACGTCAGAGACACCAACAATCAGGTGCCGGGCCCCGCCGATTTTTCTGCCACTGGCTGCGTGGTGCGCATGCACAACGTCGTGGAGCAGGAATCCAGCATTCAGTTCATCGCGCAAGGTCTGCAGCGATTCACCATCGATAAATGGCTGCACCGGTCTCCGCCGTTTGCCGCGCGCATCTCATTTCCCAAAGAGCCGGATGCGGATCGCGATGAGATCAAGGCCTACGCTATGGCGCTGATTCAAGCCATCAAAGAGCTCGTACCGCTCAACCCACTCTATAACGAGGAACTGAAAAACTTCCTCAATCACTTCAATCTCAATGAGCCATCCCCACTGGCTGACTTCGCTGCTGCCATCACAACAGCGCCCGGTGAAGACTTGCAGGATGTGCTCGATACGGTGCCGATCCTGCGCCGTATGGAAAAAGTGCTCCTGCTGCTGCGCAAAGAAATTGAAATGGCGCGTCTGCAGGGCGAAATTCGCGAAGAGGTCGAGAGCAAGATCCACAAGAATCAGCGCGACTTCTTTCTAAAGGAACAACTTAAGGTCATCCAGCGCGAGCTCGGTATTGCCAAGGACGACCGCACCGCTGACGTTGAAGAATTCAAAAGTCGCATGGAGGCGCGCAATCCTCCGGCACCGGTCGTCAAACGCTTCGATGAGGAACTGCGAAAGCTTGCGATGCTCGAAACCGGCTCGCCCGAGTACGGCGTGACGCGCAACTATCTGGACTGGATCAGCTCAGTGCCGTGGGGCGTGCAATCCGAAGACAAACTCGATATCGCAGCCGCCCGCACTATTCTCGATCGAGATCACGCCGGACTGGATGACGTCAAAGACCGTATCCTGGAGTTTTTGGCACTGGGCGCCTATCGGGGAGAGATATCCGGCTCGATCCTGCTGTTGGTGGGCCCCCCTGGAGTCGGTAAAACCTCCATCGGAAAATCAATCGCCGATTCACTGGGCAGAAAGTTCTTTCGGTTTAGTCTGGGTGGCATGCGAGACGAGGCGGAGATCAAAGGCCACCGTCGTACCTACATCGGTGCGATGCCCGGCAAACTTGTTCAGGCGCTTAAAGATGTCGATGTTGAAAACCCGGTCATCATGCTGGATGAAGTCGACAAGATCGGCGCCTCGTTCCATGGAGATCCAGCATCCGCATTGCTGGAAGTACTCGACCCGGAGCAAAACGCCGAGTTCCTCGATCACTACCTCGATCTGCGCCTCGATTTGTCAAACGTGTTGTTTGTCTGCACTGCCAATCAGATGGATACGATCCCCAGACCCCTGCTCGATCGCATGGATGACATTCGCCTGGCCGGTTACCTGCCGAGCGAAAAGCTCATGATCGCAAGCCAGCACCTGTGGCCAAGACTGCTGAAACGCAATAAGGTCACCGCCAGCAAGGTGGCGCTGTCGCAATCGGCGATCAAGGCCCTGATTGAAGGTTACGCACGCGAAGCCGGGGTTCGAAATCTGGAAAAGCTGCTGGCTAAAATTCTGCGCAAAGCCGTGGTCAAATTGCTCGAAGGAGAAAAGCGCGTATCGATTAACGGGAAAAACCTCGCCGATTTCGTCGGCCAACCGGTGTTTCGTCGGGAGCGCCAACTTCAGGGTGTCGGGGTGGTTACGGGACTCGCGTGGACCGCAATGGGCGGTGCGACCCTGCCAATCGAGGCCAGCATCGTCAATCAGTCAAAGGCGGGCTTCAAACTTACCGGCAATCTCGGTGACGTCATGAAAGAGTCAGCTGCGATCGCCTATAGCTATGTAACTTCAAACCTTGAGCAATATCGCGTGCAGGAGGCGATCGATCAGGATGCCTTCATTCACCTGCACGTACCAGAGGGCGCCACACCCAAAGATGGCCCAAGCGCGGGCATCACGATGGCGACCGCCCTGTTGTCATTGGCACTGAATAAAAAAGTCAGTCCCACCATCGCGATGACAGGCGAATTGACATTGACGGGCCAGGTACTGCCCGTGGGTGGCATCAAGGAAAAACTCATCGCCTCCAAGCGACTTGGCATCAAGACCGTCATCCTGCCCGCGGACAACGAACGCGACTACGTCGATTTGCCCGAGCAGGTCACCGAAAAACTCAACGTCCACTTTGCGAGCCACTACAGCGACGTCAGCAAAGTGGTGTTTAATCAATAAGCTTCTCGGGTAGCAGGGTTTAACGGAAATTTCCGCCAAACCCTGGTCGCAATTTCCGCTATGCCATCAACTGGCCGGTCTGAGGTTTACCCGGACCGCCTTGGCCATTGGACGGCTGTCGCGCCAGCAACTGCCAGGGGTACGGACTGGCAAGCCCTTGCATACCCGCCAGCACTGAGGCTGCCAGTGTGCTCTGACCCGTTTGCTGCAACGCACAGGCGTAGAGATTGGCTGCGATTTGGTTTGACCAATTGCCCAGACGCTCGTTGTTGGCTTCCAACGTCGCGTACACACGGGTCAGATCGTCGCCCACACTCGATTCCCCGGAGACGCCATAGGACGAGTAGATCAACTGACATTCCACGTGTGCCACCAACTTTGCAAAGGCGAGTGTGGTGCCGTCTGTATCGCGATCGCCCAACGCGTCGGCAACCGCCTCAACAAACGCGTTGGCGCTTTCACCGTCGGTAATCAGATGGCGGGCCGCGGCCAGCACGACGTGAAAATGATCGACGTCGGCTTGCAGGGTAGCGATCAGACTCTCGACGATATAATCTCGATCGAGATCAATATAAACCTTGGCGATCAACGTACCACAAAGTGCCTCGGCGTCTTTCGGATCGCATTCTAGTGCGCGCCTGAAACTTTTAAATGCACTGGCAATGGCCTGAGTACAGTTCTCGTCCGCTCTTTTGCCCGTTTTCAGTCCCAGTCGCTTGGCTTTACACAATTGCACATGGCCCATCAGGACGTGAACATCAGCGTGCTCACCGAGCTGCTCGACCATTTCGGTCATGGCTCTCTCACTGATGCTGCTGTAGTTCAGGTTGACATAAAACGCCTGACGTTGTGTCGCTGACAATGCCCCCAGACGATCCAGCAGTTCGCCCCACTCGCGGCGATTGACCAGCTGGATGGCAAACATGCTATCGCGAGGTTGCACGGCGAAATCATGGGTCAGGCGGCTGCAGAAGTGTCGCTCTGGCACGTAGGTTTCGGGCGAATCGGCTGCATCTTCAGCGTCGTCATCGTAGTAGAGAAATGACTCGACCGATCTCAGGCAAGCCAGCGACAGACATAGCGCGACCAACGCCTCCGCGCCTGGTACGACCAACTGGGTGCCGTACAGCAAACCCCAGAAACCGACAAACACAGTTATAAACAGTAGGGTGGGTAACTGTGCTCGGCGCGCATATAAATGTACCAGCAACAGGCACGGTACTACGATCAGGTAGATCATTCGGTCCCTCGGCAGACTTGACATCTGCTCGGCTCAAGAGCTGCCGGAGACTACAGAATTCGCGTTCGGTTTACTGTGATTGAACGACGGATTCGCCCATTTGGAAGCAGATCAGACGTGTGTGGTTGAGACCTGCAACCCACTCTCACCTGCTGACGTGCCAGCGTTCGACTGCATTGCGAACTGATACAGAAGATACATGCTGAACTGGATCCCAAAAATAATAGACGCAAACCACAGATGCAGCGGCTGCGCGAAGGCCGGTACATGCAGACGGTCCATTGTCACGCCCATTAGTATGGTGGCGATCAAAATCACCCCGAGCAAAACGGCGAGTTTGCGCAGCAATTGTTCCGGTGCCAGATTTTTCCAAAGCTGCCAGACCAGCCAAAGATTGGTAAACAAGATAATGGAGGAGAAAGATCGGTGGATGAGAAAGATCGGCGGCAATCGCTCAATCCACTGATTACGGGTATCCGCCTCCAGCGAGCGTGCGATGATGTCGATCGCTTCGCGCACCTGTGTACCCATGACCATCTGCAACAATATCATGAGCATCGCGGCTATCAACACGGCCCTGAACTTGGGCGACAAACTATGCAACCCCTGCGGTGACGCCACTTCGCGTTGTGATCGCACCAGCCCGTAGATCAATAATGCGACGATAAACTGCGCCATTAGCATGTGCAGCGTGATCATGCCCGGCTGCAGGTTGCTGGCTACCACCCGTGAACCCAGCCATCCCTGAAACGCGACGGCGGCGAAGGCCGCCATTGCGACCACCGATACGGTGCGGTCATACCGCCAATAGCGGCGCGCCGCGACCATGGTGGCAAAGATCAAAAGCCCAATAGTGACACCGAGCAGTCGGTTCAGGTACTCGATCCAGGTTTTCGTCGGATTAAATCGGGTTTGCGCATAGCCACGGTCAGCATAGATCTGCTGGTAGTTTGATGGCAGTTGCTGCTCAGAGGTTGGCGGAATCCAGCGCCCGAAACAGGTGGGCCAATCCGGGCAGCCCATTCCCGCACCCGACGCTCTGACGGCACCACCGACGAGAATCAGGAAGTAGACGAAGAGGACGGTGACCAGTGCCAGCTTTCGGAATCTGGCAATTTCGGCGCGATTCATTGACACATTGCTCAAGGATAAACCCGACATTCTAGCTCTCCTTAGTAGGTATTGGGGAAAAACGAACTGCAGTATCTACCTGCGTGAATCAACGTTGCATCAGCATCCTGCCCGCACCGTTGCACACCAGCAAATCGTGTCGATCCGGTCGACTCATCAGCATTTATCACAAGCCATCAGACTGACTTCTGTGCACTGCCGCAAGCTTCGTCCAAGCCGCCTGCAGAGCCGGCGATTTGTCCTATAGTTAGCTAGCGATTGGTTGCTCAGGCAATCGTCGCAGGGCGGCTCCAGACTGGCTCAACAATTGCGTCCACAACCGGCAAGCATATGATTTCCAAAGAAAAGAACAAGAGGACGGTTGAGCAAATTCAATCACTTATGCCGATGAAATCCCAGCTTCCCGAATTCAATCTGACACCCTCAGAAACTCATCCCGAAAACTCGACCATCGATAGCGGTTTCAGCTTTCATCACCAGCTGCTGGAAACCGGGTTCATCTATTCGCACGAGATTCGAATCGACAGCGCCGTTGGACAGAGCAAATCCACCAGCATCGTCGCCTATCTGAATGTGAACAGCGGCTCCTACGCGCTACTGACAGACCTTTTCCACGATCGCGCGACCATCATATTCACCAACTATTACGCTCAGGGTCACCGGCTCGTCACATCGGAAAAGGCGGGGGACCTGATCCTCGACAGTTCACAGTTCGAGCCAATGTCAGAACTGCACTTTCTGGAGACTGGCGACGCACCGCTGGACGTGCAATGGAAGAAGCACCAAAAGCAGGCCAGCACGCTCTTTCCGGAACAGCACAGCCTACTGTTAAAACCGGACCAGCACCTGTTGGTAGAACGCGGTTTCTACTTGCGCTACCTGAACTATTTGCTAGAATGCGGCGCGTTTGACCAGGTCAACGCGCGCAAGGGTGCAAAGCCTGTAGATGGCGGAACGACATTGCATTCCGCGCTGAGCCAAAACACGGATCAGCAGCATGTTCCGGCTGCAGCCAGTGCCGCTGTGCGAAACGCTGTGCGAAACATCGGTCAACGCGCACACAAGCCCCTGGGCCTCGCCATTGCTGCCAGCCTGTTGGGCCTGTCGGTTTATGTCAGCGCACCGGCAATCAAGAGTCTTCAGATCGATCCAGAGACCACACCGCCGCCTGCGATTGAGCCAAGTATCGCCACAATCAAGCAGCCCGTCGCCCGCGACGTACAACCGACCGCCAAGCCAAACGAAGCAAGCCTTGCCAGCATCGTTGCGGGCCGTTCGTTGTCGACAAACAAGAAAACCAGCATCGCGACTACAATCGACTCGACTGCAGAACCCTATTCCACCCCTGAAGTTGCCGCGGCGCTACCTAGTGGCGAAGAGGATCGGCCTGTAGAAGAACCGGCACCGATAATTGCCAGTGCTAATGACGAGATGTGGCAGATCTCTGCGGAGAACGCGGAGTTCTATTTGCTATCCAACGACGGTGATCCACAGCCGTGGATTCGATCAGCCAAGCGAATCGCGGCGTCGTTTGATAGCACCGACCCACGCCTTGCACGAACCTATTTCCTCAGCGCATTGGTCGAGACCGATCCACTGGTCGCCGAGCAGCACTTCCAGCGGGCGCTGAAAATCCAGACTGCATCGCTTGGGTTATACCACGCGGAGACCGCTCAAACGCTGGAGGCACTGGCCTGGCTTGCGGAGCACGACAAAGACTCTCTGGAGGAGGCCATTAGCCATCAAAGACTGGCGCTGAATATTTATCGCCGTATTCTGGGTGTCGAAGCCGAAGATACAATGGCTGCAAGATGGAAACTGCAATATTTCGAACATCGCCTGGCGGGATCCACCCGCAAGAGCGATGAGAAACTGCGACTGCTACCGGCTTTGGCGAAGTTCGACCGCTGACTACGGTCTGGTTAACAGCGCGCTACAGGGGTTTGGCAAAAGCGCCGGGACAAACAATTCCTGCCCCGGCTTCTCTCACAGAATGCCTCGGCCGTTTGACATTGTCGTTATTCGTGGCGCTCGATAAAGGATTCAATCGCACTGATTCGCAGCGGGCCCGGGTTGTTGCCGAGCAGCTCACCATCGGGTGAAAACAGCAGGTAGGTTGGCGTCCCGCGTAGACTCTCCTCAGTCAGCTGCATATAGTGAGACGATACGATCAGCAGCTCTCCGACCAGTGTCGGAAACGTCACTTTTGTCGATTCCAGATAACGTTTGACTTCATCAGTGCGTGACGGCCCATCCAGTGCTATACCTATTACTTCAGCATCAATGTGTTGGTGTTTATCATGGAAGTCCGATATCAATGGCTTTTGCTGATGACAAATATGGCAATCAGTAGCCCAGATCATCACCAGCAGCCATTTGCCAGTCCCACGATAATCGTCAAGGTCGACCCTCTCGCCGGACAGTTTCTGTAGTTCCATGCCAGCCGCGGCATTCTGGATTCCCAGTAATAGCAACACCAGCGCAGATATCAGGTAACAATGACGGTTTTTCAACACTCACCTCCGGGGCTTGAGTTCAGACAAAGACAGCAACTTTCACGGATAGTTGCAAGATGCATGAGACTCCAGGCAGCCAATTGCGAACAATAGTGTCTCGCTGTGAGGGTTGGCCCCTTCATCGATTCGGCGTGCACGTGGAAAGCCCAGTCGAACGTGCCATCGTTCGCATTTTCTGCGTTGGCATGCTGCTGTCTGTTCTTTTCGTCCAATCGGTTGTCGGTACTGAAAAGGGCGAGTTGATCGTCACCGGCCTGACACCCGAACAGGAAGCTCAGGTTCGTGCCTCTATCACGTATACAGCGAACACAATCGATTTCGACAACCGTCCCGATGTTGCAAGTCAAATCGAAGCAGAGACGATCAAAGCGCTCGAAGTGCTTGGATACTACCATGCGAGTGCGCGTCTGAAGTTTATTGGCAGGGAATTCTCTACCATCATGCAGTTGCGCGTCGAACCAGGAGTACCCACCGTGGTATCCGAATTCGAATTTGAACTCACAGGCCCTGACGAGGCCCTTCATCTGCTGAACAGAACCAAACGGGAATTACCGCTCCAGCATGGTGACATTCTCAACCACCAGCAATACGAGGAGAGCAAAAATCTGCTTTTCAACACCGCTCGCAATCACGGTTACCTGGAGTCGCGATTTACCAAAAACCAGGTATTAGTAAACCGAGATACGCGTACGGCCAGTATGTACATCAGTATGCAAACGGGTCCCAGATATCGACTGGGCAAAATTGGTTTTGACACATCCCTGTTTGATCAGAGAACCATGGAGCGTTGGTTGCCTTTTGGCAAGGGCGCATTTTATGACGCCGCTCAACTACACGCGCTTTCCTATCAACTGCAAAAGAGCGGCTACTTCAGCAGCGTTAAAGTAACCCCAGAACTCGCTCAGGCGAACGATGGCGTGGTACCCGTCACTGTGGACGTGGTGGCAAAGCCAGAGAACCAGCTCAGTATCGGGGCCGGTTTTGCATCTGACACCGGCGCACGCCTGCGGGGAAACTGGCTGCGTCCACACCACAATCGCTACGGACATCGACTTGAGTTAAATGCCAGTGTGTCCAAACCCAAACAACAGATCTCGACGTACTACTCCGTGCCTTACGAACGCAATCCTGTCACCAATCACTTTTCCGCGCGGGTCGGCATGCAGAACAATCGCACCGACGATACTTACGCGCAATCGCGCAGCGCGGAAATTGGCGATCGTCGACGAGTGGGCCGAGGTTGGCACAGAGATTTGATTCTGCGCTGGGAAAGTGAAGACTTCACCACCGGCAGTCTGGCGCAGCAGACCACGCTGTTGCTACCAGGCATTTCTATCTACCGCACCACCACCGAAGGCGGATTGCATCCCAAATCAGGATCACACATTACCGCACGACTGCTGACAGGAGGCACAGATTTTCACTCCGACATCAATCTGCAACACTTCAGTGCGAGTGCCAAGGTCATGTATCAGTTCAAACGACGACATGGTCTGATCACCCGCTTGGAAGTGGGGGCTATCGAGACCAACGACTTTAATCGCGTGCCAGTCAGTCATCGGTTTTTTGCCGGGGGGCACAGCAGCATTAGAGGGTTTGCCTTTCAATCGATATCACCGGCAGATGCTAACGGATCGCTCGCGGGTGGCCGCTATCTGACGACCGCTTCGCTGGAATACAGCTACCAATTTTCACGCAACTGGTCACTTGCCGCATTCATCGACACCGGTCGTGCATACAACGACTCCTCGGACCCGTTTCGCACCGCCATCGGCAGCGGTATTCGGTGGCGCTCACCGATCGGCCCGGTGAGGATTGATCTCGCATCCGGGCTCGAGACTGATACGGTACGGGTTCATTTGGCGATCGGGCCACAGTTTTGATTATGCGCTTCACCCGATTGCTAACCCAGACCGGTGCCGCGCTGCTGGTGGTCGGTTTTTTTGTCGTAGTGGGTGCTATCTTCACCCCAACGGGCAGCCTTGAGCTGGTTAAAAAATTTGCTGAGTCGACACCAGGACTGGAGCTGACTTATCGCAATGGCACGCTCAGCGACGGCATCGTGCTCGATCAAATTTTTTGGGAAGCCCCAAACGGCACCACCGTCGCAGCCAGCGACGTGAACGCCGGTTGGAATATGACCTGCTGGAGCCAGAAAGTCATTTGCCTGCGCGAGACTACCATTGAAAGAATCACGATCACTATTCCGCCATCTGACAATCCGAATGGCAGCGCAGTCTCATTGCCCGACATCAAGCCACCCTTGCCGATCGAAGCGCGATCACTGAAGATAAATGATCTGGAAATACATAAAACCGGCAGCGACCCCGTCTCTTTTCATAATATCAGCTTAAATGCACACTGGCTGCGGCACGAGATCAAATTCAATTCGCTGACATTTAACTGGAAGGACGTTGAGTTTACCGGCGATGGTGCCGTCGAACTAAAAAATGAGTATCCCCTGGCGTTCAGCCTGCTACTGCAGACTTTCGGAACACAGGACGAGCCTCGACTAACAGCTAACGCCACACTATCCGGCGAAGTTGCAGCAATAGTACTGAATGCCTCAGCGACGCTACCATTCGAGTTTCAGACCTTCGGAAACCTGTTACCTTTCGAGCGCGATAAACCCTTGCAGGATTTCCATCTGCGCTGGCAACAAGCGCAGTGGCCGCTGGCAGGCGAGCCGGAGATAAAAAGCCCCACTGGCACAGCGACGTTCAGCGGCGACTATGAAAGACTGGACATTGCCACAAGCGCGCAGCTGGCACACCCTGCTCTGCCCGACTCGCTCGTGAAAATTAGCGGCAGGATCGATCGATCAGGGATTGAGGTTCAGTCCGGCCAGGTAGAGGCTTTAGGCGGGGAGATCAATATGAATGGTATCGTCGAATGGAAGGACGCCGTCGACTGGAATTTGCAAGTGGACATGCACGATATATCACCTGCCGAATTCTGGCCGGGCCCGATTACCTCTATTAACGCGCGCGCCTTTTACTCAGGCCGAGCACAGGATGAGCGTCTGGAATTGGGCTTAAGCAAAGTCCAGGGTAATCTCCGATACAACGGCAGGCCGCACTCGATCAGCGGTAACTGGCAACTGGATGCCGACAACAACTGGCATTTTGATGAGTTGGTCGCTCGCAGCGACGACAGCGAAGTTCGACTCAACGGCACCCTGGGCAATCATTCATCCGCCACGGCGATTTTGTCAGTTGACACTGCAGCCCTCTTACCTGCCGCCAGTGGCAAAATATCAGGTCGAGTGGATCTGTCAGGCCCGCTGCACTCGCTGGATCTCGATGGCAGATTGCACAGTGATCGCTTGTCGTTCGACGCCTATCAACTCGACGGCACGACAATAAATTTCAGCATCGGCAAGCTTTTGGAAAAACCATCGCGACTGGAACTCACCTCACAGCAAATCGGCCACGCCGGCCGAATGATCAGCGCCGTGCAGATCAGCGCCAGCGGAACCGTGGACGATCACCAGATAGATGCAACGGCGCATTCGAAGTCGCTAGGCTCAATGGCGATGGCCCTGTCGGGACGACTCTCCGACCTGCAAAGCTGGCACGGCAAACTAAAAAGCGCGACCGCCACTCCGGATGATTATATAGTCGGACTGGCAGCGCCGGTCGAGTTGGCCTACACCCGCAAGACTTCCCAGCTGACTCTGGCACCGCATTGCTGGCAGCTCAATGAGACGTCACTTTGCATCGACGAGAACGCACAGATTGGCAGCCAGGGTCATATCAGCTTTCACAGTGAGAATCTCAATCTGTCCCCATTAAGTGCCTTTGTACCGAACAACCTGATTCTGGCAGGTCACGTTGAATCGCGTGGCCGAGTTTTTTGGGATGATCCGGCACAACCGGTCGTGACGCTCAACTCACGTATAACAGAAGCCGAGCTGATCATTGATCGTGGCCCGTCAGAGACGCCATTATCATTTGATTTTACCAATGCCGAGCTCGTGGTAGATACGAGCAAGGGAATCATGAAGTCGCAGCTCAGTTTCAATTCGCGACAACTGGGAACCATCACTTCTGTCGCAAACATCGACACAGTTGGCACCGGCTACCCACTAACTGGTGCCATACAATTGAGCAACGCCGACATTCGCTGGCTACAGCAACTGACTACTGGTATCAAAAACCTGCGTGGCACCGCAAGCGGCGAAATTCAGTTGGGTGGAAGTCTGTCTGAGCCGACGATACAGGGCGAACTAGGCCTGCACTCCACTGCTTTCCAATCGGAGCAACTACAGGCGCCCGTAACCGAACTGACGGCGCGCATAGACGTCTCTGGCAAACAGGCCACATTCCGCGGCGCTGCAGTCGCTGCGAACGCACCAGTAGATTTCAATGGGCACGCCATCAGCGGCCCAGACGGGCTTGAACTCGACACCACACTGGCGGCCCGTGGCATCGCCCTGTCGAATGAGTTCATAGACGATGCAGACCTCGATGCTACGATAAGAATTCAACTGACGGGTCCACAGGTAGAGACAAACGGCAGCGTCACACTCAACAGCGGCACAATTAAAATCGGAGATGAAAACGACGGCAGGCTACATCACTCAAGCGATGTCATCGTGCTGCAGGAGATCAGCGCCAGCAGCGCGCCTGCACCCGCGGTGCTCCGCGTCAGCGCAGGGCTTGATGTGGTCCTCGGTGAGGACGTGACGTTTCGCGGCTGGGGTCTGAATACCAAACTGTCAGGATCATTGCGCGCGCACCTTTTCAGCGACAAACCACCGCAAGTCGCCGGTGAGATCTCTATCGACAAAGGCACCTATCGATCCTATGGTCAGGATCTGACAATCCGCAACGGTAAGATCCACTTTATTGGACCACCAGGACAGGCGGCGCTGTCGGCCGAGGCGGTTCGCCAACAGGACACACTGACCGCCGGCCTTCGATTACAGGGATCCATTCAGGCACCGACTGCCACCCTGTTTTCCGAACCGGCTTTGCCCGATGAAGAGATCCTCTCCTATCTGGTGCTGGGCCGGTCTCTGGATGATCGTTCGGACCGACAGGCTCAACTGCTGGCCAATGCTGCGCTGTACGTTGGCCTGCGCAACGGCCAGGTCGTATCCGACAGGATCGCAGAGATTTTTGGTGTCGAAGACTTCTACGTCACCGCAACCGGTAGCGGTGACGATACGCAATTGATGGTCAGCGGACAGCTAACGAACCGCCTGCTGCTGCGCTACGGCATTGGAATATTCACCCCCATCAACACGCTGTATTTGCGCTACGACCTGGCAGAACGGCTGTATGTCGAATCGACACGAGGTATCGAGCGCGCGGTCGATCTTTACTATTCGTTCGAGTTCTAGCCCGCGCACCTCACCAGGGAAGCGAAAGCGGTTTTGCTGATCTTAAATCACACCGTCCTCGCGCAAATTGGCAATGGCATCGGCGTCCAGATGCAGCACTTGCGCGAGAATTTCTTCAGTGTGCTCTCCCAACGCCGGCCCACCCGTATCCGTGCGACCGGGTGTACCAGTTAGTCTGGGGTGGATTGCGGGCACGACCACGTTTTCAGAATCTCCCGGCACGGGTTCAAATAACCCGCGGGCTTTGTAGTGTTCGTCCTCGAACATATCCGCCACGCTATAGATCGGACCTGATGGCACCTCGGCCACTTCCAGCGCATCGAGCACTTGCTGACTGGTGACCGACGCGGTCCATTCGCCAATGGCCTGATCTATTTCCTGTTCGTGCTCTACCCGACCGATGTTGTCGGCGAGTCGCGGATCATCGGCAAGATCAGTGCGGCCGGCGGTTTTCATCAGACGCCGAAAGATCGAATCGCCATTGCCACCGATAACAACGTACTTGCCATCACTGCATTGATAGGTATTGGTGGGCACTATGCCGGTAATGGTCGATCCTGACGGCTCTCGAACCAGACCCCCTCCCGAATACTCGGGCACCACCGCCTCCATCACGTTGAACACTGATTCAAAAATCGACACATCGACGACCTGGCCGTTGCCGGTCTTTCCGCGGCTGAGCAACGCTAACAAAACACCAATGACTGAATGCATGCCAGCCAGCGTGTCGCCCAGGCTCAGGTTGGGGCGAACCGGTGGCCGATCGGCGAAACCATTGACATAGCGAAACCCGCCATAGGCCTCGCAGGCGGAGGCATAACCTGGTCTCTGAGCGCGCGGTCCGGTCTGGCCATAACCACTGACACGGGAAAAGATCAGATCCGGTTTTTCAACGCAGATCTCGTCGGGTCCCAGGCCCCACTTCTCCAGCGTGCCAGGCCGAAAATTCTCCAGCACCACATCGGACTGCAACATCAGGTCGCGGACAATCGCGCGCCCCTGGTCAGACTTAAGGTTAATCGTTATCGATTTTTTGTTTCGACCCACGCTGCGCCACCACCAGGACGTACCGTTTTTGTCCAGCGCGCGCCAGTGGCGAATCGGGTCACCTTTTCCCGGTGTTTCCACTTTGACGACCTCAGCACCAAAGTAGGCGAGTATCGAACCTGCGTGAGGACCGGCTATCAATTGTCCGAGTTCCAGTACACGCACACCGGCGAGCGGTCGGTTATCGGTAGCTTGGTCAGTCATGTCGATCTCGTTATGTAGGCGTCGACGAGTTTACCAGCAAGCGACATCGACCGACACGACATCGGTAAATCGAGCCGCCTTTACGCGTCCTGCATACGATACCGGCACACGACATAAGCGCTATTATGGCGAGAATTCCAGACACCGATACGCGGCGAGCCACCGCCCGACAACCTTTGGGGAGGCCACTATGGACCAGCCAGATTCCAACAACGCCTACGAGCGCAATCTCGATAAGGGTCCGGCCAACTATCGGGCGCTCACCCCTTTGGGATTTCTCGATCGAGCCGCCGATGTCTACCCCGATCACCCGGCGATCGTCTACGCCGATCAGACTCGCTCCTGGCAACAAACGCGCGAGCGCTGCATACGCCTGGCTTCGGCTCTGAAAAAGGCTGGTGTAAAAAAAGGCGACACCGTTTCAGTGATGGCGCCCAATACACCACCCAGTTACGAGGCACACTTCGGGGTGCCGATGTCGGGTGCGGTACTGAACGCGCTCAACACACGGCTGGATGCCGGCGGTATTGAGTTTATACTGCGCCATGCAGAAGTCAGCGTGTTGCTGACAGATACCGCCTTTGCGCCGGTGATAGCCAAAGCGCTGGAAGGTCTGGAAAAGCGCCCGATCGTCATCGATATCGATGATCCCGCGGCCGGCGGCGAGCGCCTCGGCACCATAGAATATGAAGAGTTCCTCACCACCGGAGACGCCGATGCCGGCTGGCAGCCGCCCGCCGACGAATGGGACGCCATCAGCCTGAACTATACGTCCGGCACTACCGGCAATCCCAAAGGGGTGGTCTACCATCATCGCGGGGCCTACCTGAATGCGCTGAGCAACATCACCGGATGGGAGATGGCGCACCACCCCCGCTATCTGTGGACACTGCCCATGTTTCACTGCAACGGCTGGTGTTTCCCCTGGACGCTGGCCGCCATCGCCGGCACCAGCATCTGTAGCCGCAGCATCACCGGCCCATCGATTCATCAGGCGATCACCGAGCACCAGGTCACCCACCTTTGTGGCGCGCCGATCGTGTTAAGCATGTTAATCAACACGCCCCAAGCGCAACGGTGCAACACGTCCGGCGCCGTCAGGTTCATGACCGCCGCCGCACCACCGCCCGCCGCCATCCTGCAACAAGTAGAGTCGATGGGATTTGAAATCACTCATGTCTACGGGCTGACCGAAACCTATGGTCCGGCAGTCATGTGCGCCTGGAAAAGCCAATGGAACCGTGAAGAGCCATTGGAGCGCGCCCGCTTAAAATCGCGCCAGGGCGTGCGCTATCACGTACTGGATGAGCTGGACGTCATCGACCCGGACACCATGAAGCCCGTCCCACGCGATGGTAAAACCGTGGGTGAAGTCATGTTCAGCGGCAATATCGTGATGCGAGGCTATCTGAAAAACCCGCAGCAGACGCGCGAATCATTTACCGACGGCTGGTTTCACTCAGGCGATCTGGCGGTAATGGACCCGGACGGCTATCTGCGCATCACGGATCGCTCTAAGGATGTGATCATCTCCGGCGGAGAAAACATCTCGTCTATCGAGGTCGAAGACATCCTGTATTCGCATGAGGATGTGCTGGAGGCGGCAGTGGTCGCGAAGGACGATGAAAAATGGGGCGAGACGCCGTGTGCCTTTGTCAGTTTGCGCGACGACAGCACGTTGACCGAACAGCAATTGATCGACTGGTGCCGCAGCAGGCTGGCGCATTTCAAGTGCCCAACCCGGATCGTGTTCACGGAATTGCCCAAAACTTCGACCGGTAAAATCCAGAAGTTTGCATTGCGTAAACAGGCTGAGACGCTCAATTGATACGCCAGGTCAATTTGCAGTCTGGTAATTGCCGTTAAACCAGCACTTCACTGTTCACAAAAACTAACACCTGTAACTATTTGTTATTTATTTAGTTTTCCCGCTTTTTCGACAAACCTTGAAGGCAGGCGAGGCGATTCATTCATTGAAAGATTACGTAAAACTGTTACTATTTCGCCACTACTAGGACGGCTATGGAAACATTCCTGTAAAACCTGTCAATTCTATGACGCTCTGCGAAGAAACCATTCAATCCGTTTTGTATTCTTCGTTCTGATGGCGCATTACCCTATCGGTATGCGCAGCCAGGTTACTGTGCATTCGCGACGCCAGACGGAGTCGGCTGCGAGTGCTTGTACGTAAAGTTCGGACTTCTGCAATGCATGAATCTCAATTGTCAAAAACAGGTCAGCGACGGCCAAACCCTCGCAGCCGCTCCTATGATGAGCGCAGGACCCTGTTCTTTGACCCGAGTGGCAGCAACACAGACCTGGTTCCGGCAATCGAAAAATCTAACTGGCGAGTCGATCTGGCCACCTCCATGGAAGCCGCCGAGAAGTGCCTGTACAACAGCGAATACAAGGTTGCAGTCCTCACGCTCAAGGCGTCTGATATTGAGCGCATCGAACAAATAGAAAACCTGTTGAACCGCCATCCTCTGCACTGGGTGGCCGTTGTCGGCCCAGACGTCATAGAGGACGACTACACCGCCGGCTTGATATCTGATCACTGCTACGACTACTACACCCTGCCTTGCGATACTCGCCAACTCATCGGTACTCTTGGGCACGCATTCGGCATGTCGCTGCTGCGACCGGCCTCCGCTCTGCCCGACCCAAAAGCCGATGCTGACACACAGATGGTGGGCAACAGTGAAAGCATGCGCAATCTGCATGCAACGATAAAAAAATCAGCGCGCGTCGAAGCGCCCGTGATGATCACCGGCGAGACCGGCACGGGCAAAGAGCTGGTCGGTCGTGCACTGCATAATCAATCTCCGCGTCGCGACAATCCCTTTGTCACCGTGAGCTGTGCGACGGTACCAGCGGGCAGTATCAGCGAAGAGCTGTTTGGCGCGGAACGCGACGGCGTCACGACCAAAGGCAAAATCGAACTGGCACACACCGGGTCACTATTCCTCGATTCGGTGACCGATCTGCCCGCCGAGCAGCAGATGCTGTTGCTGCGATTTCTGCAAAACGGCGCGGTAGAGCGAATAAACGGAACCCAGATGTTGCCGGTGGATGTGCGGATCATCACTTCCAGTAACAGCAGCATCGACGAGGCCGTCAAGACAGGTCAGTTTCGCGAAGACCTCTACTACCGCCTCAATATTCTGCATATCGAGATACCCGCGCTACGTGATCGACTCGGTGACGTCGATACACTCGCCCAGTACTTTTTCAACAAGTTTTCGCACGAGACACCGGGTCGCATCAAAGGGTTTTCGCAACAGGCAAAAATTGCCATGCACCAGCATCACTGGTCAGGCAATGTTCGGGAACTGCTCAATCGCGTGCGCCAGGCAATGGTGATGTGCGAAGGCAGCCTGATTCAACCGGTTGATCTTGGCCTGAGCGCAGGCGCTGGCCAGGAAGCGGATCACAATATCCCAACCAATTTGGATGAGGTACGAGCCAAGGCGGAGGGAGAGTTTATTCGCAATGCGCTGGAGCGCAACTACAACAACGTAACCGAAACCGCGGCGCAACTGGGTGTATCCCGCGTGACGCTCTATCGATTGATGAAAAAATACGGCGTAACCATTGCCGGTGGTGGCAGACGCAAGTCCACTACCAGCTAAGCGAAACTACGCTACTTCACGCCTGCGCGCAGTTCCCGCACAGGCTCAATAGATAGTCCCACCTACAAAAACCGTTTCGCCAAGGCTTTTTCGGCAATGTCCTCAACGGTTTTCACCACCGCCTGACTGGTCGCGAAACCAAATTTCTCAGACAAGGTTTTTCGCGCTTCATATTTGATTCGAAAGACGTCTGCCTGATCGCAGGCCTCGACGATATACTCATCGCTGGTACCCAGTTCATCGACAAGCTTGAGCGCGAGCGCCGCCTCACCGCTCCAGACCTCGCCGGTGGACACTTCAGAGATATTTGTCTGTGGTCGGAATCGCGAGATGAAGTTCTTGAACTGCGTGTGTATCTCTTCAAGCTCAGCCAAAAACTTCTCACGGCCCTTATCGGTATTTTCCCCCAACACCGTCAGCGTGCGCTTGTACTCACCAGCGGTCATCAACTCTACATCAATGTCGTAGCGTTTCAACAAACGATGCACATTAGGGATTTGCGCCATCACGCCAATCGATCCCACCAGCGCAAAGGGCGCGGCGCGAATCTTGTCCGCGACACAGGCCATCAGATACCCGCCGCTGGCCGCGACCTTGTCCACGCACACAGTAAGACCGACGTTGTTATCCCTGATGCGTTGCAACTGACTGGCCGCCAGGCCATATCCGTGCACCGTGCCGCCGCCACTTTCGATTCGCACGACGACTTCATCATAGGTATCTGCCAGTGATAGCACCGCAGTGATTTCGCGTCGTAGGGCGCTGACCTGAGAGGCGCGAATATCGCCTTCGAAATCGATTAGAAACACTCGCCGGCGGTGCTTCTCGTCTACCACCGTGGTGCCATCACCACGCTTTTTGGCCGCACGTTTGGCGGCGGCTTTGCGCGCCTTGGCAGCAGCCTTTTCCTCTTTATTCTTTAATTTGACCGACGCTTTGTAGTCGGCAGGATCCAGCACGCAGGCATGCATGATCTCGCGACTCTGTTCCAGCGCCTCGTTCAACCGAGTCACCTCGATTGTCCCTCGGTCGGTGCTACGTGTGCGCCCTCCCACTGAAGCGACCAGTGCGATCAACACACCCACAGATAGCAGCAGCGTGAGTAACTTCGCCAGAAAAAGCCCGTAGCTGAATAAAAACTCGCCCACTCTGATGCCTCGTTTAAGGTTAGGGGGAACTGGGAGACGGATGTGACAGAAACCAGCATTGGTGGATTCTTCGATTGCGGGCGAAGTCGCGCTGCAGGCTCCACTGACTGCGATCTTGCACGCGATACCTTTTGCTCACACCCGCGGCCAGTCGAAATCGCCTGAAGTTGGTTGAAAACACCAATACGCCCTCACTGCCAAGTATAGCCATACAATCGTCTATCATCGACTCATGGTCGCGCTGAACATCCCAGTCTCCCTCCATGCGAGCCGAGTTTGAAAAGGTCGGCGGATCGAGAAAGATGACGTCAAACGACGCCTGGCTGGCCGACTGATACTGCTTCACCCAGTCCCTCCCATCGGCGGCAACCAGTTGATGCTGCGTGTTCTCGATGCGATTGAGATCGAAGTTGCGCTGCGCCCAATCCAGATAGCGTTTCGACAAGTCAACACTGACACTGCTGGCCGCCCCACCGACGATCGCATGCACACTGGCAGTGGCGGTATAGCAGTACAGATTGAGAAATCGTTTGCCCGCAGCGTGCTGGCCAAACCAGGTTCTGATTTTACGATGATCGATGAACAGGCCGGTGTCGAGGTAGTCGTGAATATTGATCAGCATCTGACAACCCAATTCTTCCACCGGGTGAAACTGATCGCGCTTTTGCAATCGCTGGTACTGTTCGCCGGATCGTTGTTGTGCGCGATGCTTGACCGCCAGATCCTCGAGCGCACAGCCCGTCACCTCGACCACCGCCTGAGCGGCAGCCTGCAAACGCTGATGTGCAAGCGTCGGATCGATGTGAGCTGGCGCCTTGTACTCCTGCATGCTGATCAACGGCCGATCGGCCAGATAGAGATCGACAGCAAACGAGAAGTCAGGCAGATCGGCATCGTAGATTCGATAGTTGCTGATACCGGCCGACTTTGCCCAGCCCTTGAGTTGGCGCAAGTTCTTGCGCAGCCGGTTGGCAAACTGTTCGACACCGGGAACGTCCGTCGCCGGCGCTTCGGCTGACGCGATCGATAACGTGGGAATCTCGGCCAGATTCAATTCGCAATCAATGCCACCGTTGCTGCAGCGCAATGCCCTCTTACGCGCCAGTCCGGCGCGATGCAAGGCGCGATCACAGGCGGTGAACAGCGCGATGGTGCTGCCGGCGCCACGGCGTTTGGCCACCTTGCCAAAGCGCGTATAAAAAAGCGCTTCACCATCTGCAATATCCAGGCGCTCCCCATAGGGGGGATTGACAACGATCAGACCAGGTGTCTCCAACAGCGGTTCGCGACCGGCGAAAAAGTCAGCCTGTTCAATGGTAATCAGGCCATCGAGCCCGGCGGCAACCACGTTTTGCCGCGCAGCATCACAAGCTCGAGGATCGTTGTCGTGACCGACAATAGTCGGAATGCGGACGCGGCCGTCATCAGCGCGACGCTGCGCCTCGTCACGTGTAGTGCGCCATATAGCGTCGTCGTGCTGGGTCCAGCCAAGAAATCCGAAATGCTCAGCCAGCAAGCCCGGCGCACGGTCACCAGCGATCATCGCGGCCTCGATCAAAAAAGTGCCAGATCCACACATGGGGTCACACAGCGGTTGTTTGCGCCCGGCCATTTTGGCCCAATCCGCAGATAACAGAATCGCTGCAGCAAGATTTTCGCGAAGCGGTGCGGTGACGCCGCGCTTGCGATAGCCACGCTGATGGAGGCTGTGGCCGGCCAGATCCACGCTGACTCTGGCTCGATTTTTAAACAGGTAGACGTTGATTCGAAGATCGGGCTGCTCACGATCTACCGACGGACGGGAGCCCGTTTTTTCGCGCAGACGATCAACGATGGCATCCTTGGTCAGTTGCGCTCCGTAGCGACTGTGAGTGATGCATGAGCGTGCCGAAAAAAAATCAACCGCAATGGTCGCACCTGGGTTGACGTGATTTTCCCAGTCGAATTCAAGCAACGTGTTGTAGTAGTGCTTTTCATCTTCAATGCGCGCTGCCAGCAAGGGATACAGCACGCGATTCGCAATGCGCGACCACAGACAAATTCGATACAACGTTCGCGGATCTGCGGCACACTCAACGCCCGAAGCACGCACGCGAGTGCGCGTACACCTGAGCTCGTCGAGTTCGGTTAGCAAAAGCTTTTCGAGCCCGGCCGGGCAGGTGACAAAGCAGACTTTCGACATGAAAAGCGGGCATAGGGAGGCCGGTCAGACTACCTTGCACACCAGATCAGGTAAAGCCCAATCGGCTCACATGGCAACTGTTTAAGAAACCGGCCCCGCGATATTCGACTGAGCGTTGTGAGACGGGCGGGACACCGCCCACAGGTACGACAGGTGTGCCGCGAACCGTTACAGGGTCCTGCCCAGGCTAGTGGCCGTTACTGACCAGAGACAGATTGCCGTTCTTGCTGGCGCTGCGGCTTGCCTGAATCGGCCCACTACACAGCCGGCTGTAGGTCTCGGTAAGCTGTCGCAACTGGCGCGTTCGATCGTCATCCAGTTGTGACCAGTCGAATCGCCATATCCAGTTACCGGTGATGGTACCCGGCAGGTTCATGCGATGGCCAGTGCCCAGACCCAGAATATCCTGCATTGGCAGGATGCTGGTGTTGGCAACAGACATCAGCGCACTGCGGATCATCGGCCACGGCAAGTCATCACCGTCGCTGCATTGCAGATAGCTGCGCACTCGATGTTGCTCATCACCGTCAGCCACTTGGTACCAGGACAGCGTTGTGTCGTTATCGTGCGTGCCGGTGTAGGCCACCATATCGGCGGTGTGATTGTGCGGCAGGTGGGCATTGTTGGTGTCGCCATCAAAGGCAAATTGCAGCACTTTCATGCCCGGAAGCGAAAACTCGCGACGCAGATCGTCGACCGCGCTCGTAATGATGCCCAGATCCTCTGCCACCAGTGGCAGATCATTAAATTCCCGCTGAATCGCCGTCAGCAGCGCTGCACCGGGCGCTTTGCGCCAGCGGCCATCCATCGCTGTGGGCGAAGACTCGGGGATTTCCCAATAGGATTCCAGCCCACGAAAGTGATCGATGCGGACGATATCAAACAGTCCAAAGTGCGTTCGCAACCGATCGAGCCACCAGCTAAATCCATCTTGCTGCAATTGCCGCCAATCGTAGAGCGGATTGCCCCAACGCTGCCCCTCCGCGGTGAACGCATCAGGTGGCACGCCGGCAACCACCGAGGCCTGGCCGTTATCGTCAACACTGAAATATTGCCGATTGGCCCAGACATCGGCACTGTCACCAGAGACGAATATCGGCAAATCGCCAAACAGATAGACCCCGTGCTGGTGGGCGTAGCGCCGCAATTCCTGCCACTGCTCAAAGAACACGAATTGTTCGAACTTACGAATTAAAAGCGTACCGGCGTGTTCTTTCAAGTATGCATCGACCGCCTTGCGATCACACAGACGCAATGCCTCGGGCCACTCTGTCCACGGCTTGTTATCGTGCAGTTGTTTGAGCACGATGAACTGCGCGTAGTCATCGAGCCAGTAGGCCTGTTGCCGACAGAAACGATCAAAATCCGATCGCATCTCGCTATCCATTTGCGATAGCGCCTGTTTACAGGCCGCTTCGAGCATACCCAATCGCCATTCCCGATCCGGCTGGCAATGCGCCATGACATCGCGCGGCAGCCAGCCTCGGTCGGCCATCCAGTCGAGACTGATCAGCAGACTGCTGCCAGCATGTGTGGACAGGCACTGATACGGACAACCATCGACATGGGTAGGCCCCAACGGCAGGACCTGCCAGATGCTTTGTCCGGCAGCCTCAAGAAATTCTACGAAACGATACGCCTCATGCGACAAATCACCCATGCTCCAAGGACCCGGTAACGAGGTCGGATGCAGTAACACGCCAGAGCGCCTGACGCCGAGCGGATTTTTGTTGTGGTTATCGGACAATTTGTCGTTGACGCTGGTTTGCGGCTCGCATGAGCCACATGCTGAATGAACTGTCTATTTAATACTGTGCAGTGTCTGACCCAACATATCGGCCGTGACCAGTGCCACTTCATCCGGACTCACGTAATAGAGATCTCTGTCAGATGCCTTGTCGACTCCGATCTGAGTGCCATCGGGAATGACACAACCCTTGTCGAGTACGGCTTTGCGAATCGTGCAATTCTTGCCAATCCTGACGTCGGGCATCACAACCGATTCCTCGACCACTGTGTTGGCATCGACCGACACATTCGAAAACAACAGCGAGCGGCGCACGGTGGCCCCGGAGATGATGCAGCCTCCGGACACCATCGAGTCGACGGCCATGCCACGCAAAGATTCATCGTCAAAAACAAATTTTGCCGGTGGCAGTTGTTCCTGGTGCGTCCAGATCGGCCAGTCTTTGTCGTAGAGATTGAGCTCAGGCAACACGCCGATTAGTTCGAGGTTAGCCTGCCAGAACGAATCCAGCGTGCCGACATCGCGCCAGTAGCTTTGTCCGCCACTTTGCAAATCCAGGAACGAATAACCGTAGACCTGGCGATCGCCAATAACTTTGGGAATGATGTCTTTGCCAAAATCGTGACTGGAACTCTCCAGATCACGGTCGGCAATTAACTGTTCGCACAGAAACTCCACGTCGAACACATAGATCCCCATCGAGGCGAGCGATACGCCGGGCTTGTCGGCCAGCTCTGGCGGATGGGCGGGTTTTTCTTCAAACGCCTGAACGCGTCCGTCCTGTGCCATGTCGAGCACACCAAATGCGGTGGCATCCTTAACCGGCACTTCAATGCAGCCAATGGTCAGATCGGCCTGTTGCGCGACGTGGTACGCGAGCATGGGACCGTAGTCCATCTTGTAGACGTGATCGCCCGCCAGGATAATCACGTACTTGGGGTTGAAGCTGCGAATGATATCGATATTCTGGTACACCGCATCGGCGGTGCCCTTGTACCATGAGGTTTCATCGATACGCTGCTGAGCAGGCAACAGCTCGACAAACGGGCCAAAGTCACCGCCTATCATTCCCCATCCGCGTTGTATGTGGCGAATGAGTGAATGAGCCTTATATTGCGTCAAAACCCCGACGCGTCGAATCCCCGAATTCAGGCAGTTCGACAATGGAAAGTCGATAATGCGGAACTTTCCGCCAAAAGGTACCGCGGGCTTGGCTCTCCAATCGGTTAGATTTTCAAGTCGCGAGCCTCTACCGCCCGCGAGGACCAGCGCCATCGCATCGCGAGTCAGACGGCTGACAAAGCGCCCGGCCGGGGTAGGATTCTGATTGTAGACATTTAACGTCATTGATTATTCTCACCTGACGGTCGTTGGCATCAACCCTGCCGTTGATCTGCCCCAACCGATACCCTCGATAAATCAGCTATTAAAGCGAAGCTGACACAAGCACATGCCAATCACCTCACAAATCCATGTTCAACTACATTCTCTCTCACTGCGTCACCGCAATAAAGATTCCAATTAAGGCGGTGAAAACTGGCACAATGAAACGATTTCCCAATTAAAAATGCAAGATAATTCAATGCCTAACGTTGTGCCGCCTCCTTTTCTGGAGTTAACTGTTGGCCTGAAGCGGATCATTGAAGCGCGTCATCACGACCCGTTCAGTGAGCTGGGCTATCACCAGATCGGCGCACATCAAATCATTCGCGTTTTTCATCCTGAGGCCGAGGCATTGCAACTGGCAGACCAGTCGCAGCCATTCGAACGCATTACCGGCACCGATATTTTCGTACTGACGGACAACGACAGGACACTAGACCCATCGTATCGCTTGTTGTGGACCGATCGCGACGGCGCACAACACCTGATGGATGATCCCTACCGTTTCCCGCCACTGCTCGGCGACACCGACCTCTATCTATTCAATGAAGGCCGTCACCACAATCTATACGACATACTCGGCGCACACGAAGTCGTGGTCGAGGGAGTCGCGGGAACACGATTTGCGGTCTGGGCGCCGGGCGCCGCGAGAGTCAGCATCGTTGGTGACTTCAACCGTTGGGACGGCAGAGTTCACCCGATGCGCAGCCGCGGTCAAAGCGGTGTGTGGGAGCTGTTTTTGCCTGGCAACAAAGCCGGAGAACTCTATAAGTACGAAATTCTTCAAGCCAGCGACAATAGCCTGCACGTCAAGCAGGACCCGTTCGCCAATCAATTTGAAGTGCGCCCGGCGACAGGCTGCAAAATTACACCCGCGAGCAATTATCAGTGGAGCGACGAGCACTGGCTACGCCTGCGCGCGGAAAATCGCTGGCAAAACACACCGATGTCCATCTACGAAGTTCATCCGGGATCCTGGCAGCAGCAGGACGATGGCCAATTTCTAAATTACCGGCAACTGGCGGACAAACTCGTTGAGTACGTGCAGTTTTGCGGCTTCACCCATATCGAGCTACTGCCAATTACCGAACATCCGCTCGATGACTCCTGGGGCTACCAGGTGACCGGTTACTTTGCACCGAGCAGCCGCTTCGGCAGCCCCGACGATCTGCGCTACCTGATCGACAAATGCCATCAGAGCGAGATCGGCGTCATTCTAGACTGGGTTCCGGCCCATTTTCCGCGCGACATCTGGAGCCTCGCACGCTTCGACGGCAGCTGCCTTTTCGAGCACGAAGATCCGCGCCAGGGCGAACATCGGGACTGGGGTACGCTCATATTTAATTATGGCAGGCGCGAAGTCAGCAACTTTTTGATCGCCTCGGCGCTGTACTGGTTGCGCGAGTTTCATCTCGACGGCCTGCGGGTTGATGCAGTCGCCTCCATGCTCTTTCTCGACTACTCCCGCAACGCCGGTGACTGGCTGCCCAATCGCCACGGTGGGCGAGAAAACCTGGAGGCGATCGATTTCATCCGCGAGCTCAACCACGTCACCCAAACCGAGGTGCCGGGCGCCGTCATCATCGCCGAGGAAAGCACTTCCTGGCCACAGGTCACCCGCCCTGCCGACCATGGCGGGCTGGGCTTCAGCATGAAATGGAATATGGGCTGGATGCACGATACGCTCACTTACATGGGCAAGGAACCGGTTCATCGCAAGCACCATCACAATCAGCTGACCTTCGGCATACTGTATGTCTTCACCGAAAATTTCGTGTTGCCGTTCTCGCACGACGAAGTCGTACACGGCAAGGGCTCACTGCTGTCGCGCATGCCCGGTGACGACTGGCAGCAATTCGCCAATCTGCGACTGCTGTTTTGCTACCAGTTCACTTATCCAGGCAAGAAACTGCTGTTCCAGGGGTGTGAATTCGCCCAGCGAAACGAGTGGAATTTTCGCCAGCCGCTGGACTGGCATCTCACCGATGCCCCCGCCCATCGCAGCATTCTGAACATGATCTGTGACCTGAACCGGCTCTACCGCGAGACCCACGCTCTGTACGAGCTGGATTTTGATCCCGCCGGCTTCGAGTGGATCAGTTGCGACGATGCTGATCAATCCGTGTTGAGTTATATCCGCAGAAGCAGTACAAGTACTGTGCTGGTGGTATTAAACTTTACGCCCGTGCCACGCGATAACTATCGTATAGGCGTGGACAGTCAGGGAACCTATACCGAGCTGTTCAATTCCGACAGCGCTCTTTATGGCGGCAGTAACGTTGGCAATGACGGCACATGTGTGGCGAGCGATCAGCAATGGATGGGGCGCAACTACTCAGTAACGCTGTCATTGCCGCCACTGGCGGGGATCATTTTGCAGCACAATAGTTCGGCCGACGACGCGTAGCCGAAAAAACAACAAACCAATATGCTCGCAGATAACAACAATAACCATTCAACTCGCGTGCTGTTCGCATGCAGCGAATTGACACCATGGGTCAAAACCGGCGGTCTCGCCGACGTCTGCGGCAGCCTGCCAAGGGCGCTGCAACGTGCCGGTGACGACATTCGTCTGATACTGCCCGGCTACAAGTGTGTGCTCGATCAAATCGAGCCCCCCGTGTTCGTCGCACAGCTCGATCTGCCACTGCACCCGGTGGCCTTGTGTTCCGCCACGCTGTACGGTATGGAAGTATTGCTGGTCACACACCCCACGTTCAGCAACCGCGACGGCAATCCCTATATGTCTGACGACGATCGCGCGTGGCCCGACAACGCCTGGCGTTTTGCGTTGTTTTCGCAAGCGGTTATCGCCGTGGGCCAGAACCGCGCCGGTCTGAACTGGCGGCCGGATGTGGTGCACTGCCACGATTGGCAAACCGGCCTGGTGCCCGCGCTGCTATCGATGGAGCCAGAGCGACCGGCCACAGTTTTTACCATTCACAATCTCGCCTATCAGGGCAATATCCTGCACAAGCTCTACGCCGACATGGGCCTGCCAGTCGAATTGTATAACGAAAACGGGCTTGAATTCTGGGGACAGGCAAGCTTCATCAAGGGCGGAATCGCATTCGCTGACCGCGTCAACACCGTGAGTCCGACGTACTCTCAGGAGATCAAGACTCCACGATTTGGCAGCGGCATGGACGGCATGCTGCGCTATCGAGGCGAGCGCATCAGCGGTATTTTAAATGGCATCGATCACAGTATCTGGGACCCGTCGATCGACAGCCACATTCCGCACAATTACGACGCCGATTCACTGCACCTGAAATCGCGCAACAAGCTCGAATTGCAGCGCCAGCTCGGTCTGCCCGAAGATCAAAACAAACCGCTCTTTGGCGTGATTAGCCGGCTTGCCGTACAAAAGGGTATCGACGTGCTGATCGACGCGGTGCGACAAACTGAGCACCTCGACTACCAACTGGCGATACTGGGCAGCGGCGACACTGACTTGCAAAACCAGCTCATGCGCCTAAGCCACGACTATCCGGATCGTGTCGCCGTGCGGATCGGTTTCGATGAAGCACTGTCGCGCCTGATCGAAGCAGGCGCAGACATCTTTATGATGCCCAGTCGTTACGAGCCCTGCGGATTAAATCAGCTCTACAGCCTGCGCTATGGCACCCTGCCATTGACGACTCGCGTCGGCGGCCTGGCCGACACCGTTTTCGATGCCGACGAAGATACCGACAAAGCCAACGGATTTCTGATCGAACAACCCACCGCAGCGCTATTGGCCGCCGGCATGACGCGCGCACTCGAGCGATTTACCGATCAGCCCGTCTGGCGCCACTTGCAACAGACCGGTATGCGGGAATCCTACAGTTGGGACGAGAGCGCACATCGATACCGCCAGTTATATCAGGCGGCGATTGGCGATGCGGCACTGGAATACGAGGCGCGCCGGGTCCGCGCCTGAAACCAGGGCATTCAGCCGGTTGACTGTTACAGAGAATTGAACGCCTTGGTGAAACCTGCCAGGGAAATTTTGATCTCAACCGGCCCTGCACCGTCGGCAGCCACGGTCACCAGCGCCGCGTTGCCCTTCTTCATCGCGGCCAGCACTTGATCGCTCAGCGGCTCTCTGACCAGGCAGCCGTGCTGCTGACAAATTCTGAAGGGTGCGGCGCGCTCTTCCTGATCATCAATTTTCAGCCTGACGCCAAACTCAAGCAATACACCCAGCGGCGTGATGATATCGGCCACCGCTTTGACTTTGATCCCGTTAATCTGTGCTTCCTCATCGTCAACCTTGCGCACCACGACTTCAATCGCAGGCGATCCATTGGGATCATTGCCAAGCTGGGTCATCGCACAGGGCGACCCGGATGGCTCGCAAATGAGATTCCAGTCGCCCACCTTTTTTACCACCGGCTCCGGCCCCGGCGCAGCAGTGGCGTCGGACGCAGGCAGGTCAGAGAGCTTCTGGGCCATGCTGGCGACAGGCAAAGCGGTTGCGAGCATCAATAACGCGCAACGGGTAATGTGATTCAAACGATTCACTTTCAACAATCCTCAGCGGGTAATCTGGACAGCCCGGCATTTCAGCATCGCAGCGCCCCGGTTTCGATGACCGTGAAGACAGAGACACCGCCGTGCGCCGTGCTGTAGCACGGCGTCGACCGGAAAGTATGGCCCGGAGTATAGATCAGGCTGCTGAATAGACCGGAAATCGGCGGCAAAGATCCGTGACTTTGGATCGCACCTCAGCGCTGACGGTCTCGTTGTCGATGTCGTCGAGCAAATCGCACATCCAGCCAGCCAGATCCGCCATCTCCTGCTCGCCAAAACCGCGAGTGGTCGCCGCGGGTGAACCAATCCGCAGGCCACTGGTAACGAACGGTGATTGCGGATCACCGGGTACGGTATTCTTGTTTACGGTAATGTGCGCGCGACCCAGCGCCGCATCAGCTGCCTTGCCGGTGATGCCCTTATCGATCAGATCGAGCAGAAACAGGTGATCATCGGTGCCGTTCGAGACGATCTTATATCCGCGCGCCTGGAATACAGCACACATCGCACGCGCATTGTCGAGCACTCGTTGCTGGTAAACTTTGAATTCCGGCTCCAGTGCTTCCTTGAACGCCACCGCCTTGGCAGCAATCACATGCATCAGCGGGCCACCCTGCATGCCCGGAAAGATATTTGAGTTGAATTTTTTCTCAAGCTCAGGGTTGGCGCGAGCGAGTATCAGACCACCGCGGGGACCACGCAGCGTCTTGTGTGTAGTAGTGGTGACGACATCGGCAACCGGCACCGGATTGGGGTAGAGCCCAACGGCGACCAGACCCGCCACGTGCGCCATATCGACCATCAACCAGGCACCGACTTCGTCGGCGATATCGCGAAACTTCTGCCAATCGATGATCTTCGAATAGGCCGAAAATCCGGCGACAATCATCTTCGGTTTGTGCTCGCGCGCAAGCGTTGCCACCTGATCGTAATCGATCTCGCCAGTGGCCTCATCAAGACCGTACTGCACAGCATTGTAGAGCCTGCCCGAGAAGTTCACGCTGGCGCCGTGGGTCAGGTGCCCACCGTGATCCAGTGACATACCAAGCACCGTATCGCCAGCGTTGCACAACGCCATGTAGACCGCCGCATTGGCCTGCGATCCGGAGTGCGGTTGCACGTTCGCATAGGCCGCGCCAAACAGTTCTTTCGCCCGGTCAATGGCCAGTTGTTCAGCCACATCGACATGCTCACAACCACCGTAATAGCGCTTGCCCGGATAGCCTTCGGCATACTTGTTGGTCAACACCGAGGCCTGCGCCTCCATCACGCGCGGGCTGGTATAGTTTTCCGAGGCGATCAACTCGACGTGATCTTCCTGGCGCACGGTCTCAGCCTGCATGGCCGCCCATAGCTCATCGTCAAAGCCCGCAATTTTTTGATCGTTGCTGAACATAAGTGTTTTCCAAAATGAATAATTTGCTACTGCGAAACACCGCAATCCGCATCCGTTATTACCGGATGAAGGGCGCTATTTCGCTTTAATTTCTAGAGTGCTGCCGCTAGCCACGACGCCCGGGTCGCGATCGATTCTGATCGAACAGATCGGCCAGTTGGGCAGTCATGGCGCTAGCCAACTCACTGACGTTGGCAATTGTCGCAGCCCGTTTGTAGTACTGGGTGACGTCGTGCCCGATACCAATGGCGACCAATTCGACGCTGTCATGAGACTCGACCTGTGAGATCACCTCGATCAGGTGGCGTTCGAGAAACTTCCCCGGATTGGCGGACAGCGTCGAGTCGTCGATCGGCGCGCCGTCTGAAATGACCATCAGTATCTTGCGTTTTTCCGGTCGAACCAGCAGACGTTGATGCGCCCACTGCAGCGCCTCGCCATCGATATTTTCTTTTAACAGGCCCTTGCGCATCATCAGCCCGAGATTCATTCGCGCACGCCGCCACGGCGTGTCAGCAGATTTGTAGATGATATGGCGCAAATCGTTCAATCGTCCGGGATTCACCGGGTGTCCGGCGGCCACCCAACGCGCTCGCGCCTCGCCGCCTTTCCATGCGCGCGTCGTAAAGCCGAGAATCTCAACGCCAACGCCACAGCGCTCCAGTGTATTCGACAGCACGTCGGCGCAGGCAGCGGCAACAACAATCGATCGCCCGTGCATCGACCCTGAATTATCCAGTAGCAGTGTGACCACCGTGTCGCGAAACTGGGTCTCGCGCTCGCGCTTGAAGGCCAGCGGCTGCATCGGGTCAGTCACCACGCGTGTCAGGCGCGCAGAGTCGAGCACACCCTCTTCGAGGTCGAACTCCCACGAGCGATGCTGACGCGCCAGCAACAGCCGCTGCAATCGATTGGCAAAACGGCCTACTGCAGATTGTAAATCACCAACGTGTTCATCGAGCCGCTCGCGCAAGCGCGCAAGCTCGGCGGCACCGCAAATATCCTGTGGCCGGACGATCTCATCGTAGTCGGTGGTATAGATTTGATACGAGGTGGTGGTGGCAAAGCGATTGGCATCTGGCAATCGCATCGAGGCGCCCGGGTTTTCGGCCGGATTCAGATCGTCATCGCTGTTGTCGTCGTCCGGCGACTCACCCGATTCTCCTTCATCGTCCGCATCATCCTGATCGGCGCTCTGCTCGGCATCATCGCCCTGTTGGGGATCACCCTCACCTTCAGGTTCCTGGGCATCTTCGCTGGCGTTATCGTCAGCGCTGTCGTCTCCGTCCTGCGCCTCACCATCCTCGCCATCGAGCAATTTCATTTCGACCAGCAGATCGTTGAGCTGCTGTGCGAATGCCGCCTGGTCCGCACTGTGTGCGTCGAGTCGATCAAACCAGCTCGGATCGATGTCGCCATTCGATTCGCAATTGGCCAGCAGTTGCTGCGCGGCTGGCGGCATACTGCGGCCCGTCATACGTTCACGCAGTTGCAGCGCGATCACCTCAGCCAATTCAATGCTCTGATCGCCCTGGCTATCGAACGAGCGCAGCCGCTGTTCAAGTCGCGCGTCCAGATTCTTCGCCACGCCAAGCATAACCTGCCCGCCGAGGCACTCGACGCGCGCTCGCTCCGCTGCATCAAACACCCGACGGGCGACCGCATTTTGCGGCGCGTGACGACTGTGGACGCGGGCGTCGTGGTGGGCGCGATGCACCGCGACCGCATCGGTCTGCCCACGCGTAATCGCCATCGCCGGGGCATCGGCGGTCTGTTCAGGATTCAGCCGGTCCGGCAGCGTTTTGCCGGCGACATTGACACCACCCTGAGCCGCGATATTGACCTCAAGGGATTCGTCGCCCGCGATTGCGCGCGCGCAGGCGGTCAGCGATCGCTTCAGATCCGCTTCGGTTTCGTCGCGGTTGTGCCCGATTCCTGCCATGGCAAATTTGCTAGCTGAAGACCGACGCCGCGTCTGCGATTTCCTCGCCGAAGGTGCGCTGGTACAACTCGGCGATCACGTCACGCTCGACCGGATCGCACTTGTTCAGGAAGGTCAGCTCAAAAGCGAGCGCGTGGCTTTTGAAAAAACCGCTGTTCTGCGTCCAGGTAATCACGGTGCGCGGACTCATCACGGTGGAGATGTCGCCGTTGCGAAACGCAGAACGCGTCAGATTGGCCAGGGTGACCATCCGCTCGACGGTCTGGCGGCCCTCGTCTGTGCGAAATTCCGGTGCCTTGGCCAGCACAATTTCAATTTCCTTTTCTGCCGGCAGGTAATTCAGAATCGTCGTTATTGACCAGCGATCCATTTGTGCCTGGTTGATTTGTTGGGTGCCGTGATACAGGCCTGTGGTGTCACCCAGCCCCACTGTGTTGGCGGTGGCAAAGATCCGAAAACAAGGGTGCGGTCGAATGACGCGGCTCTGATCCAGCAGAGTCAGACGCCCGGCCGATTCGAGTACACGCTGGATGACAAACATCACATCAGGCCGGCCTGCGTCGTACTCGTCGAACACCAGCGCCACGTTGCGCTGGTAGGCCCATGGCAGAATGCCATCCTGAAACTCGGTGACCTGCTTGCCGTCCTGCAACACGATGGCATCCTTGCCGATCAGGTCAATTCGGCTGACGTGACTATCGAGATTGATGCGCAGACACGGCCAGTTCAATCGCGCCGCGACCTGCTCAATATGAGTCGATTTGCCGGTGCCGTGAAAGCCGGTGACCAGCACCCGTCGATCTGACGCAAAGCCTGACAGTATGGCCAGGGTCGTGCGCGGATCGAACAGATAATCTTCATCAAAATCAGGCACCTGCTCAGTGCGCGAACTGAAGGCCGGGACATCCATATCGATATCGATACCAAAGGTCTCGCGCACCGAGACAGTGGTATCGGGCAATCCGGTCACATCAGTGTTCTTGTTCGTAGTCATATCGATCAATTTTATACAAAAAAGCCCCGGAGCGATGCCGCTCCGGGGCGCAGATGACGATGCTTGCTGAGCACGGGCCGCGATCAGCATACTTCGTTGTCTATTCGAACAACTGGTCGGCCCGCGGACAAGGGTTTGCCGATAGCCTGCAAGCTACACAGCTTGCAGGCATCTGGCAAGCAACCGAGCGGCAGAAAGCTACATCGCTTTATCTATCACCGCATGGGTCCAGGCACCTTCCGGCGCCTTAGTGATCACCGGATCGGAGCCACCCGAGAGCAGCGTTTCGACAGTACTCTCGTAGTCCGCCGGATCGAGCTTGCCGTCCGAACCTTCAGTCAGCTTGTTGATTTCGCCCATCATGCGGCGCTGGTGCTTTTCAGTCTGCGCACCCGAGGCATCATTTTCAAGGACGATGTCAGCGGCTTCATCCGGATTGGTGCGGGCGTACTCCCAACCTTTCATCGAGGCACGAACAAATCGGGCCATCTTGTCGACGAACGCGTCGTCCGACAGTTTGTCTTCCAGCACGTAGAGCCCGTCTTCCATCGTCGACACGCCCTGATCGGCATACTTGAAGACCACCAGATCATCAGCGGGAATACCCGCATCGATCACCTGCCAGTATTCGTTGTAGGTCATGGTCGATATGCAGTCAGCCTGCTTTTGCAGGATCGGATCTACATTGAAACCCTGCTTCAGCACCGTGACGCCACCGGCGCTGCCATCGGTTGCGATGCCAAGCTTGGCCATCCAGCTTAAAAACGGATATTCGTTGCCAAAGAACCACACACCCAGCGTGCGATCGGCGAGGTCCTCCGGTACCTTGATACCGGTTTCCTTGCGGCAGGTCAGCATCATGCCGGAGCGTTTGAATGGCTGTGCAATATTCACCAGTGGCACACCCTTTTCGCGACTGGCAAGCGCCGAGGGCATCCAGTCGACAATCACATCGGCACCACCGCCGACAATCACTTGTGGGGGTGCGATATCGGGTCCGCCGGGCTTAATCGTGACGTTTAGATCTTCCTCATCGTAAAAGCCCTTGTCCTGGGCCACGTAATAACCGGCAAACTGCGCCTGCGTCACCCATTTTAGTTGCAGGGTCAGATCGTCTTTCGCCTGCACAAGCGTCCCGCTCAAACCCAGCCCGATGGCCGTCGCTGTCAACAATAGTTTTTTCACGTTCAATTTCTCCGTGCTAGTTACGAATGGATGGATGCCAGAAAGTAAACATCCGCTCAACAAGTGCCACAATGCCGTAGAACAATGAACCCGCCACTGCCGCCATGGCAATCTCAGCCCACACCATATCTACGTTCATACGTCCGACTTCGGTGGAAATTCGAAATCCCATTCCCACGATCGGGGTACCAAAAAATTCCGCTACGATCGCCCCGATAAGGGCCAGCGTAGAGTTTATTTTCAACGCATTAAAGATGAATGGCAGCGCCTCTGGCAAACGCAATTTGAACAGAGTCTGCCAATAACCGGCAGCATAAGTTTGCATCAGATCGCGCGGCATGGCGCCGGATGCGGCAAGCCCCGCCACGGTGTTAACCAGCATCGGAAAGAAGGTCATCACCACCACGACCGCCGCTTTTGAATGCCAGTCGAATCCAAACCACATCACCATGATGGGTGCGATGCCAACGATCGGCAGCGCCGAGACCAGATCGCCAATCGGCAGCAGACCGCGCTGTAAAAACGGCGATCGGTCGATCAACAGGGCAATCACAAATCCACTGCCGCAGCCCAGCGCATAACCGATCAATACCGCGTAGATAAACGTTTGTTTGAAATCGGCCCACAAGGTGTCGGTCGATGTCAGGATGCGTGAGCCAATGGCACTCGGCGATGGCAGCAATACCTGCGGCACGCCAAAACCCCGCGTGCAGATCTCCCAGATGATCAGCAACCAGGCGCCAAACAACAGCGGAATGCAAAGCCTCAGCAACCAGCTAAGCACCTGGTTGCGCGTATCGATGCTGGCCAGTCGCTCGACAAAAAACCACGCCATTGCCCAGGCGGCGAAAGTCGCCCCCCAGAATCCTGCCGCAGGCACAATCGAGTCAAGCTGTGACAACAACACCCAGGCACCACCAGTGGACAACACACCGGCGACTACCGCAGCAGGGCAAAGGCGCGCCAGTGTGGGCCGCCACAGCCAGACCAATCCCGCAGCGGCAAGCAACACGCCCAGCACTCGAATTAGAAACGGGCCGGATTCACTGGCAGGCAACAGCACCGCCACCACCGCACCGGCTAGAATCAACAGCGACAGCACGCGTGTCACGCTGTGGTCCCCATGCGAGATAACACCCAGCGATTACCCAGACTCACAAGCCCGACCAGACACGCCGCCAGAACAGATGCCATGATCAGCGCCGACCAGATCTGTATCGTCTGCCCGTAGTAGGATCCCGCAAGCAGCCGCGCCCCAAGTCCGGCGACAGCACCCGTCGGCAACTCTCCGACGATAGCGCCGACCATTGAAATTGCCACGGCCACTTTCATGCTGGTGAATAGATACGGCATCGATGCCGGCAGCCGCAACTTCCAGAATGTCCGCCACGACGAGGCACTATAAGTGCGCATCAAATCGAGGTGGCTGGTCTCGGGCGAACGCAATCCTTTGACCATCCCCACCGCAACCGGGAAAAAACTCAGATAGGTCGAGATAAACGCCTTGGGCAAAAGCCCCTGTATGCCAATCGCGTTGAGCACAACGATAATCATCGGCGCTATCGCCAGAATCGGTATCGTCTGCGAGGCGATGATCCACGGCATCAGACTCTTGTCGAGCGCGCGATTGTGAATAATGCCCACCGCCAGCAATATGCCGAGCAAAGTGCCCATCGCAAACCCCGACAGCGCCGTCGACAATGTGATCCAGGAGTGATAAATCAGACTGCGCTTGGAGGTAATCTTTTTCTCAACCGTGGTTTTGTATATTTCGCGAAACACCTGATGGGGTGCCGGCAAAACCGGGCGCTCCTGATTCAGTGTATCGCCAAACAATTGGCCAAGTGATACGTTCTCCACATTGGCCCGTTTGTAGAGATCATGCTGAAACGGTTTGTTCAACAGCACGGCAGAGCCGTACCAAATAACGAAGATACCAATAATCACGACGATGACCGGCCAAACGCGATCGATCCAACGCAGACGATCGGTCTCAGTCGTCATAGCTATGGCCCAGCCGCAGTCCCTCGCGCACCCGATGTGCAATCTCGAGAAACTCCGGCGTCTCGCGAATATCCAGCGTGCGATCGCGCGGCAAGGTGCTGTCTATCACTTCGTGAATCCGTCCCGGTCGCGGTGACATCACCACAATGCGAGTCGATAGATAAACCGCCTCCGGAATGGAGTGGGTCACGAAGACGACGGTTTTGCCCGTCTTATCCCATAGCTTTAACAATTGCTCGTTCAGGTGATCGCGAACAATTTCATCCAGTGCGCCGAACGGTTCATCCATCAGCAGCAGATCCGGCTCTACAGCCAGCGCTCTGGCAATCGAGGCTCGCTGCTGCATACCACCGGACAATTGCCACGGATATTTTTTCTCAAAGCCCTGCAGATTCACGAGCTCCAGATTGCGCGCCACCCGCTCGCGTCGTTCGCGAGCAGGCAAGCCCATGACTTCCAGCGGCAACGCTACATTGCGAGCGATTGTGCGCCAGGGATAGAGCGCTGCAGCCTGAAACACATAGCCATAGGCCCGCGCAAGGCGCGCCTGTTCTGCACTGACACCATTGACCGTCATACTGCCACTGGTGGGGTTTTCCAGATCCGCAATGACACGCAGCAAAGTGGTTTTACCGCAACCCGACGGGCCGATTAGTGAAACAAAATCACCCGCGCCTATAGACAGATTGATATCCGACAGCGCGTGCACCGGCCCATCACCAGTCTCAAATGTCAACGACAGATCCTGGGCTTCGATAACACTTGCGACCGGTTGTGGATCCGCTGCCATATTTTGCTAGACTCCGGCGGGCATATTAGCCGGATCGCGAATGACTGCACGTGGTGACGTCAGCTCTTTCCATTGCGACAAAGCCTTGTTTACTGCCGGGTAGGCATCGCGGGCGACAAACTCACCGTGCCCCTCTTCGGTGTTGATCGTATCCTCGCTGATCGCCACTTTGCCGCGGGTGAGTGTGAAGCGTGGCAGCCCCATCACCTCGATACCTTCGAATACGTTGTAGTCAATCGCCGATTGCTGTTTATCAGCGGCAATGGTTTTGCCGCGTTTCGGATCCCAGACCACGAGATCCGCATCGGCACCTCTTAATATGGCCCCTTTCCTTGGGTACATGTTCAGAATCTTGGCGATGTTGGTCGAGGTGACAGCGACAAACTCATTCATGGTCAGCCGGCCGGTATTGACACCGCGAGTCCACAGCACGGGCATGCGATCTTCCAGCCCACCGGTGCCATTCGGAATCTTGGTGAAGTCGCCCAGGCCAAAGCGCTTTTGTTCGCTGGTAAACGCACAGTGATCCGTGGCGACCACCTGCAAGCTGCCCGCCTGCAGCCCAGCCCAGAGTCCATCCTGATGGAGCTTGCTACGAAACGGTGGCGACATCACACGGCGCGCGGAGTGATCCCAATCCTTGTTGAAGTATTCGGTTTCATCCAGTGTAAGGTGCTGAATCAACGGTTCACCGAACACGCGCATGCCTTTTTGGCGGGCGCGTCTTATCGCCTCGTGTGCCTGCTCACAGGAGACATGGACAATATACAGCGGCACACCAGCCATGTCGGCGATCATGATCGCGCGATTGGCGGCCTCACCTTCCACTTCAGGCGGGCGAGAATAGGCGTGCCCCTCCGGGCCGTTGTTGCCCTCTGCCATCAACTTTTCCTGCAGTGACGCGACGACATCACCGTTTTCTGCATGTACCAGTGGCATTGCGCCCAGCGCCGCGCAGCGTTGGAAGGATGAGAACATTTCATCGTCGTCTACCATCAACGCGCCCTTGTAGGCCATGAAGTGCTTGAAGGTATTGATGCCGCTTGAGACGACCTGCTCCATCTCGTTGAAGACCTGCTCGCCCCACCAGGTAATCGCCATGTGGAAGGAATAGTCACACGAGGCCTTGGATGTTTTGTTGTCCCACATTTGTCGCGCTTCGAGCAACGATTGCCCCGGCGCTGGCAGACAGAAATCAACCACGGTGGTGGTACCTCCAGACAATGCCGCGCGCGTACCGGACTCGAAATCGTCCGACGAGTAGGTGCCCATAAACGGCATTTCCAGATGCGTATGCGGATCGATACCACCTGGCATTACGTAACAACCGTCGGCGTCGAGGGTTTCGTCTCCACTGAGGTTGTCACCGATCTCGACAATACGCCCGCCATCGATCAGCACGTCGGCCTTGTAGGTCAGATCGGCCGTAACAATGGTGCCACCCTTGATTACTTTGCTCATATCAATTTCCTATTCGACGATTTCGGCAGTCTCTACGACCGCATGAAAAAGAACATTGGTGCCGGCGGTTGCCCACTCAGGCGAGATCTCTTCGGCCTCATTGTGTGACAGACCGTCTACACAGGGGCACATCACCATTGCTGTCGGTGCCACGCGATTAATCCAGCACGCATCGTGGCCGGCGCCAGACACCAGATCGCGATGACTGTAGCCCAGGCGTTCGGCGGCGCTCCTCACCGCACCAACGCAGTTCGCATCGAACTCAACCGGATCGAATCCCCCCACTTTCTCGATTTCCAATTCAAGACCCGCGTCGTCGCAGATCTTTTGTGCACCGGCTTTCAGGCGTGTTTCCATGTCATCGATAACGGCTTTGTCGGGATGGCGAAAGTCGATCGTGAACACACACTTGCCCGGGATGATGTTGCGAGAATTCGGATACACATCGCAGTGACCGATCGCGCCGACCGCATTCGGTGCGTGCGACCAGGCGATTTCATCAACCAGTTGAGTAATGCGCGCCATGCCCAACCCGGCATTCTTGCGCATCGGCATCGGCGTAGAGCCGGTATGACTCTCTTTGCCGGTCACGGTCAACTGCATCCAGCTCAAACCCTGACCATGAGTGACCACGCCGATATCGAGATTTTCGTTCTCCAGAATCGGCCCCTGCTCAATGTGCAACTCGAAGAACGCCTTCATCTTGCGGGCGCCGACTTTCTCCTCACCGCACCAGCCGATACGCTTGAGTTCATCGCCGAGTTTAAGGCCGTCGGCATCTTCACGACTGTATGCCCAATCGAGTGTGTGCACACCCGCAAACACACCGGAGGCGACCATCGCCGGTGCGAAACGGGTGCCCTCTTCATTAGTCCAGTTGACTACCACGATCGGGTGGCGGGTCTTGACGTTCATGTCGTTGAGCTGGCGAATGATTTCAAGCCCGCCCAGCACGCCCAGCACACCATCGTACTTGCCGCCAGTCGGCTGGGTATCGAGGTGGCTGCCCACATACACGGGCAACGCATCGGGATCGGTGCCTTCGCGACGCGCGAACATGGTGCCCATCTCATCGACACCCATGGTCAAACCAGCCGCGTCGCACCAGCTCTGAAAGAGCTCGCGGCCACGGGCGTCGTCGTCGGTGAGTGTTTGCCGGTTATTGCCGCCGGCGATACCGGGGCCGATTTTCGCCATCTCCATCAACGAGTCCCACAGCCGCTCGCCGTTGATCTTCATGTTGCTCGATATCGTCACAGTCACCCCCGTTGTTCATGTTGCCGACAGACTGCCGGCGGTAGTCTATTCGAGATTTTTCAGCACATCGGCGAGCACGCCAAACAGATCATCGATCTGGGATTTTTCGACAATCAGCGGCGGCGACAGCGCGATGATGTCGCCGGTGGTGCGAATCAGTACGTTGCGCTCGAACGCCTCCAGGAACGCGGTGAATGCACGTTTGGTTGGCGCACCCGGCATCGGCTCCAGTTCGATCGCACCAATCAACCCGAAGTTGCGGATGTCGATCACGTGCGGCAAACCTTTGAGTGAATGCAGCGCATCTTCCCAGTACGGGCCAAGCTCGCTGGCACGGGTCAGCAGGCCCTCTTCGCGATAAGTCTCCAACGTGCCGAGCCCGGCAGCGCAGGCGACCGGATTGCCGCTATAGGTGTAGCCGTGAAAAAATTCGATCAGGTGTTCCGGGCCATTCATGAAAGCGTCGTGGATTTCATCGCGCACAAATACTGCCCCCATCGGAATCACGCCGCTGGTCAGGCCTTTTGCGGTCGTCATGATGTCGGGCACCACACCGAATACGTCCGGTGAAAACGCCCCGCCCATGCGACCAAAGCCTGTGATCACCTCGTCGAATATCAACAGAATGCCATGCTTGTCGCAGATGTCGCGCAGTCGCTGCAGGTAGCCCACCGGCGGCATCAACACACCGGTTGAACCCGCCATTGGCTCAACGATAACCGCCGCGATAGTCGATGCATCGTGCAGCGTGACAAGGCGTTCCAGATCATCGGCGAGTTCTGCACCGTGTTGCGGCAGGCCGCGGGTAAACGCGTTGCGCTCGATATCGTGGGTGTGGCGCAGATGATCGACACCGCCCAGCAGCGTGCCAAAATGCTTGCGATTAGCGACGATGCCACCCACCGAAATACCGCCAAAATTCACCCCGTGATAACCGCGCTCGCGACCGATCAACCGTGTGCGGCTGGCATCGCCCTTTACGCGATGATAGGCAATCGCCATCTTCAGTGCGGTCTCTACTGACTCTGACCCCGAATTGGTGAAAAACACATGGTTCATCGGCTCGGGCGTGATCTCGCACAATTCAGATGCCAGCTCGAACACCTTCGGGTGCCCCATCTGAAACGCCGGCGCGTAGTCGAGTTCGGCCACCTGCTTTTGCACCGCCTCGATAATCTTCGGCCGCCCGTGACCGGCATTGCAGCACCAAAGGCCAGCGGTACCATCGAGAACCTGCCGACCGTCTTCGCTTTGGTAGTACATGCCATCGGCCGCCACCAGCATGCGCGGCGTCTCTTTGAATTGCCGATTGGCGGTGAACGGCATCCAGAACGCGTTCAGGTTGTTTGGGCGAGTGACAGACTGGGACATTGCGCGTTATCTGCTGATCTTGACCACATGGTCAAGCGTAAGCTACCGTAGCTTGTCGATCCGGTCAACGCGATTTCACCAACCCAACATGCCAGCCAACGCCGTCACCAGGAGTGGCAACAGCAAGAGCGCCGTGCGGCGCCACAACGAAGAAGCCATTCTGAAGGCGGCCGAAAGCGTATTCGCCGAATCGGGCTACCGCGGCGCCACCACAGGTCAGATCGCCGAACGCGCCGGCATCCCGAAACCCAATCTGCACTACTACTACCCCACCAAAGAATCGCTGTACCGTCGCGTGGTCGAGAACATCTTCAACGTCTGGCTGCAGGCGGCCGATTCGTTCGACGACTGCGACGATCCGGAAGAGGCACTAACCCGCTACATCTCCACCAAAATGGATATCAGCCGCAGCCATCCGAACGGCTCTAAAGTCTGGGCCAACGAGATTCTGCATGGCGCGCCGGTCATTCAGGACTACCTGGAAACCACCCTGCGAAGCTGGACCGACGGTCGCGCAGCAGTGATCGAGCGCTGGATACAGGAGGGTCGGATGCGCCCGATCAATCCACGCTACCTGCTCTACATGATCTGGTCCTGCACTCAGCACTACGCCGATTTCAACCACCAGATCAATACCCTGAACCACGGCCAGCCATTGTCCGACGAGCAATTCGAGCAGGCCAAAGCGCAGGTCGTCGACATCATTTTGAACGGCGTTGGCGTGGTGCGCCGCAAGCCATTGGCGTGAGCGATCAGCGCACGGCCATTGCAGGCACGAAAATCCAGCAACGCAATCAGCGTAAAATTCTCACCGCTGCACTGGACGTGTTTTCGCGCTACGGCTACCGAGGGGCCACGGTAGCCCAAATAGCAGACGCTGCGGCAATGTCTAAACCCAACTTGCTGTATTACTTCAAAAGCAAGCAGGCGATTTACCTCGCGGTGCTTGAGCACACGCTGACGCAGTGGCTGGAACCCCTCATGCTGCTTGATGCCAACGGCGATCCGCGAGAGGAGATCTGGCGCTACGTTAAGTGTAAGCTCGATTCGAGCCGCACCGCACCCGAGGCCTCACGGCTCTTTGCCAACGAGATACTGCAGGGCGCGCCGATGATTCACCAGTTTCTGGCCACCGATCTGAAGACGCTGGTCGATGAAAAATGCGCAGTGCTGCAACAGTGGGTCGACGAGCGCCGAATCGCCCCGGTCACCCCGATTCACCTGATCTTTCTGATCTGGGCAGCGACCCAGCACTATGCCGATTTTCAGGTCCAGATAGCCGCTCTGGGCCGCGACACTGCTGACTTGTATCCCGACGGCGAGCAAACACTGAAAACCATTATTCTGGGCGGGCTGCAGCCGCTGGAGTCTTAGCGACACGCGCTCAGCCGGATCTGCGATCACACTGAACAATCAAAAGTGCAGCGGCAATCACGCCCACGCCGGCCAATACCGGCAGCGTCGGCAACACCTGCTCGATAACCGCATTCTGTAGCACCACAAACGCCGGAATAAGATACACGTAGGCCATCACCAGTGCCGACGGCAAATGCAGACTGCCGTATTGCATTAAAAAAAACGACACTGCGGTGGTAAATACCGCCAGATGCACCACCCCCAGCCAGACAAATGTCGGCACCGCCTGCCAATCCACCAACCACAGTTCGCGCCACGAGATCGCCATCAGCATAACCACTCCGATCGCGAGCGTCATCAGCGTCAGCACCACCAGATTCTCTGCCCCGTGCAGGCGCCGGACACTGGGCGAATAGCAGGCGTAGGAAAACGCTGCGGCCAGAAAAATTAGTTCGCCTTTGCCGACAGAAAACCGAATCAGCTTTTGCCAGTCTCCCTCGAAAACCACCCAGATCGAGCCCGCCGCTGCCACCAGCAATGAAACCTTTTGCAGCATCGATAGACGCTGCCCCAACAGATACCACGACACTACGGCGGTGATCACCGGCGCCAGGGTGAACACCGCACTGGTATTGAGTGCGGTGGTCCAGCGCAGCGCCTCGAACATCAGCACAAAGTAGCCGATCAGCAATCCCGCCAGCCACGCGTAGCGTGCCAGGTTGCGAACAGACAGTCGCGGCATTCGTTCGCGCCGCACCAGGGCGATCGCGCAGAACAGCACCAAAGCCAGACAAAACCGCAGCAACGTGATGACCAGCGGATCGAGTTCGGGCGAGATGCGCCGCCCGACCGTAAACGACGTACTGATCAGAAACGTAAACACCAGCATGGCCAGGTGCGCGCGGTTGCGATGCGAAATGCTCGGCATTGAGTCCTGTCAGGTTGCGCCCGATGTTGTGCGTGATCACCCGCGACCGTCGGGCGCTCGCTATCGCGATGCCGGCACGACTGGTAACATGGACCAGATGAGTCTGGTACCAGCGTATCATCGACTCTCCCGCTAACACTATCCATTTGAGAAAGGCACAAGCAGACCATGGCAGTCGGCACTACTATCTGGACCTGGTTCGAGGGCACCTGGGTCAACGGCAACACACCGATCATGCGCGCCGCAGATCACGGCACCTGGCTGGGAACACTGGTTTTCGATGGCGCCCGCAAGTTCGAAGGTACCTGCCCCGATCTCGATCGCCACTGCCAGCGCGTCAACGACTCCGCGGTCGCGATGGGCCTGAAGCCGACGATGTCGGCAGAGCAAATGACCCAGCTATCTCTCGAAGGGCTGGCAAACTTTCCCGCCGACGAAGCGGTCTACATACGACCTATGTACTGGTCGACCGAATCCGGCCCCAGCGTCGTCGGCGGCGACCCTGAATCCACCGCCTTTTGCCTGTGCCTTGAAAACGTGCCAATGCCGGACCCGGACGCCAGCATGACACTTGGCACCACACAATTTCACCGCCCGACCATCGCCACCGCACTGGTCAACGCCAAAGCCGCCTGCCTGTACCCGCACAACGCCCGCATGCTGCGCGAGGCCAACAACAATGGGTTCAAGAACGCGATCGTCTGCGATGCGCTGGGCAACGTTGCGGAAACCGCCACATCCAACATCATGATGGCGGTCGACGGCGAGATATTCACCCCAGCGCCCAACGGCACATTTCTAAACGGCATCACCAAACAGCGGGTCAGCGCCCTGCTGGAACAAAACGGCGTCGCCTATCACGAGAAAACCCTGTCAATGGACGATTTTCGCCACGCCGACGAAATATTCACCACCGGCAATATTTCAAAAGTCACCCCGGTAACCCAACTCGAGACGCGCACCCTGCAACCAGGGCCCGTCGCCCGCCGCTGTCGAGAAATGTATTGGGATTGGGCAAAGTCGCATTAACTCGACTGCTTCAACGGTTGAATAGGCGAAGATCGATACTACTGTTTGGCTAATTCCGGAACACGAGAACTCCCATGACAGATTCCAAAGACTGTGATTCGGCTGCGTCACGACGGGAGCTCGTCGATCCGGGTTTCCCGCGCAAATTGCTGGGCGGATACGCGCACTTTCGTAAAACTCGCTTGTCACGCGAGCGAGAACGCTACGAAGAACTGGCCGAGAAAGGCCAGAAGCCGGAAACCATGATCATCGCGTGCTGTGATTCACGATCAGCGCCCGAAACCATCTTCGGTGCCGCACCCGGTGAAATATTTGTCGTGCGCAATGTCGCCAACATCATGCCGCCATACGAATCCGACGGCGACTATCACGGCACCTCCGCCGCGCTAGAATTCGCAGTACAGGCGTTACGCGTCAAGCACATTGTGGTGATGGGCCACGGCCGCTGCGGCGGCGTCGATGCGTTCCGCCGCCAGATCAGCGGCGAGACTTCAGACCCACTGTCACCAGGCGATTTTATTGGCAAATGGATATCGCTGTTAGACCCAGTCGCCAACAGTATCGAGCGAAGCGAAGCTGATACCCCCGAACAGCTTCAGTTCAAACTGGAGACTGGCAGTATTCGACAATCAATCGAACACCTGAAAACCTTTCCCTGTGTTTCTATATTGCTCGAACGCGAACAAATTGGACTGCACGGCGCATGGTTTGATATTTCCAGCGGCGAGCTTCTGACCATGAACTCGAAAACCGGCGAATTCGAGCAAGCGTTCAATTGAACTGATCGCTAACGGCGGCCCAATTCACTGACAAGCGCTGTCACCGGCATCACCTCAACATTGTCTTTCGCGTTATAGGCTTCTGTGCCGGGATAAATCACTATCTTGCGCGTGGCTTGTATATCCCGACATCCTTCGTAAAAACCACGGCTCGTCGTGGGCGCGCTGGAGTGCTTGATTTCTATCGCCCAGCGTTCATTACCAAATTCCAGCACCAGATCAATTTCAGCACCGGCCGCAGTGCGATAAAACCAGGCTTGCGTGTCAGACGGGATTGCGCTGAGAATTTGCTCTGCAACAAATCCCTCATAGCTATCGCCAAGCTTCGGATTGCCCAGCAATTGATCATACTCATCAATTGCCAACAACGCATGCAGTACGCCACTATCACGCAAATAGATCTTGGGCGACTTTACCAATCGTTTGCCATAGTTCCCATGCCACGGCTGTAGCCGACGCACCAGCAGCAAATCGACCATCAAATCAAGATAGCGTGAAACGGTAGTCGCGTTGACATCCAGACTTCTGGCAAGGTCTGAACGATTCAATAAACCTGCGGACAAATGTGCCAACATGGTCCAGAAGCGACGCAGAGTTTCTGCCGCGATGCGGGGCCCCAACTCGGGGATATCGCGTTGCAGGTAGGTCGTTACAAAATCTCTTCGCCATTGCAGACTGTCACTATCGCTGCCAGCAAGATAGGCATCGGGAAATCCACCCCTTAACCAAAGCTTGCTGAGTGTGTGGTTAGCCGGGCTGTCCGTACCCGCATGATTCAGAGCCTCGATGACATTGATGCCGTGCAATTCGAGATAGGACAAACGACCTGCCAACGACTCGCCGGATTGCCTTAACAGTGCAGGGCTGGCTGATCCCAAAATGACAAACTGGCCGTTTGATCGACCGGCACGCCGGTTGGCGTCAATGACAGAGCGAAGAGTAGAGAACAACTCTGGAACACGATGAATCTCGTCCAGGATGACCAGTTTGTCGGCATGCAATTGCAAATACCCAAAGGCGTCAGCCAACCGCGCTCGATCGGCCTCCAGCTGCAGGTCCAGGTACAGCGACGCACGCTTTTCTGCCAACTGCAGAGCAAGCGTGGTCTTGCCGGCCTGTCGCGGCCCGAGAATGGCAACAGCAGCGGCAATACCTAACCTTCGCTCGACCTCAGATAGCGCAGCTCTGACAATCATCCTCGCAATTTAAGCACTAAATGCAGAATTTGCAAGGTTATTTCTGGATAGTTGTCTCGTACTCGCGCGGATTTTGGCACTCACGGCCTAATCCGCACCACAACATTCAGCCTGTGCAAGTTCAGGCCATCGCTCGCAGTGCGGTTACAAGACGCCCTTGTCACGAAATGCGCCAGACCTACCCGGCATAGCGTGGCATCTAAACTGAGTAAAGCCAGCGTCAATCAAGCTGATTGTGCAATGGCGGCAATGACCTGGCGGCTAGCTTCTACCATCGGGTTATGCGTCTGACGCAAGATTTTTACTCGATCAAACTGCTCAGCGTCACTTTCAACAACCGCTCGCAATGATCGCCCAAACACCATGCGCAACTCCGTACCAATATTGAATTTACAAATCGCACTGTTCTGCGCCAGCCGAGTGCGCTGTTCGATTGGTACGCCTGAGCCGCCGTGAATCACCAGCGGCACATCAGTGACCGCCTCTATCGCGCCAACTCGCGCCTCATCCAGACCACCCTCGCGATTCTGCTGCAGGTGAACATTGCCGACGGATATGGCCATTGCATCGACTTGCGTTTGCTGCGCAAATTGCGCCGCCTCTTCGGGATCGGTGCCGTTTGATTGCTCACCGTCGGAGTAGCCAACAAAACCGATCTCGCCCTCACATGAAATACCGGCTGCGTGTGCGAGTTCTGCAACCGCAGCTGTCAGTTCAATATTTTCAGCCAATGGTTTACGGCTTCCATCAAACATCAAAGAAGTGAATCCACTGTCGAGTGCGATCTGGCACTCTTCAAACGTATAGCCATGATCCAGATGCGCCACCACCGGCACACTGGCATTATCTGCCAGGTGCAAAAACATTTTTCCAAGGATCGGCAGTGGCGTGTGTTCGCGACAACTCGGCCCCGCCTGCAAAATCACCGGCACGTTTTCCTGTTCGGCAGCGGCCACGTAGGCACGCATATCTTCCCAGCCCAGCGTGACGAGACCCGCCACGGCGTAGCCGTCACGCAGTGCCGGTTGCAGCACTTGTGAAAGCGTTGCTATCGTCATTTGAACTTCGCGATCATGTCCTTGATACCGGGAATGGTTTCGATCTGTGCGGCGTGTGTGGGCTGGAAAAACTGCACCAGTGAACGCTGGCTCAGGCCACCCAGGATGGTGAAATAGTACATTTCATAACCGGGCAACACGGCGCAGGGGTGATAGCCGTTGTCAAGGCAGATCGTCGATCCGTCGACGATGTGATAGGCATCGCCCGGCTCATTGTCGACGCGCTGTAACATCTGTACTCCGGAGCCGTAGTTTGGACGAAAACGAAAGTTGTAGGTCTCGTCGTGGCGGGTTTCATCGGGCAGGCGATCGGTGTCGTGCTTGTGTGACGGAAAACCGGACCAGCCACCCTGCCCCACGGTAAACAATTCGCTAACCAGCAAACGCCCGACTTTATCGTGTTGTTTCTGCCCCAGAATATGTTTGATCTTGCGGTGGGTTTTTGTATCGTCAGAGCCGTATTGCACAAGATCCAGTGCATTGGCGCGCACATCGAATGGATCCAGTACTTTGTCGTACTTTGCACCGGCGATAAAAATTTCAGTCTCGTCGCTGACACAGACCATCGTAACCTTTGCACCAACCGGCACATAGACCCCCTCTGGTTCACCATCCCATACATCGATCCCACGATTGCCGAGGGCGGCAAAACTCAGCCCTTCGATTTCCACATCAACGGTGCCAGTGGCCGGCACAATACAGGTTTCATAACCCGGCACCTGATACTCAAATGCCTGACCCTTTTTTAACTTGACGATATTGAAGTAGTTCAGCGGCACGACGTCGCTTTCGACATCGACGATCGGCTGGTTTTTGTTATCGTACGGCGCAATATGCACGGGATTTAGTTCTCTTGGTTAATCGTTGGGCCCGGATGCGAGTCCAGAAAATCTTCCAGCTCATCGCTTGTAGGCATGGCGGGCGCGCAGCCCACGCGCGAGACGACCATGGCGGCACACGCAGAACCACGCAACACCGCCTCTTTTAAATCGAAACCGGCAGCGAGGGCAGCGATAAAACCACCCATGAAGCCATCGCCGGCGCCGGTTGGTTTCAGCGCGTCTACCGCGTATATGCCGGTGCGAAATTCGTCGTCACCGGTGATGGTGATGGCACCGTTCTCGCCCATCTTATACACCACGACACTGGCAGTGGAACGGGCGAGCTCACGCGCCATTTGCAGCCCCTTGTCATAGTCGCCGGCCATAAAGCCGAACTCGACATCGTTGCCAATGATGATGTCGCACAGTGCGCCGGCGCGCGAATAGGTCTCTGCCGCATCCTCTGCCGACACCCAGCTATAGGGCCGATAGTCCAGATCAAAGATCAGGGGCAGGCCGGCCGTGCGTGCCAGCTCAAAACCGCGAAAGGATGCGCTGCGTGACGGCTCGGCAGCCAGCACGGTGCCGGTGGTGATCAACGCGCAGTAGTCAGCAAAATCCACTGATTCAACATCCGCCTGCGTCATCTGAAAGTCTGCTGCACCATTGCGATAGATCACCGATTGGTGATCTTCGATCCGGCTCTCGACCACCGCCAGCGAGTTGCGAAACTCACCCCCCACCGATTTCACATAGGTGCAGTCGACGCCATAGTTGCGCAGCTCATTCAGACAGAAGCGCCCGATCGAGTCATCTGACACGCTGGTGACAAGCGCAGTCTGCCCCCCGTGTTTACTGATCGCGACGCAGATGTTGGCCGACGAACCACCCAAACACGCGGTGAACTGCCCTGCCTGCTCAGTTTTTGTACCCGGTGGATCCGGGTAGAAATCCATCCCGGCGCGTCCAATCGAGACAAAGCGATTTTGCGCAAGCACACCGAGGTCAATCAATGTCCCGACCTCACGGTCAGCATTGGCTTGAAGCATCGGCAGGATTCAGATTCACGGCCCGACATGGGTAATTCCGGCAGAAATGATCCAGCTATTCTGACGCTCGTACAAAGCAATTGCAACCGGTTGCAAACTAGCCTGACGCGGTGTCAGATATCATCATCGATATCTCTGTATACAGGATTCATGTATACACGTATTCACTATTGCGTGTATCCTCAACGTCCGGTTAAGCGGTGCTCTGATGGGGGTGCCGGTTAACCTGTCAATGCGCTGCCAAAGGCTGTGCCGAGCGGGTGATTCAAACCACCTCCGGAGCGCTGGATATGGTTTCCAGCCAGCCCGTAATAGCGTATTTTGTGTCGAGGCGTGTTCGATACGCTGTTCGGGAACGGACGAGCCGGCAGCGCCAGACGGCGTTCTGGCCAATGTGGCTCGTGCAACGCAAGCGCGCTCGCAACACCAACCGCGAGGTCCAACATGGGGAAAAATATGCGACTAAAAACAACACTGCTAGCCAGTCTGACAGCGGCGTTTTTCGCGTCTGCTGCGGCGGCAGACATTAAAGTGGGCTTTATCGGCTCGCTCAGTTCTGACACCGGTCTTTCGACCTTGCGTGGCGCCGAGATCGCGATAGAGGAGCTCAACGCCAACGGTGGTGTGCTAGGGCAGCAAATTCAGCTGGTCAAGGCTGACACCGGCGAAGACGTGACCGAGGGCGTGAAAGCCTACGAGTATCTGGCTGAATCCGAAGAGGTCGACTTCATTATCTCAGGGTCGATCGATGACGTCTCCCTGGGTTGGTTGCCGCGTATGCAGGAGTTCCAGATCCCCACGCTCGACACCTGGACTTCCTACATCGGCATCATCGACATGATTGTCGAAGACTACGACTCCATGAAGCCCTACTTCATGAACATCGCCTCCGACGAGGCGTTGGCCACCCTGTACATCGATTTCGGCAAAGACGTGCTGAAAGAAAAAATGGGCTGGAACAAGGTGATCATCCTGCAGGAAGACACCGCATTCGGTGGCGCCATCGCAGGCCTGGTCACTGAGGCACTGGCACCCAACGCTGGCATTGACGTGGTCGACACCATCGTTTTCGATATCACCACTAACGATTTTGCGCCGATTTTCTCACGTGCACAGGACAGCGGTGCCGATTTCATCTACCTGATCAGCTCGGTGAACTCACAAGTGGTCTCTTCACAATACGTGAAACTGCAGGTACCAATGGGCATGACAGGCGTTAACGTCGCAGCCCTTGGCCAGGAGTTCTGGGAAGACACCGGTGGTGCCGGTGGCGGCATCTCGACGCTGTCTCCGGTACCCTCTGTGGGATTTAAGCTCGACCCGGTTTCACAGAAATTTGTCGATACCTATCAGGCCAAATACCAATCGCGCCCGGTCATACCACACTTCAACGGCTTTAACGCCTACCACGGTGTAAAGCAGGCGATGGCCGCAGCCGAAGAAGCCGGCGGTTTCAACAATACCTCCTGGGTCACCGCCATGGAGAAACAGGATCTGAAACTCGACCTCGACGGCAAGCCCTGGCTTCGCTACGCGTTCTGGGGCAATGATGAAGTCGAGCCGCGCACCGGTCGCACCTACCCGCACAATGCGCGCTTTGATATCACTGAGCCCTACGAAGATGGCTCACCGTCGATGGTGGTCATTCAATGGTACGAAGATGGAAGCAATGCCGTGGTTTATCCTGAGAAATACGCTACGGGTGAATTCACCGTACCTAGCTGGGTAAAGAAGTAAGCCCGCGCTTCCTCTGCACGGCGGGCACCGTACCGGTGCCCGTCAGTGTACTGTA